>NZ_DASTBH010000251.1:0-4516 GCF_035712165.1 Actinophytocola sp. | reverse complement strand
AAGCCGGGCGTGTTGGAGTTGGACTTCATCCACCATGACCCGCTGGCGCGGCGTGTGCCGGTTCCGGCGCTGGCCGAGGATCCGGCGGCGGTGGACCTGCGGCGGGTGGTGATCGGGCGGACCGAGACCGGCAAACCGTGGCGACTCCAGCTGGTGGGTACCCATGTGCTGACGGTGGGCGTGTCCGGAGCCGGCAAAGGGTCGTTGCTGTGGTCGGTCGCGTGGGCGCTGGCTCCGGCGATCCGGGCCGGGCTGGTGAAGCTGGTCGGGATTGACCCGAAGGGCGGGATGGAGCTCGGCGCCGCACCGGAGGTGTTCGACCGGGTGGTGTTCGACAACGGGGCGTTGGCGGTGTCCCAGCTCGAATGGTTGGCCCAGGAAGTGAAGCGGCGGGCGGAGTCGTATCGGGGTCGGCGGCGGGTGTGGACTCCGGAGACCGGCGATCCGTTCATCCTGCTCGTGATCGACGAGCTGGCCGACCTGATCGCCTACCAACCCGACAAGACCCTGCGCGAGCGGGCGACCCGGGCGATCCAGACGATCACGTCGCAGGGCCGGGCGCCCGGGGTGTGCGTGCTCGGCCTGCTCCAAGATCCGCGCAAGGAGATCATCTCCTTCCGGCACCTGTTCTCCACCCGGGTAGCGATGCGGCTGGACGAGCCGGCGCAGGTGGACATGGTGCTCGGCGACGGAGTCCGGCAGCGCGGCGCCAACGCGCACGAGATCTCCGAGAACACACCAGGGGTGGCGTGGGTCAAGGAGGACGGCCGGCGCGAACCGGTGCGGGCCCGCGCGTTCCACGTGACTGATGACGACCTGGCGCAGCTCGTCGCCTACCTGATGGGACGGGTGACCCTACCGGCGCGAGCGGCGGAAGTGGTGGCGTTGCCCGTCGCGGGTGGGGACTCGGATGGCGGTGCGGCGGCATGAACACGCACACCACTCTGATCCGGCTGTTGGGCGCGATCCGGGATCACCTGGCGGTGGCCGAGCCAGCCGGGGAGATCGTCAGCATCCAGGCCGAGATCAGCTACCTGGACGGCGACTCGATCACTGTGCACTTGCGCGGGGGAACCCTGGCGGAGCTGGCCGGTGATCTGCTCGGCTGGGCCTACACCTTGGGCCTGCCGACGGTCACGGTGTGGCGGGTGCCGGACGGCGGCCGGGTGCACCTCACGGTCTGCGGGCGGTTGGTCGACGAGGCGGTCGAGATCTACGGCGGCGTCACGTATGACCCGGACGTCTTCGGGGTCGATCTGCAACCCGGTGGGCAACACGGGGTCGCGCTCGGCGTCCTGCGCAGCTGGGCCGGGCTGGGGGTGGCGGCATGACGACGCCCACTCTGCCGGCGGATGTGGCCGGGCAGACCCGCGCGGAACGGATGCGTCAGCCCCTCGCGCTGGATGTGATCACCGCGACGGCGGAGCAGCACGGGGTGTGCGTGCGGCCGTTCACCATGGAGGTCGGCGACCGCGACACCGGGGAACTCCGGTATGTCGGGGTGCCCTGCGGGTCCACTGTGGAGAGCCAGTGTGGGCCGTGTGCGCGGAAGGCGCGGGCGCTGCGGATGGCGCAGTGTCGGGAGGGTTGGCACCTGAACGCAGAGCCGGACTTCAGCCCGGAGCCGCCCACTGGTGAGCAGACGGCGCTGGTGGAGTTCCGGGCGGATCTGGTGGCGGCCTACCGGCTGGCCGTGGCCGAGGAGCGGGCCGGAGACGCGGACGAGCTCCGCGAGGAGATCCGCTCCGTGGATGAGGAGCTGCGGGCGCTCGGGATGCGGGGCCGGCTGCCCAGTCCGGATGGGCCGGGAGAGCGGGTGCCGAATCGGTCGACCAGGCGGCGGCAGGACGCGCCGAACCTGCCTCGGCGGAAAGTAGAGAACCGGACGCTGGGGCGGGAGTTCGCCGGGCGGTTCCGGCCGTCGATGTTCATCACGCTGACCTGTGACAGCTACGGGCGGGTGCGCGATGACGGGACACCGGTGGATCCGGGGACCTATGACTACCGGCGGGCGGCGCGGGATGCGGTGCACTTCGCCTCCCTGGTGGACCGGTGGTGGCAGAACCTGCGCCGTTGCGTCGGGTGGGAGGTGCAGTACTTCGCCACCGTCGAGCCGCAGAAGCGGGTGGCGCCGCATCTGCACGCGGCGTTGCGCGGGTCGATCCCGCATGAGGTGTTGCGGCAGGTGACCGCGGCGACCTACCTGCAGGTGTGGTGGCCCAACCATGACGAGCTGGTCTACGGCGAGGGCCGGCTACCGGTGTGGGACGGGGAGCACTTCGTGGACCCGGACACCCGGGCGCCGCTCACCGCGTGGGACGAAGCCGTGGACCAGGTGGAGGAGCCGGCGCACGTCGCCACCTTCGGAGTCCAGGTGCACTCCAAGGGCATCCTCGGCGACACCGACCAGGCCGGGCGGCACATCGGCTACCTGACCAAATACCTCACCAAGACCGTCGGGGAAGTGGTCGAGGCCGGCACCGATCGGCAACGGCAGCATCATGACCGGCTGCACGAAGAGCTGTCGGTTACGCCGTGCTCGGCGCGCTGTGCGGTGTGGCTGCTCTACGGGATTCAGCCGGTCGGCGCGAACAGCAAGACCACGCCGGGGCCCTGCAAGAGCCGAGCACACCGGCGGACCACCCTCGGCCTGCCCGGCCGGCGGGTGCTGGTGTCGCGCAAGTGGTCCGGCAAGACCCTGGCCGATCATCGGGCGGACCGGAAGGCCTTCGTGCTGCAAGCCCTGGCGGCGCTCGGCATCGAGAAGCCGGAACCGGACCGGACCCGGCTGGTGTGGTTCAAGGTCCAGCCCGGCGATCCGAACGTGCCACCCCGGGCGCACCTGGTCATGCACGCCATAGCGGAGCGGATCCGATGGCGGGCCGAGTACGACGCGGCACTGCTGGCCGCACAAGCTCCCGATGTTTCAGCAACTCAGCCCAACGCGGCCTGACCTGGGGAGGAAGAGATGGGGAGCAAGTATCTGACCGTCGAGGAAGCCGCCGAGTACCTGAACACCTCGGTGCGGTTCGTGCGGCGCCTGATCGAGGAGCGGCGGATCGCCTTTCACAAGGTGGGGCGGCATGTGCGGCTGTGCCTCTCTGATCTGGAGGCGTTCGCGGCGGCTGGCCGGGTGGAACCTCGGAGGGCTGCGTGATGGGCGGCCGGCGTGAGTGGGGAAGAGTTCGGCAACTGCCCTCGGGCAGATGGCAGGCGCGGTACCCGGGCCCGGATGGGCTGCTCCGGCCGGCGCCGAAGACGTTCGAGACCAAGCGGGCGGCCGCGTCCTGGCTGGCAGACCAGCAGGCCGAGATCAACCGGGATGAATGGATCGACCCGGACGCGGGGAAGGTGACGCTCGCGGAGTACGGGTCGAGCTGGATCCGAGAGAGGCCGCTGGCGGAGACCACGCGGGAGCGGTACGAGTTCGCGTTCCGCCTGCACGTTGTCCCCTACCTGGGTGACCTGGCGGTGAGTGATGTCAAGGACGCGCGGGTGCGGGCCTGGCGGCAGCAGCTCGTCGACAAGGAGGTCGGGCAGGCGACCAGAGCGAAGGCCTACCGAGTGCTGCGGGCGATCCTCAACACGGCGGTGGATGATCAGCTGATCCGGCGGAACCCGTGCCGGATCCCGAAGGCCGGCGATGACGGGTCGACGGAGCGGAAGACCCTCACGGTGGACGAGGTGTTCAGGGTCGCCGAGGCGATCAAGCCGCGGTACCGGACGCTGGTGCTGCTCGGGGCGTTCACGAGCCTGCGGTTCGGGGAGCTCGCGGCGCTGACCCGGGCGGACCTGGACATGACCACCGGGGACGTGTCGGTGAGCCGGTCACAGGCTGAGCTGCGGGGCGGCCGGCGGTTGATCAAGGCGCCGAAGAGTGCGGCCGGGGTCCGGGTGGTGTCGATACCGAAGGTGATCAGGCCGGAGGTGATGGCTCACCTGGAGGAATACGTCGGGGCCGGCCCGGATGCGGTGGTGTTCGTGGGGCCGAAGGGTGGTCAGCTGCGGCGGCACAACTTCCGGAACGTGTGGCTGGCCGCGCTGGTGAAGGGCGGGATCACGAAGACGGACGTGCACTTCCATGACCTGCGGCATACCGGCAACGACCTGGCGGCGAGGGCCGGCGCGTCGACCAGGGAGCTGATGTCGCGGATGGGTCACTCGTCGATGCGGGCGGCGTTGATCTACCAGCACGCATCGCGGGAGCGGGACCAGGCGATCGGGGAGGCGATCAGCCGCAACGTCGTCATGGCCCGGCGGGCGAAGGGCAAGGGGCACGCGAGGGGCACGGCGGGTGAAGCGGCTAGTTGAGGTGATCGGCCCAGGCGGTGAGGCTACCCTGCTGACCTGGGGTTTCACGTGGAACGAGGCGGGTGGAGACGAGGGGAATCGAACCCCTAACCCCTGCCTTGCAAAAGCGAGACAGGCAGCGGCGTTAGCTGGCCGAACCCGTGCTGGCCTGCTGACCGAGGTGTCAGGTGGTAGTTGGTGAAGTCGGTCAGTTGTCATCAGTCAT
>NZ_DASTBH010000250.1:0-13104 GCF_035712165.1 Actinophytocola sp. | reverse complement strand
GACCGGCGCGGTGACCGGCACAGCGGTCGGCACGGTCCGCGCGGCCTCGGCGAGAACGGCCCCGAAGGAGGGGGTGGTCGACACGTCGGCGCTGTCCGCACCGTCGGCGAGGTTGAGCAGCGCGTCCACGGTGATCGCGGCGGGCGCCTGGGCGGCGACCTCGGCCGCCGGCGCGTCGGTCCCGGGCAGCTCCACGCCGATCTCGAACCACGGCTTGCTGAAGAACCCGGCCAGGCCGCCCTTGCGCACGCGGTCAGCTGACACGATCCGCGCTTTCGGCCCGTGTTCGGCGTGCACCTTCTCGAGCAGGGACTCCAGGCTCGGACCCTCAAGCAGCAACTGCGTAGCCAACGTTCACAACTCCCACGGTCTCGATCCGGTAGGTACCACCGGACAGTTCGGCATACGACAGGACGGTCAGCCGCGGCAACGCCACGTGCAGCATTCGGTACAGCGCCGGCCGGATGCGCGGCGCGCAGGCCAACACCGGGGTCAGGCCCCGCTCCTCGGCCTGGCTGGCCAGTGCGGAGAGCTCGCCGATGAGTGCCTCGGCAGCCTGCGGGTCCAGCACCAGCTGGGTCCCGGTGTCGGACATCCGCAGCCCTTCCAGCAACGCCTGCTCGATCCGCGGATCCAGCGTGATCACCGGCAGCGCGCCGTCGGCCGCCAAGCGGGTGGCGATGGCCGGCCCGAGCTCGGCGCGGGCCGCCTCGACCAGACGGTCGATGTCCGTGCCGCCCTTCGCCGCCGTCGACAGGGCCTCGTAGATTCGCACCAGGTCGCGGATGGACACCCCCTCGTCCAGCAGCCGCTGCAGCACCCGCTGCACCTCGCCGAGGCTGAGCAGGCCGGGCGTCAGCTCCTCCACCACGACCGGATGGGTACGCCGGACCACGTCGGTCAGCGCGCGCACGTCCTCCCGGCCGAGCAGCCGGCTGGCGTAGGTTCGGGCCACCTCGGCCAGGTGGGTGACCACCACCGACGCCCGGTCGATCACGGTCGCCCCGGTCAGCTCCGCCTGGTGCCGCAGTTCGGCGGGCACCCACTTGCCGGCGAGGCCGAACACCGGCTCGGTGCCCGCGCGGCCCGGCAGCGAGTCGATGCCTTCGCCGATGGCCAGCACGGTGCCCGGCGGGGCGAACCCGGTGGCCACGTCCGAGCCGCTGATCCGGATGACGTAGGTGGACAGTGGCAGTTCGAGGTCGTCGCGGGTACGCACCGGCGGCATCACGATGCCCAGCTCGAGGGCGACCTTGCGGCGCAGCGCGCGCACCCGGTCCAGCAGGTCGCCGCCCGCGGCGTCGACCAGGTCCACCAGGTCGGTGGCCAGTGCCAGTTCGAGCGGGTCCACCCGCATCTCGGCCAGCAGCATCTCCGACGCGTCCGGCTGCTTCGCCGCCTCGATCGCCTCGACGCCGCCCTGGGCGGTGTCCGGGGTGGACCGTCCGATGCGCTGACCGACGATCAGCAGCCCGCCGCCGACCAGCATGAACGGCAGCATCGGCAGACCCGGGAGCAGACCGATCAGGATGATCGCCCCGCCGCCGATCTGCAGCGCCTTGCGGCTGCCGCTGAACTGCCGGGCGACCTGCGAACCGATGTCCGAGTCATCGCCCGAGCGGGTCACGATCAGGCCGGTTGCCACGGACAGCAGCAGCGCCGGGATCTGGGAGACCAGACCGTCGCCGACGGTCAGCATGGCGTAGGTGTCGATGGCCTCCAGCGGGGACAGTCCACGCTGGACCATTCCGACCGCGAAGCCGCCGACCAGGTTGATCAGGGTGATGACCACGGCCGCGATCGCGTCGCCCTTGACGAACTTGGACGCTCCGTCCATCGCGCCGTAGAAGTCCGCCTCGGCGGTGACCTCGGCGCGCCGCTTGCGGGCCTCGGACTCGTCGATCAGGCCGGCGTTGAGGTCGGCGTCGATGGCCATCTGCTTGCCGGGCATGGCGTCCAGGGTGAACCGGGCGCCGACCTCGGCGACCCGGCCGGCGCCGTTGGTGATCACGACGAACTGGATCAGGATCAGGATGAAGAACACGACCAGGCCGACCACGAGGGATCCGCCCACCACGAAGTGTCCGAACGCGCCGATCACGGCGCCGGCGTCCCCGTCCAGCAGCACCAGCCGGGTTGCGCTGATGTTCAGTGCCAGCCGGAACAGCGTCGCCAGCAGGAGTATGGACGGGAAGACCGAGAACTCCAGCGGCCGCCGCACATACATGCTGATCAGGACGACCAGCAGGGCCAGCGCGATGTTCATCACGATGAGCAGGTCGAGCACGAAGGTGGGCATCGGCAGGATCATCAGCACGATGATCAAGATGACGCCGGCCGGCACGGCATACTGGCTCAGCCGTTTAGAGCTCACGGTCACTTCCGACGGGTAGCTGGTCGTGGCCGATCCGTGGCCTCGAAGCGCCTTCCTGGCGTGGTCGTACGACCGCAACATCGGCCTGGTCCGGCCGATGTTGAGGATTTCGTAGCGATGGATCTACAGCGGGACGACGAGCGAGAACATCCCGGTGCCGTAGCCGGCCACGCTGACCGAGAGGTCGAGGCGGTTGCCCAACGCCACCACCTGCGCCCGAAGGTCGGTCGGGATGTCGGCGGCGGTCAGGTGCACCTTGTGCAGCTTGACGCGCTTGCCGCCGGACTTGCTGAACAGGCTGGCCAGCACGTTGCAGACCTCGGTCAGGTTGTCGCCGAGCATCGGGCTCAGCTCACCGTCCTCGATCGCGGCCTCGGCCCCGCCGAGCGGGACCAGACCGATCGCGGCGCCGATGTACGCCGCAAGGGGGAGCTCGAACCCGATGACTCCGGCCAGGCTCAGGTTCTCGTGGACGAAGACCGCCACGACCGGGATGGACTCGCCGGCCGGGGGGTCCTCCAGCTGGACGGTGACCTCCCGGCCGAGCAGATCATTCAGGGTGTCCCGCACCTGCTTGGGTGCGGGCAGCTGGTCCGCCATGCCGTCACCCTAGAAGGGATCCGAGCTGCTCGCGAAAGATGTCCGCGGTGAACGGCTTGACGATCAAGAACAAGGCGCCGGCGTCCGTGGCCATCTTGGCCATTTCCTCGGAGCTCTCCGAGGTGATGAAGCCAAAAGGCACCTCGTTCCCGCCGGCCCGCAGCGCCCGGAGCAGTTCGATCCCGGTCATGCCCGGCATGTTCCAGTCCGAAAGCACCAGATCGGGCTTCTCGGCGCCGACGGTCTCGAACGCCGCCGCGCCGTCGGGAGCCTCGATGATCTCGTGGTCGCCAAAGTCGGCCTGGCGGAGCGTGCGGATGACAATCTGGCGCATCACCCGACTGTCATCGGCCACCAGGATCTTCATGGGTTTCCTACCTCTCGGAACTCAGTTGTTGCGGCTGACGAGCAGGGCGACGTTGAAGGGGTTACCCCGCCAGGTGACCATCGTGCGGCACACCTCGGTGGTTCCCGGGAAATGCTGGTGCTGGGTCTTCGCCACGATCGGCAGTGACATTGTGGACGGAGCGGGCAGCATGCTCTTGACATTGCCACCGAGCACGTTGGCCAGTTCACCGAGGGCGTCACCCACCTCGTCCTCGGTCACCTCGTCGGCCGGCATGGCGAACAAGGCGGAAGCGACATCGCGGGACGCGGCCTCGGTGCAGGAGACGACCACGTGCCCATCGTAGGTACCCACGATTCCGACCGACGCCGACAGTTCGGAGCTGTCGTCACTCTGTCCAGAGTGGATGACGAGCTCGTTGCCGCCGTCGAGAAACGCGACCCAGACCTGCTCGGCGATCCCGTCCAGATCGACCGCGGTGGGCAGAACATCAACAGTCATGACAGTACTCCAACCGGGACCAGGCCCAGCAGGGCCAGCTTGTCGAGCATGCCGTCCTTGGTGAACGGCTTGATTACATATTCGTGGGCACCCGACGCGAGCGCCTTGACGATCTGGCTGTGCTCGCTCTCGGTGGTGACCATCACGAGCGTGATGTTCCGCCACTCGGGACGCTTGCGGACTTCGACCACGAACTCGAGGCCGTTCATCTCCGGCATGTTCCAGTCGATCAGAGCCAGCTCGGGAACGGCGTCCGCACCGTCGAGCACCTCCAGCGCCTCGCGGCCGTGGCCGGCCTCGAGAACGTCAAAGCCGAGTTCCTCCAGGAACTTCCGCAGGATCCTGCGCATCGCACGGGAATCATCGATCACAATCCCTAGCATGCTTTCACCTCTTTCACCGGTAGCAGGTCAATGGAAGGCGCACGGTAGATGGCCGTTCGGCCGACGGGCACCCGTTCGAAATTGGACTCGATGCCGACCGTGGTTTCGGCCGCGCCTAGTTGCAACCAACCTCCTGGTCGCAGCACCTTCATAATTCGGGCCAGGACCTGTCGTTTGGTCTCCGGCGCGAAGTAGATGAGCACGTTGCGCAGGAACACCACGTCGAAGGGCTGCATCAGCGGCAGCGGATGCGCCAGGTTGATCTGCTCGGCGGTCACCCGCCGCTTGATCCGGTCGACCACGTGCCAGTCGGAGCCGATCCGCTCGAAGTACTCGACCAGGTCGCCGACCGGCAGCCCACGGTTGATCTCCAGCTGGTTGTAGGTCGCCCGCCGGGTCCGCTCGACCATCTCCACGGAGATGTCGCTGGCCAGGATCTCGTACTCCTGCTCCGGCGGCAGCGCCTTGTCCAGCTGCATGGCGATGCTGTAGGGCTCCTGCCCGCTCGAGCTCGCCGCCGACCAGATCCGGATCGGCCGGTGCAGCTCGTTCTGCAGCAGCGTCGGGATGATCACGTTGGTCAGCGCCGCGAACGGCTCGCGGTCCCGGAACCAGGAGGTCTCGTTGATCGTGAGCGCCTCGATGATCTGCTTGCGCAGCTGGTGCGACCCGTTGTCGCGCACCCTGCCGGCGGCGGTGATGAACTCGCCGACGGTCTCGTACCCGCCCTTGGTGGCCAGCGGTTTGAGCCGCGACTCGACCAGATACTCCTTGCCTGCGGCGAGCACGATGGCGGCTTCTTTGGCCATCAGCTCCGCCACGTAGTTGAAGTGTTGAAAGGTCAGTTCCACGTTGACACCTCCGCTGCCGGCGCGACCCCGCGGCGGGTTACGTGCGCCGTGATGTAGTTCGCCACTTCGCCGATGGGAAGGACGGCCTCGGCAAGACCCGCTTCGGCGACGACGCCCGGCATGCCCCAGACCACCGAGGTCTGCTCGTCCTGGACGATCACCCGAGCACCGCCGGCGACCAGCGCCTCGCTCCCACGCTTGCCGTCCTGGCCCATTCCGGTCAGGACGACGCCGAGGACTCCGCCCCCGTACGTACTGGACGCCGAACGGAACAGCACGTCCGCGGCGGGACGGCAGTGGTTCTCCTTCGGCCCGTCGTGCAGTTTCGTGCGCAGCTGACCCGCCACCCGGGTGACCTCGAGATGCTGGTCGCCCGGGGCGATGTAGACCCGGCCCGGCTGCAGCGGCTCACCGTTCTTGGCCTCGGCCACCCGCAGCTGGCTGCTCGAGTCGATGCGCTTGGCGAGCATGTCGGTGAAGACCGGCGGCATGTGCTGCACGACCAGCACCGGCACCGGGAGCGAGCCCGGCAGGTTGGTGAGCACGGTGCGCAGGGCCTCCGGTCCGCCGGTGGAGGAGGCGATGACCACCGCCCGGATCGGCTCCAGCTGGGCCGGTGCGGCGATGGGACGTTTGGTTGGGGCCGGCTTCGGCGCCAGCACGCGGCGCAGCGGCTTGGCGCACAGGGCGTGAATGCGCGGCAGCAGCTGCTCGCGCACGCTGGTCAGCGACTCGGCGAAGCTGCCGGCGTTGGCCGGCTTGGTGACGTAGTCCGAAGCACCCGCGGCCAGTGCGGCGAGGGTGGCGTCCGCGCCCACGCTGGTCAGCGTGCTGAACATGATCACCGGCAGCTTGGGCCGGGTGCGACGCAGCTGACGAACGGTGCTCACTCCGTCGAGGACCGGCATCTCGACATCGAGCGTGATGAGGTCCGGGTTGAGCCGTTCGATCTTCTCCAGCGCAATCTTGCCGTTGGCAGCCGTGCCCACGACCTGGATACCGGGATCCGAGCTGAGTACATCGGTGACAAGCCGGCGGATCACCGCCGAGTCGTCGACCACCAGTACCGAGATCACGCGGCCTCCCTTGGTGGCGGCGAAGGCGTCTCCTTCGCAACACCAGCAGGATCGGCTGTGGTGACCTCGGTATGAGGAAGTTGAGCTGCGGGTTTAGAAGTCCAGCAGCCAGCCGGGGCCCAGGGCCGTCAGGGTCGGGTCGAGCAGCTCGTGCACCGCGTCGGCGTCGGCCAGGTCGCGCACCAGCACGGCCTGGACGGCGCCGCTGAGCACGTTCCACACGCCGGCGGCCCGGTCGGCCACCGGAACGCCGCCCAGGTCGATCGCCTGCACCAGCCGGAACTGGGCGGCCGCGGCGGCCCGGACCCGGCCGGAGACGTGCACCGCCCAGGTCATCGAGTGCATCGCGGTCGCCCAGTCGCCGCTGCCGGCCCGCATCGTGTCGGCGGCCTCGGCCAGCGCCCGCAGGCCCTCCGGCCGCAGGGTGCGCACGGTGCGCAGCAGCTGGCGCACCGCCTCGTGCTGCGGCCCGAGGTCGGTGGGCCGCTCGGGCAGCAGCCGGCGGGCGGCCAGCCAGCCGGAGGCCAGGGCCCGGCGCTCGCGCGGGGCGAGCAGTTCGCGCAGATATGTGGCGCAGACCGCATCGGTGGCCATGCTCACAACGGCCTCCGGCGCCGGGGTTCCGCCGCCGGCGTCCGGGTCGTCCCGGTCGGGCACCAGCACGTCGGCGCGCACGCATTCGAGCAGGCCGGTCAGCGTGCCGATCGGGGCGTTCTGCAGCACCGCGATGGCGCTGCCGGGGTCGACACCGGCCAGGTCACGGATGGACGGACGCTGGTCGGCCTGGGCGAACGCCCTGCTCCGGGCCACGGTCCGGGTGGCCGACTCGCGCGGCAGCCGCTCGGCCAGGGCCGCCCACTCGGCGGTGCGCACGGGCAGCAGGTCGGCGAGTAGTTCGGCGGTGGCGGCGCCACCGTCCATCCGGGTCAGGTCGAACCCGATGGTCGGCGCGCTGATGAGGCTCTGCACCCACGCAGTATGCGTCAGAAACCCGGCAACGGGTGGCCGTCCATTTCGGTGAGCTTCTGACATGAAGACATGGAAACGGCGCCGCCCTCGTCGAGGGCGGCGCCGTGCCGGGAGTGGTCCGGACAGGACAGTGTCCTGTCAGACCACGAACTTGCTGACCTGCTCACGCAGCTCGGACGAAAGCCGGGCCAGAGCCTTGGAGGCATCGGTGGTGTCACCGACCGCCGCCGTGGTGGTCTCCGAGGCGGTGGCCACCCCGGCGATGTTGTTGGCGATCTCGGAGACCCCGGTCGAGGCCTCGGCCACGCTGCGGTTCATCTCGGTCGTGGTCGCCGCCTGCTCCTCCACCGCCGAGGCGATGGTCAGCTGGAAGTCGTTGATCCGGCTGATGATCTGGCTGATCTCGGAGATCGCGCTGACCGCGTTGGTGGTGTCGGACTGGATCATCTCGACCCGCTTGGAGATGTCCTCGGTGGCCTTGGCGGTCTCCTGAGCCAGGTCCTTGACCTCGTTGGCGACCACGGCGAAGCCCTTGCCGGCGTCGCCGGCCCGGGCCGCCTCGATGGTGGCGTTGAGGGCCAGCAGGTTGGTCTGCTCGGCGATCGAGGTGATCACCTTGACCACGTTGCCGATCTCCAGCGACGACTCGCCGAGCTTGGCGACGGTGCTGTTGGTGGCCTCGGCCACGGTGACGGCCTGGGAAGCCACGGTCGCGGCCTCGTTGGCGTTCTCCGCGATCTCCTTCATCGAGGCGCCCATCTCCTCCGAGCCGGTGGCGACGGTCTCCACGCTGCGGGAGACCTGCTCGGCGGCGGCGGCGACGACACCGGCCTGCTCGCTGGTCTCGCCAGCGCTGGTGGCGACCTTGTTGGCCACCACGGACAGTTCGCCGGCCGAGCTCTCCAGCGACTGCACGCCGCCGGTGATCGCCTTGACCGTGTTGGCCATGCTCTCGGTGGCCTTGTTCAGCGACTTGGCCATGGCGCCGATCTCGTCCTTGGTGCTGGCCTCGACCCGCTTGGTGAGGTCACCCTCGGCCAGCGCGTCCAGCACCTTCGACACCTCCCGCAGCGGGCGGGTCACGCCGCGGACGGCGATCAGGGCGAACGCGGCGGCGAGCAGCATCGCCACGCCGGCCACGATGAACAGGGTCAGCCGGGACGTGTTGTACTCGTCGGCGGCCGCGTCCAGCTGGCCCTGGGTGTGCGCGTTGATGTCGGCGATGGTGGTTTCCAGCGCCTGGTGGATCTGCTCGGCCAGCGGCTTGATCTTGGGCTGCACGCTGGCGGTGTAGGCGATCCGCGGCCGGGGGTCGGGCATCCGGGGGCCGCTGACCACGAGCTCGCGGTATTCCTTCCACGCCTTGGTGATCACGTCGACGTTGGTCCGCTGCACGTCGGTGGTCGCGGCGCCGGCCAGGGTGGCGAGCGCCTCGTCCAGCTGGGCGGTGGTGGCGTCGAACACGGTCGTGTCCGGAACGGCCGGCGCCGGGGACAGACCGAGCGCGGTCGCCTCGATCCGCGCCTGCAGGTAGAGCCGGCGCGCCTCACCGAACTTGGTCAGCGCGTCGACCGAGCTCGTGGCCAGCTCCTGCTGGCCATTGCGCAGGTCACTCATGCTGCCGAGGGCGACACCCGCCACGCCGACCATGCCCAGGCATGCGGCGGCCACTCCGGTGGCCATCTTCACGCCAACCGGGAGGTTGCCGAAGAAGCCGACGGTCTTGCCTTTGGTACGGGTCTTTGCCGGCCTTCCGGCGGTTTTTCCAGACTCGGTCATGGCCAGCCATGCCCTTCCATTACTTGTGCCGCCTTGTCGCGGCCGGTGTCCTATTGGTTCCATCGGCGGGCGCCCGCCCGAGCTGAGCCGGGCGGACGGACCGCCGAGGTCAGGCGGTCTGCTCGGTGCGGACCGCGGCGCGCGCGTCCAGCGCGAGCATCAGCCGGTTCTCCACCGGGAAGGTGGCGGTGATCAGGTCGCGGATCGGGCCGGCCAGAGTGTCCGGCGGCGGCTCGGCCGCCGCGTCGTCCAGCTCGACCACGTCACCGATCCGGTCGACCAGCAGGCTGACCGACTCGTCCTCGAGGCGCACGATCACGTTCATCGCCTCGCCGGCGGTCAGGTCGCGGGGCGGAAGGCCCAGCCGGACCTGCAGGTCCAGCGCGGCGATCACCTGACCCCGCAGGTTGAACAGGCCACCGACGTAGTCCGGGGCCAGCGGCACCGGGGTGTACTCGGAGAAGGAGAGCACCTCCTGCACCCGGTTCACCTCCAGGCCGAACAGCTGGTCGGCAACCTCGAAGGTCGCGTACTGCACCGTTGCCATCTAGCTCACGCCTCCAGCAGGTACGCGGAACGCTCCGCGTGGTTGTCTCGGATGAAGAAGGTCGGGTCGGCGGCCAGAATCGCCTGGCGCACGTCGAGCAGTTCGGTGACCTGGTCCTGGATCACAGTGGACCCGTTCAGGCCGTCGTCGTGCAGCTGGCTGTGCGGCTGGGTGTCCTCGACGATGTCGAGGATCTCGTCCACCGCGAGCGCCACGCTGCGGCCGTTGTCGGTGTAGACGATGGCCGGCACGGTCTCGGTCTCGGTCTCCGACCAGGCGCCCAGCAGCTGGGCAAGGCGCAGCACCGGCAGGATCTCGCCGCGGTACTGCACGACCTCGCGGCTGCCGACCCGCTCGATGCTGGCGACCGGGAACTCCTCGAGCCTGGTCACCATGGACAGCGGGATCGCCACCCGGCGGTCGGCCACCTTGTTGATCAGCAGCCGGTCGCCGTTGCTGTCCAGCTTGATCTGCTCATCGGCCAGGGCCGAGGCATGCGAGCCGGTCCGCTCCAGCGAGCCGAGCTGGGACCTGCGGGCCAGCGCCTGCACGTCCAGGATCAGCGAGACCCGGCCGTCGCCCAGGATCGTCGCGCCGGCGTAGCAGCCGACGTCCTTGAACCGGGCGGCCAGTGGCTTGACCACGACCTCTTCGGTGTTGAGCACCCGGTCGACGACCAGCCCGAACTGGTGGCCGTCGCCCTTGAGCACTGCGACGTAGATCTCCTGGTCGGAACCGCCGGCCTCGCCGCCGAGCGCGTGCGACAGCCGCACCAGCGGCAGCAGCTTGCCACGCAGCCGGTAGACCGGCGCGCCGGAGACGTACTCGACCCGGGAGCTGCCCTGGCCGTCGACGTAGACCAGCTCGTGCACCGCCATCTGCGGCACCGCGTAGCGCTGGGCGCCGCTGTCCACCATCAGCGCCTGCACGATGGCAAGCGTCAACGGGATGGTCAGCCGCCAGGTGGTGCCCTGGCCGGGCACCGAGCGCAGGTCGACCGCGCCACCGATGGCCTCGAGGTTGGTGCGCACCACGTCCATGCCGACCCCGCGGCCGGAGACGTTGCTCACCTTGTTCGCGGTGGAGAACCCGGGCCGGAAGACCAGGCCGAGGATCTCGTCGTCGTCCATGGCGTCGAGCTGGACCTGGGTGACCACGCCGCGCTTGACCGCGGTGGCGCCGACCTTGTCCGGGTGGATGCCGCCGCCGTCGTCGGCGACCTCGACGATCACCTGGCCGTGCTCGTGGTAGGCGCGCAGGGTGAGCGTGCCCTCCCGCGGCTTGCCGGCGGCGACCCGGGCCTCCGGCGCCTCGATGCCGTGGTCGACGGCGTTGCGCACCAGGTGGGTCAGCGGGTCCTTGACGGCCTCGAGCAGGCTGCGGTCGAGCTCCGTGTCCGCGCCCTCCATCTCCAGGCGGACCTCGCGGCCACACGCCATGGACAGGTCGCGGACGACCCGGGGCAGCTTCGACCAGAGGTTCTTGATCGGCTGCATCCGGGTCTTCATGACCCCTTCCTGCAGCTCGCTGGTGATGATGTTGAGCCGCTGGGCGGTGCCGGCGAAGTTCTGCTCGTTGGCCGTCTCGGCCGCCCGCACCATCTGGTTGCGGGTCAGGACCAGCTCACCGACCAGCCGCATCAGCTTGTCGAGCAGGTCGACGTCCACGCGGATGGAGGTGTCGGCGACGCTGCGCCGGCTGCTGGACTCCTCGGCCTGGGCGGCGGGGGCGGCGGGCGCGGTCTCGACGACCTCGTCGCTCTCGGCGGCCTCGGTCTCGGAGTCGGCGTCGGCGTCGGCGTCGGCGTCCTCGGCCACCGCTTCCTCGGCGACCGGAGCGGCCGGCGCGGCGGCGGGGGCCGCCGGCTGGGGCGCGTCGGTGGCGGCCGAGGCACCGGCGATGCACGCGTTGACCGCGTCGATCACCGTCTGGGTCTCCAGGTCGCCCTCGGTGCCGTCCTGCTCGATGTGGCTCAGCAGCGCACGGACCTTGTCGATCATCTGCAGCAGCACGTCGGTGCTGTGCCGGTCCAGGGTCTGCGTGCCGTCGCGCAACCGGGCGAGCAGCGACTCACCGGCGTGGGTGAGGTGCTCGAGCCGGTTGAAGGCCAGGAAACCGCTGGTGCCCTTGATCGTGTGGATCGTCCGGAAGATGCTGGCGAGCTTGTCCCGAGCAGTCGGGTTCTTCTCCAGCGCGACCAGGTCACGGTCCAGCTGATCCAGGTTCTCGTAGCTTTCCACGAGGAACTCTTGGACCACGTCGTCGATTTCGTCCACCGCTAGCCTCCACGTTCCGATTGCCCTCTCAATCGGCGGCTCGGGCGTGGAGTTGAGGAGTTGGGATCAGGTGAAGACGACCACCGAGCGCAGCACGTCGCCGTGGTGCATCTTCCCGAACGCGGCCTCGACGTCACCGAGGCCGATCTCCTCGGAGACGAACCCGTCCAGGTTGAGCCGGCCCTGCAGGTACAGATCGACCAGCATCGGGAAATCCCGAGACGGCAGGCAGTCGCCGTACCAGGAGGACTTCAGTGCCCCGCCCCGGCTGAACAGGTCGATCAGCGGCATCTCCAGCGTCATGTCCGGCGTCGGCACCCCCACCAGGACCACGGTGCCGGCCAGGTCGCGCGCGTAGAAGGCCTGCTTCCAGGTCTCCGGCCGGCCCACCGCGTCGATCACGATGTCGGCGCCGAAGCCGTCGGTGAGTTCCTGGATCGCCGCCACCGGGTCACCCTCGGCGGCGTTGACCGTGTGGGTGGCGCCGAAGTCCTTCGCCCAGCCCAGCTTCCGCGGGTCGACGTCCACCGCGATGATCTTCGCCGCGCCGGCCAGCCGGGCGCCGAGCACCGCGCCGTCGCCGACCCCGCCACAGCCGATCACCGCGACCGTGTCGCCCCGGCCGGCGCCGCCGGTGTTGATCGCCGCGCCGATCCCGGCCATCACCCCGCAGCCCAGCAGGCCCACCGTCGCGGCCCGGGCCGCCGGGTCGATCTTGGTGCACTGTCCCGCGTGGACCAGGGTCTTCTCGGCGAACGCGCCGATGCCCAGAGCCGGACTGAGCGGGGTGCCGTCCTCCAGCGTCATCGGCTGCGCGGCGTTGTGGGTGTCGAAGCAGTACCACGGCCGGCCCCGGCGGCAGGCCCGACAGCGGCCGCAGACCGCCCGCCAGTTCAGCACCACGAAGTCGCCGGGGGCCACGTCGGTCACGTCGGCGCCGACCTTCTCCACCACGCCGGCCGCCTCGTGGCCGAGCAGGAACGGGAAGTCGTCGTTGATGCCGCCCTCGCGGTAGTGCAGGTCGGTGTGGCACACCCCGCAGGCCTGCACCTTGACCAGCGCCTCACCCGGCCCCGGATCGGGAACCAGCACGGTGGCGAGCTCCACCGGAGCACCCTTGCCCTTGGCGATCACACCCGTAACCGTGTTTCCCATGCGCTCACCTTAATGGGGCCGCCGCACCTGCAGCAGATATTCCTTGCGGCAGAGCGGGTTGTGGTCGGTACGCGGCCGGCTCGGCGCCGGTCCGCGGACCGGCCGGTAGTGGTCGAAGCCGCTGTCCAGCTCGCCCTCGCCGCGGGTCAGCCCGGGCAGCGCGCGCTGCAGGTCGTGCACCCGCCCGGCCGGGATCTCACCCTCGATCAGGCAGGACGTGCCGCGCCGCACCGACGTGTGGGCCACC
>NZ_DASTBH010000249.1:0-2703 GCF_035712165.1 Actinophytocola sp. | reverse complement strand
GGCGGCACGCGCGTGGTGGCGTGGCTGGCTGGCCGCGTCCGCCCTCAAACGCGCGCGGCGCCTGCTGGGCCTGCGCGAGCAGGCGAAGTTCTACAACATCTTCGTGCTGGCCCGGGCGCGCGAGCAGATCTGGGCGGTCGGCCGGTGGCTGGCCGAGCGGGGGCAGCTCGCCGCACCCGACGACGTGTTCCTGCTTTACCTGCCCCAGGTGCGCGCCGCCCTGGCGGGCGTGCCGGTGCTCGATGCCGTGGAGGCCAACCGTCGCGAGTACCAGCGGGAAATGCGCCGCAAGCGGATCCCCCAGCTCATGCTCTCCGACGGGTCGGACCCGGAAGCCGATTCACCCGTGGCGGTGACCGGGGTGGGTGTCCTTGCCGGGACGCCGGTCTCGCTGGGCATCGCGACCGGGCGGGTCCGGGTGGTCCTCGACCCGGTCGGCGTGCGGCTGGACCCGGGTGACATCCTGGTGGCTCCGTCGACCGATCCCGGCTGGACTCCGCTGTTCCTGACCGCCGGTGCGCTGGTGATGGAGACCGGAGGGGTCAACTCGCACGGCGCGGTGGTGGCCCGCGAGTACGGAATCCCGGCCGTCGTGGGGGTGCCCGATGCCACCACCGCGTTGCACACTGGGCAGTGCGTAATTGTCGACGGCATGGCGGGGACGGTGAGCACGACATGAACCCCAGTACGGCCTGGCGGGGCTTCGCCTGGCTGGTGTGCCTGGCCACGCTGGCGCACAACACCGAGGAGCTGGCCACCATGCCCTCCTTCTACGAGCGGCACATGGGGCCGATGCTGTCCAAAGTGGACGTCACGGTGGCCACGGCGGTCAACGGGTTCCGGATAGTCAACATCGCGGTCAGCGTCCTCGCCATCGCGCTGACCGCGATCGGCACCCTGCGGAACAAGCCGCTGCTGCCCGCTTTGGTGGCGATGACGATGCTGCTCAACGTGGTCCTTCCGCATGTGCCCGCCGCGATCGCGGTGCGTGGGTACGCACCGGGCGTGGTCACCGCGGTCGTGCTGATCGCTCCGGTCTGCGGCGGTTTTCTCTGGTACCTGCACCGCCACGCCATGCTGACCATCAAGGCACTGTGGGGGCTCGCCGCCGCCGGCCTCGGGCTCATCGTGATAGTCCTTCCACCCTCTCTGCTGCTCGGCTCCTACCTAGCCAGATGAGGGCCCGGATGACGGCAGCGATTTGAGGGCCTCGGGTAGTTCGACCCGGCCCCGGATGCGCAGCTTGCGGTAGATGCTGGTGAGGTGGATCTCGACGGTGCGCCGGGCGACGAACAGCTCCCCCGCGATCTGCTCGTTGGTCCGGCCCGCCGCGGCCAGCCGTGCCACCCGATCCTCCCCCGCGGTCAGTGGGTTGCCGCCGTTGGCCCCGCCACGCAGCCGGGGCCGCCCGCCGGCCATCAGCAGCTCGTCCTCGATGCGCCGCAACAATCCGGGGGCGCCGCCGCCGAGGGCCAGCGAACGGGCCTCGCTGAGCACGGTACGAGCTTTGGCCGGCGACCGGCGCATCCGGTGGGTCCGGCCCAGGGCAAGCATGGTTCGCGCCCGCTCCATCGGCATGCCCGCCAGATGAAGCAGCCGCAGCGACTCGGTCAGGTCGTCCAGCGCCTTGCCGGGACGCAGCAAGGCCCTGCGCCGCAACGCGATCGCCAGCGGGCGAGGGCTGCCCCACCGCCCGGCCAGACGCACCTCCTCCTCCACGAGCGGGTACCCGTCCTCGCCCTGACCCAGCCGGTGCAAGGCCATCGCCGCGTCGGAGCGCCACGGCGCCACCGCCGGGTTGAGGCAGCCGATCCCCACCAGACGCCGGCCCGCCTCCTCCAGGTCGTCCAGCCCTCGCCGCACATCCCCGCCGGCCACGCGCAGATGCCCGCGCCGCGCCAGCCAGATGTGGCCCAACAGCAGCGGCCCGGGATCACCGGCCGCCCAACTTGCCGTCTCGGCGAGCAGGTCGGCGGCGGTCCCGCGGTCAACGGCGAGATCGGCCGCCGCGATCAGTGGTGCGAAACTCCAATGTTGCCAACGCTCTGGGCCGCCGAGCCGGCGCGCGGTGGCGACAAGCTCGCTCGCGCGGTCCAGATGGCCGCCGCGCAGCTCCACCAGGCCGCGCATCCAGGCGGCCAGGGACCGGCACAGCGGCGAGCCGCGGCACACCGGCCAGAACTGCGCCTCGGCGCAGAACCGCCGGGCGGCCTCCAGCTCGTCGCCCCACAGCAGCACCAGCCCACCGATCAACAGGCACAACCCGCTGTCCAGTCCGGGGCTCGGCGGCTGGTTGAGGGCCGCGCTGACGTCCTGGAGCACCGGGCCGCTCGGCTGGCCCGACAGTGCGCTGTGCAACGCGCGGGCGGCCAGAACCGTCCGAGCACCACTGTCGTCGTCGCCACCTGGATCCGGGATTCCGTAACGGGGATAGGTCTTGTCAAGGACCGTCGCGTCACCGAGCGACACGAACAACAGCTCGGCTCGCAGCCGCCCGACCATAGGGTGGTCCGCCGGCAGACAGGTGCATACCAGCTCCGCCTCCAGGACCGCCGCCGCGTCGGTGGTGCGCCCGTTGAGCAGGTACGCCTTGGCCAGGCCGATGGCCGCGCGCACGCGGGCTTGCGGGTCGGCCTCGCCCTCCAATCCAGCACGCAGATGGCCGAGTGCGGCGGCCGGGTCGTACAGCAACTCCACCAGGCC
>NZ_DASTBH010000248.1:0-3413 GCF_035712165.1 Actinophytocola sp. | reverse complement strand
GCTGGACCTGACCGGCGACGAGCGGCTGTTGCGGACGGCGCTGGACGGGGCGGTGCTGCTCGGGTGCGTGCTCAGCGAGGCGAGCACCCGGCGGGCCGAGGCGGGCGGCGCGCTGCTGTTCCCGACCATCCCGGATGTGCCCTACCAGGTGTACCGGAGCACCCTGTACACCCCGGCGGAACTGTTCGAGGGGTTCGACCCGGACCGGCCCGAGTCCTATATGGACACTCTGGATGCCCGGATCTACCGGCACAGCCGGGCTCGTGGCCGGCATCCGGGGGTGCTGCACGCGCTGGCCGAGCGGTTGCACGACCATGCGATCACCGAGGCGCTGGACGCGATGCTGGCCCGGCGCGGCGGCCGGCCGATCGCGGTGATGGGCGGGCACGCGCTGGCCCGGGACTCGGCGGCCTACCGCGCCGCGGTGGACCTCGGCGTGGCGATCGGACGCAGTGACGCCGGCTTCACGGTGCTGACCGGGGGCGGCCCCGGGGCGATGGAGGCGGTGCCGCTGGGCGTCCGGCTGGCCGGCGAGTCCAAGTCCACTGTGGACGCTGTGGTGCGGGAGATCGGTGCCGCGCCACGGTTCGGCGCCGGTCCGGCCGCGATCGGCGCCTGGCTGGCCGCCGCGCTGCGGGTGGGACTGCCGGACACCGGCCCGGCCGCCACCATCGGCGTGCCCACCTGGTTCTACGGCCACGAACCGCCCAACGCGGCGTGTGCCTTGCACGCCAAGTACTTCGCGAACTCGGCGCGGGAGGACGGACTGGTCACCGTGGCCACCGGCGGGGTGATCTACACGCCGGGCAGCGCCGGGACCGTGCAGGAGGTGTTCCAGGACTACACCCAGAACCACTACGACACCCCGGCGCCGATGGTGTTCCTGGGCAAGGACTTCTGGACCACCGAGGTGCCGGCCGCGCCACTGGTCCAGCAGTTGGCCCGGGGTCGGGCCGCCGAGCACTGGATCCTGGTCACCGACGACCCGGCCGAGGCCGTCGCGCTGCTCCGGAGCTACGCCGTTGACCAGGCCGGGCAGCCCTCCTAGAGTCCTCATATATGATATACGAGCGCGCGGCCCCGCCCGCGTCGCGCACCGACTTCGTGCTGGAGTCGATCAAGGCCGGGATCCTCGGCGGCGAGCTACGGCCCGGCCAGCCGCTGGTGGAGGCCGAGCTGGCGGAGCGTCTGGCGGTGTCCAAGACCCCGGTCCGGGAGGCGCTGAAGACCCTCGCCGGCACCGGGCTGGTGGTGATGAGCCCGTACAAGGGCGCCTCGGTGCGGGTGGTGGACGCCGAACTGGTCACCGCCGTCTACGAGGTTCGGGTGGTGCTGGAACCGGAGGCGCTGCGCCGCTCGGTGCTGCGCGGCGCGGACCTCGGCGCCGCCCGCGCCACCCTGGCCGAGGCGGAACGGGAGACCGAGCCGGCCCGGCTGAGCCTGATCAACCGGCGGTTCCACCGGGAGCTCTACACCGGCTGCGGAAACCGCCTGATGATCGGCATCCTGGACGGGCTGCGCGACCAGACCGCGCTGATCACCATTGCCGGCTGGGGAATCCAGCCCACCTGGCCGGCCGAGATCGCCGAGCACGGGGCGATGCTGGCCGCGGCCGAGGACGGCGCTGCCGACCGGGCCGCCGACCTGCTGCGCCGGCACATCCAGCGGTTCGCCGACCGCCTGATCGAGGAGTTACCGGATGACGCATGAAAGGCTGCGCGATGCCCTCGCCGGGGTCGTGGCGATCACGGTCAGCCCGTTCGGCACGGACGGCGACCTCGACGAGAAGGCCTACGCCACGCTGGTCGAACGGCTGCTGGCCGGCGGGGTCGGGGTGGTGACACCGAACGGCAACACCAGCGAGTTCTACACCCTGAGCCCGGCGGAGACCGAGCGGGCGGTGGACGTCACGGTGCGCACGGTCGGCTCCCGCGCCGCCGTGCTGTGCGGCGTCGGGCACGACGTGGCCACCGCGACCACGGCCGCGCGCTACGCCCAGCGGGCCGGCGCCGCCGGGATCATGATCCACCAGCCGGTGCACCCGTACGT
Organism: Actinophytocola sp.; assembly: GCF_035712165.1. GTDB lineage: Bacteria > Actinomycetota > Actinomycetes > Mycobacteriales > Pseudonocardiaceae > DASYTH01. The sequence continues at coordinate 1,364 of NZ_DASTBH010000248.1, read as the reverse complement.
GTCGCTGGCCGGCTGGGTCGACTACCACCGGGCCATCGCCGACGCGGTGCCGGACCTCGGCGTGGTGCTCTACGTGCGCAACCCGCGGATCGGCGGCGCCCAGATCGCCGCGCTCGGCCAGGCCTGCGGCAACCTCGCCGGGGTCAAGTACGCCGTGCCCGATCCGGTGCGCTTCGCTTGTGTGGCAAGGGATGCGGGGTTGGACCGGGTCACCTGGGTGGCCGGCCTGGCCGAGCTGTCCGCGCCGGGCTACTTCGCGGTCGGGGCGCGCGGGTTCACCTCGGGCCTGGCCAACGTCGCGCCTGAGCTGTCCGTCCGGATGCACACCGCACTGTCCACTGCGGACAGTGCGGCGGCGATGGCGGTCTGGGAGCTGGTCCGGCCGTTCGAGGAGCTGCGCGCGGCGGACGAGTCGGCCGGCAACGTCTCGGTGGTCAAGGAGGCGCTGGCCCAGCTCGGCCTGTGCCAGCGGGACGTCCGGCCGCCCAGCACCGTGCTGGACCCGGCGCAGCGGGCGCGGATCGGCGCGATCCTCGCGTCCTGGGACCTGTCTTGAGATCACCCGAACAGCTCCGCAGCCACCGCTGGTACGGCGGGGATGGGCTGCGCTCGTTCAGCCACCGGGCCCGCAGCCGCCAGCTCGGGCTGGGCCCGGAGGAGCACCTCGGCAAGCCGGTGATCGCGATCCTGAACACCTGGAGCGGCATCAACCCGTGTCACATGCACCTGCGGGAACGGGCCGAACAGGTGGCCAGGGGCGTGTGGCAGGCCGGCGGCTACCCGGTGGAGTTCCCGGTGTCGACGCTGTCCGAGACGTTCCAGAAGCCGACCCCGATGCTCTACCGCAACCTGCTGGCGATGGAGACCGAGGAGCTGCTGCGGTCCTACCCGGTGGACGGCGCGGTGCTGCTCGGCGGCTGCGACAAGACCACCCCGGCGCTGCTGATGGGCGCCGTGTCCGCGGACCTGCCGGCGATCTTCGTGCCGGCCGGGCCGATGCTGGCCGGGCACTGGCGCGGTGAGCTGCTCGGCAGCGGCACCGACATGTGGCGCTACGCCGACGAGCGCCGGGCCGGTCGGCTCGGCGAGGCGGAGTGGTCGGAGCTGGAGGCGGCGCTGGCCCGCTCACCCGGGCACTGCATGACGATGGGCACCGCGTCCACGATGACCTCGGCGGCCGAGGTGCTCGGCATGACGCTGCCGGGCGCGGCGTCCATCCCGGCGGTGGACTCCGCGCACCACCGGATGGCGGCGGCCAGCGGGCGGCGCGCGGTGGACCTGGTGTGGGCGGACCTGCGACCGTCGAAGATCCTGGACGCGCGGGCCTACACCGACGCGGTGACCACGGTGCTGGCGCTGGGCGG
>NZ_DASTBH010000247.1:0-3106 GCF_035712165.1 Actinophytocola sp. | reverse complement strand
CAAAAGGGCAGCCCTGTTGGGGCGGACTCGTGAGTAGCGCTCCCGTGTACCCGGCTCCCCGGGTATACGGGACCCCTTTGGCGGACTGCGAGATCAGTGCGGGGGGGCGGCGGCGCTGGCGCGCGCGGCCAGCCGGGGTGCGACCCGGACCTGGTCGGACGTGCGCACACCGGTGGCAATCTGGTGCAGCGCCACCTCCACGCACCGCCTGCCCAGTTGGGCGAAGTCCTGCACCACGGTGGTGAGCGGCGGCGACAGGTACGGCGCCTCCGGGATGTCGTCGAAGCCGACCACGCTCACGTCGCCCGGCACCCGGCGCCCCGCCTCGGCCAGCGCGCGCAGCACGCCGATCGCGGTCTGGTCGTTCGCGCAGAAGACCGCCGTGACCGACGGGTCGTCCGCCAGCGCGCGGCCGGCCTCGTACCCGGACCGGGCGCTCCAGTCGCCGACGGACGGCTCCGGCACCGGCACGCCGCCGGCCGCCAGCGCCGCCTCCCAGCCCTGCCGCCGCTCCCTGGCCTCCGGCCAGCCGTCCGGCCCGGCGATGTGGTGCACGGTCCGGTGACCCATGCCCAGCAGGTGCCGGGTCGCCACGGCGGCGCCGGCCACGTTGTCCAGCCCCACCATGGCCACCCCGGCGGCGTCGCCCACGCCCATGCCCACCAGCGGCATGTTGCCCGGCACCTCCTCCAGGGCGGCCAGCGCCGAGTCCAGCGGGGCGATCGTGATGATGGCCTCGACCGCCTGCTCGCGCAGCCGGCGGATCGCCTCCGCGACCGAGCGGGTCTCCATCGAGCGGGCGCTGGCGATGCTGACGAAGTAGCCGGCCTCGCGGGCGGCCCGCTCCACCGCGTACACCATGAAGGACGGGCCGACCAGGGTCGTGTCGAACGTGACCAGCCCGAGGGTCTGCGACCGGTTGGTGACCAACGTCCGCGCCGCCGAGTTGGGCTGGTAGTCCAGCTCGCGCATGGCCGCGAGGACCCGCGCGCGGGTCTCCGGGCGCACGCTCGGATGGTCGTTGAGCACGCGGGAAACGGTCTGGTGCGAGACGCCGGCCAGCCGGGCGACGTCCATCATCACCGCCGGGCGCCGCGCGCGCGGCGCCCGCACGCCACCGGACCGTTCGCCGCTCACGGCCGGCCGACGGAGACCGGCACGTCGTCGGAGACCTCGGCCGGTTGCGGCCCGCCGCCGGACCGGCGGTTCAACCAGCGGGTCAGCCGGCCGCCGCGCCCTTGCGCGCCGACCAGGCGCTGCAACGCGATGAAGACCAGCAGCAGTACGCCGATGAAGATCCTCGTCCACCAGGAGCTGAGCCGCCCGTCGAAGTTGATCAGCGTCTGGATCAAGCCGAGCACCAGCACGCCGAGCACGGTGCCGATGACGAACCCGGAGCCGCCGGTGAGCAGCGTCCCGCCGATCACCACGGCGGCGATCGCGTCCAGTTCCAGGCCGACGGCGTGCAGGCTGTTGCCGGACAGCATGTAGAAGCTGAGCAGCACGCCGCCCAGGGCCGAGCAGAAGCCGCTGACCGTGTAGACGCCGATCTCGGTGCGGCCCACCGGCAGGCCCATGAGCCTGGCCGACTGCCGGCTTCCGCCCAGTGCGTACGTGTTGCGGCCCAGCCGGGTGTACCCGAGGACCACCACGGCGATCAGCACCACGACGAGGGCGATGATCACACTTGGCGACACGAAGTACTCCCCGAAGCGGATCCGCGACTGGGCCATCGATGTCCACGTCGGGTCGGTGATCGGGATCGAGGACGTGTTGATCACATAGCACAGCCCCCGGGCCAGGAACATGCCGGCGAGCGTGACGATGAACGGCTGGATCTCGAAGAAGTGGATGATGCAGCCCATCAGGAAGCCGAGCAGCGAGCCGATCGCCAGGGCCACGATCAGCACGATGAGCGGCGAGGACAGCCAGTTCGACCAGTTCAGCATCGACGCGATCACCATCGTGGTCAGCGCGACCACCGACCCGACCGACAGGTCGATCCCACCGGTCAGGATGACGAAGGTCATGCCGACGGCCACGACCAGCAGGAACGCGTTGTCGATGAAGATGTTCAGGATGACCTGCGGGTCGGAGAAGGCCTCGTACTGGGCCGCACCGATGCCGTACATCAGGGCGAGCACGGCCAGCGTGGCCAGCACCGGCAGGTACTTGCCGCCGTACGGCCCGATCCGGTTCGGCCGCCGGACCAACGCCGGCGCGTTCGCACTCATAGCCCGCCTCCCTTGACCGCGGCCGTGCCGGCCGACACCTCGGCGCGGGGCGGCGACGCCGCCGGGCCGAACGGCGTTCCGGGCTTGCGCCTTCGCCCGCGCAGCAGGCGCGCGGTCTTCGCCCGGAAGGCCGGCGACTGGATCAGGCAGACCGCCGTGACGACCAGCGCCTTGACCAGCAGCGTCGTCTCCGGCGGCACGCCGGTGGCGTAGATCGTCGTGGTCAGCGTCTGGATGATCAGCGCGCCGAGCACGGTGCCGCCGATGGAGAAGCGGCCGCCGGCCAGCGACGTGCCGCCGATCACCACGGCCAGGATGGCGTCGAGTTCGTACCACAGGCCGGCGTTGTTGCCGTCCGCGCCGGACACGTTGGAGCTGATCATCAGGCCGGCGATGCCGGCGCAGAACGCCGCGAAGACGTACACCATGACCGTGATCTGCTTCGACCGGATGCCGGCCAGCCGCGAGGCCTCGGCATTGCCACCCACCGACTCGATCAGCATGCCGAGCGCGCTGCGCCGGACCAGCACCGTGGTCAGCCCGGTCACGACCACCGCCAGGATGATCGAGAACGGGATGCCCAGCAGGTAGCCGGCGCCGATCAGCTTGTACGGCGAGCTGTTGACCGTGGTGATCTGCCCATCGGTGATCAGCTGGGCCAGCCCGCGGCCGGCCACCATCAGGATCAGCGTGGCGATGATCGGTTGCAGGCCGACGTACGCCACCAGGAGGCCGTTCCACAGCCCCAGCGCGGCCGAGAGCAGCAGGGCGAGCCCCACCGCCACCAGCACGCCGGTCACGGAGTTCTGGTCGGGCAGCTGGCTGATCCACAGGCACGCCAGGGCGCCGCTGATCGCCACCACCGAGCCGAC
>NZ_DASTBH010000246.1:0-8438 GCF_035712165.1 Actinophytocola sp. | reverse complement strand
GGCCGGAGAACCTGGAGATCGTCACCGAACTGCGCGCGGCGCTGGACGGCCACCGGGGCGACGACGACGGCCTGCTGATCGCCGAGTTGTACCTGCCGTTTCACCGGCTGGTCCGCTACTACGGGCGAGCCGGCGACGGTGTGCACCTGCCGGCCAACATGCACCTCATCGCGGCGCCCTACTCCGGCGAGCACATCGCCGCGCTGGTGGACAGCTACCAGGCCGCCCTGCCGTCCGGCGCCTGGCCGAACTGGGCGCTGGGCAACCATGACCGCAGCCGGATCGCCACCCGGGTCGGCCCGGCGCGAGCGCGGGTGGCGGCGATGCTGCTGCTCACCCTGCGCGGCACGCCGATCCTGTACTACGGCGACGAGATCGGCATGCCGGACGTGGCCGTGCCCGCGCACCTGGTGCGGGATCCCTACGAGCTACGGGTTCCCGGGATCGGCGTCGGCCGCGACCCGGCCCGCACACCGATGCGCTGGACAGCCGGGCGCAATGCCGGGTTCTGCCCGCCGGATGTGCGACCGTGGCTGCCGCTGGGGCCGGCGCACCCCGGCGTGGCCGCGCAACGTCGCGCCGCGACCTCCGTGCTGTCCCTGTACCGGGCGCTGATCGCCTTGCGCCGCAGCGAGTCCGCGCTGTCCATCGGCGCCTACCAGCGCCTCGCCGCGGACGCCGGGCTGCTGGTGTACCGGCGCCGGCACGACGGCCGGAGCCTGGTCGTCGCGCTCAACCTCGAGTCCTGCCAACGGATCGTCCCGGTCCCGGTGACCGGCCGCATCGTGCTGGCCACCGGGTTGGACCGGACCGGCGAGGTGACCGGTCCGCTGACCCTGCGCGGCGACGAGGGTGTGATCGTCGCCGAGGACTGACTACCGGAACAGGTCGCGCAGATCCGGGGCGTGCGACTGCACCGGCGGCATGCCGAAGACGCTGGTCTCCGCCGGATCCATGTTCGCCTGCGCCGGGTGCATCGGATGCATCCGCTGCCCGCCGCTGCCCATTCCGTCCATCGCGGCGCCGATCGCGAGCAGTTCGGCCGGAACCGGGATGTTCGGCAGGCTGAGCTCGGCCGGCCCGAGCTTCGACATGTCCGGCACCACGTCCGGGATCTCGAACTCCTCCGGCAGAGCCAACTCGACGAACTCCGGCTCCGAGTAGTCCTGCTCGGCAACCGGCTCGGGCTGCTCGACCGGAACATACTGTGCGACCGGAGCGTGCTGGGCGACCGGAACCGGTGGCGCGACCGGGATGTACGGCTGGGCCACCGGCATGGGCGGCATGACCGGGGGAGCGGGCCGGAACGGCGGCGGCGCGACCGGCCGGGCCACGAGCGTCTCCGGCTCGGCGAACACCGGGCGTGGGAACTCCTGCGTGTCGGCGAACATCGCCGGCTGCTGCATCGGCGGCGTCTCCGCGAACTCGTGGTAGGTCCGGCGCACGCCGCGCTCCGGCTCGCCGGCCATCCGGCGGCGCATCGCCTGCCCGGTCTGGTGTTCCAGCTCGTCGGTCCAGCGCAGCATGCCGCGCGGGCTGTCCCAGGCGAGCACGCCGACCAGCGATCCGTCGCTGACGTAGCCGGTCACCCGGTGCCCGATGGTCGCCTCGCCGGCCAGTTCCACGGTGTCCTGCGCCAGGGCGGGCAGGCCGGCGGCCTGGATCCGAACCCCGTGCTGCTCCGACCAGAACCGCGGCACCGGCGTGAACGGCTGTGCGGCGGCATGCCCGGCAAGCAGGTTGTCCGCGGCGGCCCGGCCCATCTCGATCGCGTGGGTCCAGTGCTCGACCCGGCGCGGCATGGTGTCGAAGCGCAGGTTCGGCCAGCGCGCGACGTCCCCGGCCACCACGATGTCGTTCGCGCCGACGGCGTGGCAGGTGGGGTCACACATGATCCCGTCGTCCAGGATCAGTCCGGAGCCGCGCAGCCAGTCGACGGTCGGCACGCTGCCGACACCGAGCACCACGCAGGACGCCACCACGACCCGGCCGTCGGTCAGGTACACCGCGACGCCGTCGGCCTGCGAGACCCAGTCCCGCACGGAGACCTGCGTGATCACCTGAACGCCGTTGGACTCGTGCAGATCGTGCACGGCCTCGCCGAACTCGACGCCCGGCACCCGGTCCAGCAACCGGTCCTCGCGCGTGATGATCGTCGCCTGACGGTTGAGGTCGACCGCGGCGGCGGCCACCTCGCAGGCCACGAAGCCGCCTCCGATCACGGCCACCCCACCGCGGCCGTGAGCGATCGCGCGACGCACCGCGGCCGAGTCGGCCATGGTGCGCAGTACCTGGACCCGCGGGTCCTGCCGCGGGGCGCCCGGCAGGTGCCGGGCCTGGACACCGGTCGCGATGACCAGCCCGTCGTAGCGGATCCGCTCGTCACCGGGCAGCGTCACGATGTGCTCGTCCGGGTCGAGTCGGGTGGCCCGCGCGCCGTAGCGCCAGATCGCGTCCAGTTCGGTGTGCACCGGCAGCACGATGTCCTTGGGACGCAGCTGACCGGTGAGGATCTGCTTGCACAGCGCCGGGCGGTGGTACGGCCGGTACGGCTCCTCGCTGACGATCACCAGTTCGCCGTCGAAGTTCTGCTCGCGCAACCGTTCCGCCGCGCGGACCCCGGCGGCGCCGGCTCCGACGATGACGATTCGTTCGCTCTTGGGCATCTACCGTTCCTTCAGGACGATGGCGAGCATGGGGCAGCAGCGGACGGCCGACCTGGCCTGGTCCACGTGTTCGGCCGGGACGGCCCGGCGGTACTGCAGCTCACCGGTGACGGTGAGCTGAAACAGGTCCGGGGCCTCGGCCGAGCAGGTGCCGTACCGCCGGCACCGGTCGTTGTTGACACTGAGCGCCGCGACCGCTTCGGAGCGCGGTTCGCGCGACACGGAGGTCCGGGGAGTGAGCCGCCGCGTCATGGCGCGTCCTCGATCAGGCCGGTGGTGGCGAGTGCCTTGGCGGGCATGAACCGGATTGCGATCACGACCAGAGTGGGGATCAGCAGGGAGATGCCGCCGAGCCAGACAACCGCCATGTGCCCGGCGGCCATGGCGGAGAGCAGTGCGTGCAACACGCCGAAGGCGAAGGCCGGATAGGCCAGGCGATGCAGGAACAACCAGCGCGCCGAGGTGATGAAGCGGCGCAGCCAGGTCGCGACCAGCACGGTGAGCAGGAGCTCCATGGCCAGGATGCCCAGGCTGTAGGTCAGGTTGTTGTCACCGTAGAACGGGATGAACAGCTGGGCCGGCGTGAACGGGGAGAGCTCCAGCAGCAACATCGAGCTGGTGTGCACGGCGGCGAACGCCAGGGTCAGAGCCACGAGAAAGATGTGTCCGCTGCGCAGCGCCTGCCGGCCGGTGGCCCGGCCGACCCAGCCCATGCTGGTCAGTGCCCCCCAGCACAGCGTCAGACACATCATGGCGTAGGCGAGGCGGGCGGACAGAACCGAGACCTCGAGGATTCCGGCATCGTGCGCTGCCTTCTCCGCGGTGCCTTGCGCCAGTTGGTAAAGCAAGTGGTGCCTCCAAGACTATGGACCGGGTGACAGGCAGGCCGGGGCGGATCCGGCCTGCCTGGCCCGTTCCGGATGGTGCTTACGCAGGAGGAGCTAGCACCTCCGGCCGCTGTTGATGCAGGTGACCGCCTGGTTCATCAGGGCCTCCGGCATCACGTTCTGGAAGTCGTTGTGGTCGGTGGTGGGGTTGTGCTGCACCTCGGGGAAGGCGTCCACCGCGAAGATCCGACCACGGGGGAGGTTGTAGGTCAACGTGATCCGCAGCTGCGGGACCGCCTTGGTGCCCGCCGGGCAGGCGCCCGTCTTGTCCGGGAACACGATGTGCGTGCGGTGGTTGGCACTGTCCACGTTCTGACCGTCCCAGCAGCTCGGGAAGTCGGCCACGCGCATCAGCCGGCTGCCGCGCGGGCAGAGCGGGTACTTGTCGGTGAACCGGTTCTGGAAACCGCTGCAGGTCCACTTGGCGTTGGCGTTGGCGCCGTTCTGGATGGCGGCCTTGGCGTTGCCGGTCAGGACCTTGATGAACTGCGGCATGGCCACGACCTTGGAAACGGGGTTGCCGTGGAAGGTCAGGTTCGCCGAGGCCGGCGCGATGATCTCGCCGATGTTGTGCGGGTTGGGCGCGTCGTCGCCGGCACCGCCGCCGTCCCGGTCACGCACCCGGATCACCGGCCAGAAGTACGTGGACTTGTCGCCGTTGGTGCAGGTGGTGCCGGCCGCCGACAGGCTTTCCGGCGTGGACTGGTTGTCGGTGTCCTCGTTGCCGACGTAGTCGTGCTGGTGGTGCGCGCCGTTGACCACGCCGGGGGCGGCGATGTGGTTGTCGGAGTTGCGGTGGCCGTTGGCGTTCGTGCCGCACCGGCTGGTGAACGTGCCCCGGGAACCGCTGCGCTGCACCCGCGGGTACAGGTTCGACGGCCGGACCTTGAGGATGTTCACGAAGTCCTGCGGGAACGGCCCGAATGCCTTCGAGCAGCTCTGCTTGGTGAACTCCTTGACGTCCTCGGCCTGCGGCTGCGGCGCGGGCACCATCGGCGCCGGCGCACCGGCCTCGTCGGGCGCGGTGTTGGCGCCACCGTTGGGTGCTGCCGGCGGGGCGGGCTTGCCCGGGGTCTCCGACGGCGGCTGGGCCGGCTGGCCCGCGGGAGCGCCCGGAACCTGCTCGGCCGGCGCCTGCTCCTCGGGCTGGGCCGGGGCTTCCGGCTGCACCGCGGCTTCCGGCTGGGCCGGCTGACCCACCGGCGGCTTGCGGAAGCCCTGCACGGCCGGGGTGGCCGGGTTCTCCGCAGGGGCCTCGGCGGCCGGCTGCTCGGCGGGAGCCTGCTCGGCCGGCTGCTCGGCGGGAGCCTCTTCGGCCGGCTGCTCGGCCGGAGCCTCGGCCGGCGGAGCCTGCTCGGCGGAGGAGGCGGGGGGCGCGACAGCGGAGGAGCCAGGGGCCGAAGAGGCCGGAGGCGGCGGCGCGGTGGCCGACGAGGTGGGGTTCGCGACGTCCGGAATACATTCCAGGACGGACAGATCCACCGAGTTGCCCCGGTTCTTGGCCGATGCGGCGCCGGTGACGCCGATGACGACACCGGTTCCGATGATCGTCACGGCGGCGATGCCCGCGGCGATCAGCCGCCGCTTGGTGCGTTGGGGCATCTGATGTCGTGCCATGGTTTGAACCTCGCTGTTTCTTCGTTGGGTCTGGTCTCGGTTTCGGCGGGTCCTGGTCAGCGCGTGCGGAGTAGCCGCAACAAACCGAAGACCACGACGAGTTCCACGAGACAGATGCCGATCATGAGTCCAACGTCGACGCCGCCCGTGCCGGTCCGCGTGCTCGCCTCGACGATGTCGTGCTGTCGCCCGTACGCCGCGCCGGCCGGTGCGGTTCCCGGTCGCACCGGCTCCGGCAGCGCGTTGAAGTCCACCTGCCCGGTGCTCTCCAACAACGTCATCTGGGTCCGGACCGCGTCGCTGGCCCGTTCCGCGAAGGCGCGGACCATTTCATTGCGGGTACCGGCCCTGACCTGGGCGATGACCGAGAAAACCTGGCCGTGCGCCCGGCGCAGCAGGTTCGCGAACGACCGGTCGAACTCGGGTCCCCACTTGGCGGACAGCTCGACCAGCCAGTCCTGCTGCTCCTCGCTCGGGCGGTTGGGCAGAACCACGCCGAGCTGCCCGGCGATCCCGCGGACCTCCTTGTCGAGCACCCGGTGCTGCTCGACGATCTTCGCTCCGGCATCCTGAACCGCCTGGCTGGCGGCCTGCTGCTGGGCCTGCTGACCGGCGGCGATCTCCCAGAGACTCGCCTGCCGGACGTTGACCAGCAGTTCCAGGTCGGAGTCGGAGAGGGACGTGGGCGCAGTGGCCGCCGCGGGTGTGACGTACCCGACGACCACCGTGGTCATCGGAACCATCAGCACCATGAGCGCCACCCGGCCTACACCCTTCCTGTCCACTGTGGATCACCGCGAGATGCGGGCGAATCCGTCTGCCCGCAAGGGGGAGCGCATATGGTTTTCCTTCCTGGACAAGGAGATTCCATCGATCACCAGCACGTGCGGTCACCAGCAGATACGGAAACCCACGGGTCACGGTTCAATCACGGCCAAGAAGTTGATGTGACCTGGATCACTCGACGGAACGGCGAGCGGGGGTCCAGGATGTCCCCCGTGAGTCGGCGCCAGAGCACGAGAGTGGATCTTGCCGGCGCGGACGGCGTCCCGGATAAGGACGAGGCGCTAGTCAGGATGCTCTACCGCGAGTTCGGCGGGGCATTGTTCGGTCACGTGCTGTACCTGACCGGCAATGACCGGCAGTGGGCCGAGGACGTGGTGCAGGAGACCCTGGTCCGCGCCTGGAAAAACGCGGAGCGGTTGGACCGTGACCCGGGCATGTTGCGTGCCTGGCTGTTCACCGTCGCGCGGCGTATCGTGATCGACGGCCGGCGTAGCCACAGTGCCCGGCCCCGCGAGGTCGACATCGCGCCGCTTACCCTCGTGCCGGTGCCGGACCGTTCGGAGCAGTCACTTTCAGCTATGGTCGTTGCAGATGCGCTTCAGGGATTGCGGGCGGAGCATCGCGAGGCCATCGAGGAAACGTATTTACGGGGCCGCACCATCAACGAAGCCGCGCAGATACTTGGCGTGCCGCCGGGGACCGTCAAGTCGCGGGTGTACTACGCGCTCCGGGCATTACGCCGGGCGCTTCGGGACGGGGAGTGATCGACGATGCACACACCCCATCAGAGGGTCGATCACGTCGATGTAGCCGCATACGCGCTCGGGATCCTCGACGAGCCGGACCACGCCGCCTTCGCCGAGCATTTCGCTCGGTGCGCCAGGTGCCGGGCCGAGTACCGCGAGTTCGCCGATCTGCCGATGCTGCTCGACCAGCTCAAGCCGGCGCCGGACAAGCGCGGCAAACCGGCCCGCGCGCCGGCGCTGCCGGGCAAACGGGTCCTGTCCGGCGCACTGGAACGGGTGAGCACGGTGCGCCAGGGGCGGCGCCGCGTGGTCTGGCTGGGTGCGGCGGCGGCCGCCGTCCTGCTCGTGGCCGTGCCCGTGGTGGTCGGCAACCTCGCCGGCCGGCAGAACACCCCGGTCGCCGGACCCACCGTGACGGTCAAGGCGCCCGCCGAGACCACCACGAACCTGCCTCCGGAGACCGGCACCGACGTGGTGGCCGGCGCCCGCACGGTGTCCGGGACCAGTCCGCAGTCCGGCGTGGGCGCCACCATCGGCATCGAGCCCGAGACCTGGGGCACCAAGATCAATCTGGAGCTGCGCGGGGTCGTCGGGCCACTGGACTGCAAGCTGGTCGCCGTGTCGCAGGGCGGGGACACCTACGACGTGATCAGCTGGTCGGTCCCGCCCGCCGGGTTCGGTGTGCCGAGTTCGCCGGAGCCGCTGCGGATCCAGGGCGGGCTGAGCCTGCCCGCCGAGGACATCGCCATGTTCAGCGTGCGGCGACCGGACGGCACCGCGATGCTCGACGTGCCGGCCTGACGATTCCGATCCATTAGCGCTCGATCACTGAATACGCTTTGCTATCGTCGAATCCGACGATGACTTCAACCTGGGTGTGTGATCGTGTCCAACCGACAGTTGTTGTATGCTCGCGACGATTTCCGGGGATATGGAGGTAGGGCGGACATGGCCCAGAAAGTCATCGTTGAGCTGGTTGACGACCTCGACGGCAGCGCGTCCGAAGACATAAGCACCGTCAGCTTCTCGTTGGACGGCGCGGACTACGAGATTGACCTCAACGAAACCAACGCGGAGAACCTGCGCGAAACACTCGCGGAGTTCGTCGAGCACGCGCGTCGCACCGGTGGCCGGATCAAGCGAAACACGGGTAGCACCAAGACGACCCGGTCGCGCCCGGCGGCCAGCCGGGAGCAGACCAGGGCGATCCGTGAGTGGGCCCGGGAGAACGGCTTCGAACTCGCCGACCGCGGCCGTATCCCGGCCAACGTCATCGAGGCATTCGAGGAGGCGCAATCCCCCAAGGGTAAGCGGGGGAAAGGCGGGAAGGCCAGGGTGCCGTCCTTCTCCGGCTGAACCCGAGATCCGGCATTCCGACCATTCTCTGCGACCCGGCCGATCGCCTCGCGCATTAGGCTCGGCCTATGGCCATCACGACAACGAACCCCGCGACCGGTGAGACCGTACGCACCTTCGACGCACTCGGTGATCGGCAGATCGCAGAGCGGATAGCCAAGGCCGCCGACACATTTTCCAACTACCGGGTGACGACGTTCACCCAGCGCGCCGAGTGGATGCGGACGGCTGCCGGCCTGCTCGACGAGCAGGCGACGGACATCGCCGAGCTGATGACGCTCGAGATGGGCAAGACGGTCAAAGCGGCCAAGGCCGAGGTGGCCAAGTGCGCCGTCGCGGCCCGGTTCTACGCCGAGCACGCCGAGCGGTTCCTGGCCGAC
>NZ_DASTBH010000245.1:0-41857 GCF_035712165.1 Actinophytocola sp. | reverse complement strand
TGACCAGATCGAGGGCGCCGCGCGGCCGCCCGGCGCGCCGGGCGTGCATCGCCAGATAGGCGTGCGCGCGAGCCACCTCCACCGTGTAGTCCTCGATCGGCATGATGGCGAGCCACGCCTCGGCGTTCAGCGCGATCATGTCGCGGTACGCCGGGTGAGCTTGATCGACTCCGGCCAGCAGCTCCATCGCGGTGACCGCCGAGATGGCTGGGTCGCGGTCGCCGATGACGGCACGCAGTTCCAGCCGCTGACGTTCGGCCGCGACGATCACCCCGGTGTCGAGGATCAGTCGATCGGCCACTGGCGCACGCTGTCCCCGGCGTTCATCAGCGCGCGGTTCTCCTCGATGGTCCTGGCCAGGTCTTCGGCGGCTTCGGGGCTGAGCGGGTACCGGTCCAGCACCTCGGCGATGCGTTCGGCAACGGATCGTTCCGGGACGAAGCGGCCGACCGGAACGCCGTCGCGGGTCACCACGATCGTCTCCCCGTGTTCGGCGGCCGCGAGAAGGGCGGCGAAGTTCGCGGAGGCTTCGGCGGTGGTCATGGAACGCATGTGATCAGGTTATCGATGGGGTGGGGTGGCGGGCGTCACTCGATGGGGTGGGATGAAAGGATTCGGGCTCGTGAAGTCGTTCGACGAGTTGTTCGCCGAACTCACTGAGCGGGCGCGGGCGCGTCCGGTGGGTTCCGGCACGGTGGCCGCGCTGGACGCGGGTGTGCACGCACAGGGCAAGAAGGTGCTCGAGGAGGCCGGCGAGGTGTGGATCGCCGCCGAGCACGAGTCCGACGAGCGGCTGGCCGAGGAGGTCTCCCAGTTGCTCTACCGGGTACAGGTGCTGATGCTCGGCCGGGGGCTCACGCTCGAGGACGTCTACCGTCACCTCTAAGGAGCGAAGAATGCTGCGTGTGGCCGTGCCGAACAAGGGTGCGCTGGCCGCGTCCGCGTCCGAGATGCTCGTCGAGGCCGGCTACCGGCAGCGGCACGAGCAGCGCGATCTCACCGTCCTCGATCCCGCCAACAGTGTGGAGTTCTTCTTCCTGCGCCCCAAGGACATCGCCATCTACGTGGGCTCCGGCGACGTGGACCTGGGCATCACCGGGCGCGATCTCGCGCTGGACTCCGGCGCGCCGGTCGAGGAGCGGCTGGCGCTCGGCTTCGGGTCGTCCACGTTCCGTTACGCCGCGCCCTCCGGTCCGGAGTGGACGGTCGCGGACCTGGCCGGCAAACGGCTGGCCACCGCGTATCCGCGGTTGGTGCGCGACGACCTGGCCCGGCACGGGGTGTCGGCGACGGTGATCCGGCTGGAGGGCGCGGTGGAGATCTCCGTGCAGCTCGGGGTCGCTGACGCGATCGCGGACGTGGTCGGCTCCGGCCGGACCCTGCGCCAGCACCAGCTGCTCCCGTTCGGTGACCCGATCTGTGTCTCCGAGGCGGTTCTGTTGCAGCGCAAGGATTCTCCGGCCTCGGCGGTCAAGGACCAGCTGACCGCCCGGCTGCGCGGTGTGGTGTTCGCCCAGCAGTACATGATGGTCGACTACGACTGCCCGAAGTCGCTGTTGGATGCCGCGATCGCGATCACGCCCGGTCTGGAGTCGCCGACCGTCGCCCCGCTCGCCTCACCGGAGTGGGTGGCGGTCCGTGCCATGGTGCCGCGCAACGAGGTCAACCCGATCATGGACCAGCTCGCCGAGCTCGGCGCCCGGGCCGTGCTCGCCTTCGACATCCGCTCCTGCCGGCTGTAGGGCGCGCTACCTGGGACGCACCATCAGCGACTGGGCGCCGGCGGCCACCGGGCCGTCGAGGTCGTGCAGGGTGGACAGGGCCGCGCCGATCCCGTCCGGCCCGATCACCGTGTTGGCGTCGATGCCGATCCATTCACCGGTGGGCTCGCGGTAGAGGTGCACGGTCAGCTCGGTGTTGATGAACCACCAGTGCCGCGGGTCCAGCCGGTTGGACACGCCGTTGCCGGAGTCGGCGACGGTGAGCAGGCGTTGCAGCCCGGAGGCCGGTTCCCCGGCGACCAGGTCGACCTGGGCCCGTGCCCAGATGGTGGCGGGACCGGGGCCGGCGAAGGAGCCGCGCAGCGCCCGCCATTCCATCGCGTCCAGGTAGCCGTTGCCCCAACCCTCCGGCCGGGTCACCGGCACGGCCTCCTCGGGCGGGCTGATCGGGTCCGGGAAGCCGGCGAGCACCGCCGTGCTGTCCGACCGCACGATCCGCCAGGCGCGGCCGCGCACCACGGTTCGGCCGCCGGCCCGGATCTCGCCCGCCAGCAACTCCACCGACCGGCCGGGGCGTTCGACCGCGGCCGACACCTCGAGCTCGGCGACCGGCACCGGGCCGAGGATCTCCACGGTGATGCGGCTGATCATGCTCGGGGTGGTGGTGGGCAGCCGCTCCAGCTCCCGGGTCAGCAGCGCGCTGGGCGGACCGAGGTGCTGGCTGCCCTCCGCCCACGGCCCGTTGGTGTGCTCCGTCGAGCGGAACCGACCCCCGCCAAGGGGTTCGAAGAACGCCTCACCCATCAGTCCGCCCTGTCCACTACGGATTCCTCGCCGTCCGGTTCCGGCCAGCCCGGATAGTCCGGCGGCGTGCCGCCGAAGGCCGGACACCGCTCCTTGTGCGAGCACCAGTCGCACAGCCGGCTCGGGTTCGGCCGGAAGTCGCCGGTGCGTCCGGCCCTGAGGATCGCCTGCCAGATCGCGTCCAGGGTGCGCTCGAACCGGGCCAGCTCGGCCTCGTCCGGCGTGTAGGTCAGGGACTGCCGGTCGGCCAGGTACATCAGCCGCAGCTGGCGGGGCACCACGCCACGCAGCCGCCACAGCGCGACCGCGTAGAACTTCATCTGGAACAGCGCCTTGGCCTCGTTGAACTCGCGGGGCGCCGCGCCGCTCTTGTAGTCGACCACGCGCAGCTCGCCGGTGGGTGCGGCGTCCAGCCGGTCGATGTAGCCCCGCAGCAGCACCCCGGACGCCAGCTCGGTCTCCACCAGCAGCTCCCGGGCCTCGGGGTGCACCAGCCTGGGATCCTCCAGCCCGTAGTACCCGTCGAGCAGCTCGCCCGCCGAGGCCAGCCACTCGGCGACCGAGGCGTCGTCGCCGGCCTGGAACAGCTCGGCCAGCTCGGGCCGCTCCGCGCACACCCGCCGCCAGGCCGGCGCGACCAGCTGGTGCGCCCGCTCGGGCACGCGCTCGGCCGCGGGCAGGCCGAACAGCTCCTCGAGCACGGCGTGCACCACGATGCCGCGCACCTGGGCCGCGGACGGAGTCTCGGGCAGCCGGTCGATCGCCCGGAACCGGTAGAGCAACGGGCACACCTTGAAGTCGCTGGCGCGCGACGGCGACAGCGCCGGGCGGCGCGGTGCGGATGCCTCGCCCGGTGGAGGCTCCTGCGCCGCGACGGGGGCGGCCGTGTCCGTCATGGTCCAAACAGTAGGCCAGGGCACCGACATCCCCGACCGCCCCGCTCGGGCGTGTCCCGCCGAACCCATGCGGGGTTGACAGCCGGCCACCTACGCTGCCCGTGTGACCACGACGAGCTGGGCGCAGTCGGCGAACCAGGACGGCGGGCTGCGGCTGTTCCGGTTCGCCGGGGTGCCGGTCCTGCTGGCCCCGTCGTGGTGGCTCGGCTCCGCCGTGGTGGTCGTCTTCTACACCCCGCTGGTCTTCCGGTTCCTGCCCGGCATCGACTTACCGGCGGCGTTCCTGCTGGCCATGATGTTCGCCGTGCTGCTCGGCGCGTCGGTGCTGGCCCACGAGCTGGGCCACTGCGTAGCCGCCCTGCGGCTGGGTCTGCCGGTGCGCCGGGTGCGACTGTTCCTGCTCGGCGGTCTGTCCGAGATCGCCAGGACACCGCGCCGGCCCCGGCACGAGTTCGTGGTGGCGGTGGCCGGGCCTGCGGTGTCGGTGCTGCTGGCCGCGCTGTGCTGGCTGGTGCTGCTGGTCGTGCCGGACGAGGGTGCGGTGCGGCTGCTGGTGCTGGAGTGCGTGTTCGCCAACGCGGCGGTCGCCGTGTTCAACCTGCTGCCCGGGTTGCCCCTGGACGGCGGGCGCATCCTGCGGGCCGGGGTGTGGGCGCTGTCCGGCCGGCGGGGCGACGGAACCCGGGCGGCGGTGGTCGGTGGCTGGCTGGTCGCCGGGGTGCTGCTGGCCTGGGCGGTGTGGGGTCTGGTCAGTGACAGCCCGGACCGCTGGCTGCGGCTCGGCGGGTGCCTGGTCACCGCCTGGTTCGTCATCGACGGCGCCAGCGGCGAGCTGGCCCACGAGCAGCGTCCGGGATGGCCGCCGGGCCTGCGCCTGGCCGACCTGGTCAGTCCCGTTCTGCAACTGCCGGCCGAGAGCCCGGTGGCCAGCGCGCTGACCGCGGCCGCCGGCCGGGGGGTGGTGCTGGTCCGGGCCGACGGCGTCGCGGCCGGGCTGCTCGACCGGGCGGCCGCCGAGCGGCTCGCCCAGCGTTCGCCGAGGGCGCCCGCGGAGTTCGCCGCCGAGCCCATCCGGCCCGAGTCGGTGCTGCTGGCCTCCGAACCGGGGGAGGACATCGTGGACCGCGTGCTGGACACCGCCGCCTGGCAGTTCCTGGTGGTCGACGAGGAGGGCCGCCCGTCCGGCGTGCTGCGGCGGGAGGACCTGCGAGCCGCGCTGGAGTCCTACCCGGCATCCTGACGCCCCGGCTCGGAGGCGATGATCTCCCCGTGACAGCACGTACGGCCAGTGGTCCGTTCCGGGCCGGAGATCGCGTTCAGCTCACCGATCCGAAGGGACGGCGCTACACCCTGGTGCTCACCGAGGGCGGCCAGTACCACACCCACCGCGGCGGCATCGCGCACGACGACGTGATCGGCCGGGCGGAGGGGTCGGTGATCGTCTCGGCCGGCGGCACCTCCTACCTCGCCATGCGCCCGCTGCTGGCCGACTACGTGCTGTCCATGCCACGCGGCGCGCAGGTGATCTATCCCAAGGACGCGGCGCAGATCATCATGTGGGGCGACGTGTTCCCGGGCGCGCGGGTGTTGGAGGCCGGCGCCGGCTCAGGGGCGCTGACCTGTTCGCTGCTGCGCGCGGTCGGTCCGGCCGGGCGGGTCCTGTCCTATGAGGTCCGCGCCGACCACGCCGAGCACGCCGAGCGGAACGTGACCGAGTTCTTCGGCTCCCGACCGTCCAACTGGGACCTTCGGCTCGCCGATCTCGCCACGCACACCGGTGAGGTCGACCGGGTGGTGCTGGACATGGTGTCCCCGTGGGACGTGCTGCCGACGGTCGCGGCCAACCTGATCCCGGGCGGCGTGCTGGTGTCCTATGTGGCCACGACGACGCAGCTGTCCCGGGTGACCGAAGCGTTGCGGGAGCAGCAGTGCTGGACCGAACCGCAAGCCTGGGAGACGCTCATGCGGCCCTGGCACGCGGTCGGCCTGGCCGTTCGGCCGGAGCACCGGATGATCGCGCACACGGCGTTCCTGGTCGGCACCCGCCGGCTGGCCGAGGGCGTCGTGCCCCCGCGCCCGCAGCGCCGGCCGAGCCGGGGATAGCGCTGGACCACCGGTGCGTGTCCTGCGGATCGGAATCCGGAGAGGCGGGTGCCCCCTAATCAGCGCACCAGCTCCCGTCCTGGTTGCGCAGTGGCAACGGGATGGTGGTGGAGGATTCGCCGATGGTCAGTTTCAGCTGCACGGTCGCCGTGTCCCCGGTCAGCTCGGGCGCCGACACCAGCTCCACCTTGGCCTCCGGCGGGATGGGCAGCTCGGTCGACTGCTGGTCGCAGCTGATCTTCTTCAGCGCCGCCGGGTCGTGCGCGTTGAACGCCTGAACGACCTGCTCGGCGACCCCCTGGACGGTGGCGGTCTGCGCCGCCGCGCCACCCGAGGGCGCCGCGGTGCCCGGAACCGAGGACGGCGGCGGTACGGCCGGGCTGGACGTCGCGGCGAAGTTGGACGTGTCCGGCGCCTTGTCGTCGTCCTTGCTCAGCACGAAGATCAGGACGGCGACGGCGGCGAGCACCACCGCGGCGATCAGCACGGCGATGACGATCGTCCGCTGGCTGACCTTCCGCGGAGCGGTCCCGGTGTCCGGCTGGGTCTCGCTCACGAGACGCACCAGCCCCTCGGCTCCTTGGTGAGCAGCAGCGGGAAGCCCTCGAGCGGCTCGGCCTGGCCGATGGTGACCTTGACGTCGATGGTCGCGCTGGTGGCGTCGAGCATCTGCGTCTTGCCGATCACCTCGACCTTGGTGTCGTTCTCGAACAGGATCCCGGCTTCCTGGTTGTTGCAGCTCAGCGACTTCGCGGTGGCCTCGTCCCGGTCGGAGACGGCCTTGGCGTAGCGCTGCGCGGTCTCCTGCACCGCCGGGTCGACCTGCGCGCCCTGCGCGGGCGGCTCGGCCGGCCCGGTGGGCGTGGCGCCGCTCGGGGTGACGCCGGACGGCAGCGTCACGCTGACGCCGGTGGACGGCCCGGTCGACGCCGTCGGCTCCGGTCTGCCGCTGGAGGAGGTGCCGGCCGGGTTGGGCGCGGCGTTACCCGCCGGGTCGTCGCGGTTCGCCAGATAGATGGCGACGGCGATGCCCCCGCCGACCAGAACGGCCGCGACGACCAGGGCGGTGATCATCCCGGCCCGGCTCTTACGGCCCGGCGGACCGTCCGGCGCCGGCATCTGGACGGTCTGGTCTAACGCGCCCTGCGGTTCGGGCTGGTGTGGCGACTGGGTCATGCTCCCCGACTCCTTTGCTGGGGGGTCAGGCTTCGCCTTCGCCGCAGAACCGCCACTGACCGCCCTCCTTGACAATCTTGATCTTGATCTTCGGTGTCTTGGTCTCGCTGCCCTTGGTCAGCTCGAGGTTGATCAGGGCGGTGGCCGAGTTGCCGGTGACCTCCGGGTCGCCGCCGTTCTCGGCCTTGATGTCCCACGGCGCGAGCTGTTCCTCCAGCTCACTGGTGTCGGTGCCGAACTTGTCCTTGTAGGCCTGGCAGGCGTTCTCCACGATCGCGCCGAACTGCTTGCTCTCGTAGGCCTCCATGTAGGCCCGCTGGATCGCGGTCGGGCTGTTCGACTCGTCGTCGTCGTTGGAGTCGCTCGGCTTGTTCTCGGGCTTGGTCTTGGGAGCGCTCTGGGGACTGCTGTTCGGGCCGGCCGTGGTGGTCTTGTCGTCCTTGTTGTTGGTGAGGAAGTAGATCGTGGCGGCCGCGCCGCCCAGCACCAGCACCGCCACCACCACGACGACGATGATCATGGTGTTGTTCTTCTTCGGCGGCGGTGGCGGCGGGAAGCCGCCGAGCCCCTGGTAGGGGGTGGGTGGCCCGTACGGGTCGGGCCCGGGCTGCTGGCCGCCGTACGGGTCCGGCTGCGGCGGTCCGTACGGACCGGGCTGCGGCCCGTAGGGGCCTTGTGGCTGCTGGCCGTAGGGACCGGGCGGCTGCTGCGGGCCGTAGGGGCCGCCACCCGGCGGTTGCGGTGGATAGGTCATCTTGGCCCCTGACTCCTGTGCTGCTGCTGGTCATGACGTGGTTCGACAACCCATGCTATTTCGCGCCGGGCGCGACGTCGCCGGGGGGACGTGGGTCGCAGACTGGCTTCAGTTGTTGCCGGCGCCGTTGAGACCTGGGAACCCGCAGAACTTCCAGTCGCCGTTCTCCTTGACCAGCAGAAGCTTGAAGTCTCCGTTGGCCGCCCGGACCTTGGAGCCCGTGAGGTGGACTGTGGCTTCAGCCTTGTCGTCCCCCTTCTGCTCCACGCCCCGCAGTTCGACGTGGACCTGGCTGTCCGCCGACTGTGGCCCACCCTCGAGGGATATCCGCGCGTCGTCCTTGTACTCCTCGCAACTCAGCGCCGCGATCTTGTCGGGGTTCCGCTCGTTGACCGCGCTGACAACCGCCTCGGCAACCGCTTGAGGACTGCTGGTGTCCGACCCACTGGTCAGAGTGAGGATGAGTACCACCGCGGCGGCGATGACGAGTACCCCGCCGCCGGCCAGGATCCAGGGCAGCGGGCTCTTGCGCGGCGGCGGGACGGGCGGGCCGTACCCGCCGGGGTAACCGTATTGGGGTGTTTGCCCGTATTGACCCGGTTGGCCGTACTGACCGTATCCGGGCTGCTGCGGGTAGCCGCCGGTTTGGGGGTAACCGCCCTGGCCGGGATAGCCACCAGGCACCTGACCTGGGCCTGGCTGGTAGCCGTAGCCGGGTTGGGGGCCGTTCGGCGGGCCCGGCGGATAGGGCGGTTGGGACATCGCAGGCTCCTCGGTGGGGACGATCGCGGACCCGTGCTGATGGTCCTACGTTCCTGACGCACGGTAGTGGGTATCCGGTTCCCACTCGAACCGGGTGGACGCGTCGAGCCGGCTAGAGCAGGTTTCGGTTCTGTGACCCGGCGGTTCCGACATGCGGATGGTCTTTTCTTGTCGGAGTCCCCCGGTACCGTGGAGGTACTAGTTCGGGAGGAGGTGCCGGCCATGCAGCACGATCGTCCCGGCGGTCGGCCGGAGGAGGCCGACGAGCACGGCTCTGGAATGGAGCGGGCGGGAGGGCGAGAGCCCTCCGAGTCCGCGCAGATCCGCTTCCTCGAAGAGGAAGTCGCTTTGCTACGCCGGAAGCTGACCGAGTCGCCGCGCCACGCGCGGCTGCTTGAGCAACGGTTGGCGGAGGCGTCCGAGCGGGTCAGCCAGCTGACCGAGCGCAACGCCAAGCTCGTCGACACCTTGCGGGAGGCGCGCAGCCAACTGCTCGCCCTGCGCGAGGAAGTGGACCGACTGGCCCAACCGCCGAGTGGATACGGCGTCTACCTCGACCGCCACGAAGACGGAACCGTCGACGTGTTCACCGCCGGCCGCAAGATGCGGGTCGCGGTGTCGCCGGCCGTGGACGTGGAGGAGGTGCGTCGCGGCCAGTCGGTACGGCTGAACGAGGCGCTCACCGTGGTCGAGGCGGGCACCTTCGAGCGCACCGGTGAGGTGTCCACCCTGCGCGAGCTGCTCGCCTCCGACACCGACGAGGGCCGGCCGCTGCGCGCGTTGGTCGTCGGCCACGCCGACGAGGAGCGCGTGGTCTGGCTCGCCGACCCGCTGGCCGACTCGCCGCTCAAGCCCGGCGACTCGCTGCTGGTCGACACCAAGTCCGGCTACGCCTACGAACGGGTGCCCAAGGCCGAGGTCGAGGACCTGGTGCTGGAGGAGGTGCCGGACGTCGACTACGCCGACATCGGCGGCCTGTTCCGGCAGATCGAGCAGATCCGCGACGCGGTCGAGCTGCCGTTCCTGCACTCCGACCTGTTCCGCGAGTACGAGCTGCGCCCGCCCAAGGGCGTGCTGCTGTACGGCCCGCCCGGCTGCGGCAAGACGCTCATCGCCAAGGCCGTGGCCAACTCGCTGGCCAAGCAGGTCGCGGCGACCAGGGGCAAGGAGGGCACGCCCACCGAGGCGAAGTCCTACTTCCTCAACATCAAGGGCCCGGAGCTGCTGAACAAGTTCGTCGGCGAGACCGAGCGGCACATCCGGCTGATCTTCCAGCGGGCTCGGGAGAAGGCCTCCGAGGGCACCCCGGTGATCGTGTTCTTCGACGAGATGGACTCGATTTTCCGGACCCGTGGCTCCGGTGTCTCCTCCGACGTCGAGACGACGATCGTGCCCCAGCTGCTGTCGGAGATCGACGGCGTCGAGGGCCTGGAGAACGTCATCGTGATAGGCGCCTCCAACCGGGAGGACATGATCGACCCGGCGATCCTGCGGCCCGGCCGGCTGGACGTCAAGATCAAGATCGAGCGTCCGGACGCGGAGGCGGCCAAGGACATCTTCTCCAAGTACCTGACCCGGACCCTGCCGATCCACGCCGACGACCTGGCCGAGTTCAGCGGTGACCCGGGCGCGTGCATCGAGGCGATGATCCAGCACACGGTCGAGCGGATGTACGCCGAGACCGACGAGAACCGCTTCCTCGAGGTCACCTACGCCAACGGCGACAAGGAGGTCCTGTACTTCCGCGACTTCAACTCCGGCGCCATGATCCAGAACATCGTGGACCGGGCGAAGAAGGCGGCGATCAAGTCCGTGCTGGAGACCAACCAGCCCGGCCTGCGCGTCCAGCACCTCATCGACGCCATCATCGACGAGTTCGCGGAGAACGAGGACCTGCCCAACACCACCAACCCGGACGACTGGGCCCGCATCTCCGGCAAGAAGGGGGAGCGCATCGTCTACATCCGCACCCTCGTCACCGGCAAGAACCAGGAGTCCGGTCGGGCCATAGACACGGCCACCAACACCGGCCAGTACCTCTGACCGGTATGACGCACTCCCGAGGCCGCCTCACTTCCGGTGGGGCGGCCTCGGCATACCCGCACTCTCGGGCGGCTCGAGTGCGGCTCGAGTGTGGCCCGTAGGCTGAGGTCATGCGCCGGATCATGGGTACCGAGGTCGAGTATGGGATCGCCGTACCGGGGGATGCGACGGCGAACCCGGTGCTGACCTCCACCCAGGTGGTGCTCGCCTACGCCGCTGCGGCGGACATCCCGCGGGCGCGGCGGGCGCGGTGGGACTACGAGGTCGAGTCCCCGCTGCGGGACGCGCGCGGGTTCGATCTCGGCGCGCCGGGGATGCCCCCGTCCGACCCCGAGGTGGAGGACCTGGGCGCGGCCAACGTGATCCTGACCAACGGCGCCCGGCTCTACGTCGACCACGCGCACCCCGAGTACTCCGCGCCCGAGGTGACCAACGCCCGGGACGCGGTGATCTGGGACAAGGCGGGCGAGCGGGTCATGGAGGAGGCCGCCATGCGCGCGGCCACCGTGCCCGGCCAGTCCCGGCTTCAGCTCTACAAGAACAACGTGGACGGCAAGGGCGCGAGCTACGGCACCCACGAGAACTACCTGATGGCCCGCAGCACCCCGTTCACCGCGGTGATCGGCGGGCTCACCCCCTTCTTCGTCTCCCGCCAGGTCGTCTGCGGCTCCGGCCGGGTCGGCATCGGCGTGTCCGGCGAGGAGGCCGGCTTCCAGCTGTCGCAGCGCGCCGACTACATCGAGGTCGAGGTCGGCCTGGAGACCACGCTCAAGCGCGGCATCATCAACACCCGGGACGAGCCGCACGCCGACGCCGACAAGTACCGCCGGCTGCACGTGATCATCGGGGACGCCAACCTCGCCGAGCTGTCCACCTACCTCAAGGTCGGCACCACGGCCCTGGTGCTGGACCTGATCGAGTCAGGCGTGCGGTTCGACCAGCTCAAGCTCGCCGACCCGGTCCGGGCGGTGCACACGATCAGCCACGACCCCACCCTGAAGGCCACCGTCGAGCTGGCCAACGGCCGCCGGTTCACCGGCCTGGACATGCAGTTCGCCTACCACGAGCTGGCGTCCAGGCACCTGGAGCGCTCCGACATCGACCGGGTCTCCGAGGACGTGCTGCAGACCTGGGGCGACGTGCTCGACGCCCTGGCCAGGGACCCGCAGGAGTGCGCCGACCGGCTGGACTGGCCGGCCAAGCTGCGGCTGCTGGAGGGCTACCGGGCCCGGGACGGCCTGAACTGGTCCTCGCCCCGGCTGCAGCTGGTCGACCTGCAGTACTCCGACGTGCGGCTGGACCGCGGCCTGTACAACCGCCTGGTGGCCCGGGGCTCGATGAAGCGCCTGGTGACCGAGGAGGAGGTGACCGCGGCGATGATCAATCCGCCGCTGGACACCCGGGCCTACTTCCGCGGCAGGTGCCTGGAGCGGTACCCGAACGCGATCGCGGCCGCGTCCTGGGACTCGGTGATCTTCGACATCGGTCGGGAGTCGCTGGTGCGCATCCCCACGCTGGAGCCGCTGCGCGGCACCAAGGCGCACGTGGGGGACCTGCTGGAGGCCTCGGCTACCGCTGAAGAGCTGGTGGACACCCTGACCGGTGGAGGCCGGCGTTGATGGTCGGATGTCGGCCCTGATCGGTAGTGTTTGAGGTAGGCCAGCCACAACGGGAGGCGAGATGGCTCAGGAACACGTGCAGCGGCAAGGCGGCGGTGACGGCGACGAAGATGTCGACGGCGGCGCGCCGGCCGGTCAGGAACGCCGGGAGAAGCTCGGCGAGGATGTCGACACGATTCTCGACGAGATCGACGACGTCCTGGAGGAGAACGCCGAGGACTTCGTCCGCGCCTACGTTCAAAAGGGCGGCGAGTAACCCCGTCGTCGTGTCGCGTGTAGGGATCTAGGAACGAAAGAAGGGCATGGACCACACCTCGCACCGCGCCACGCCCGGCGCACGGCTCTCCGCTGCCTACCTGACCACGGGAACGTCGTCGTTCACCGACTTCCTGCGCGCCGAAGCGCCGGACCTGTTGCCCGGCAGGCGGACCGGCCAAGCGGCGCCGGTGGCGTCCGCCGGCAAGGTGGACCTTCCCCACGGCACGACGATCGTGGCGGTGGCGTTCGACGGCGGGGTGCTGATCGCCGGTGACCGGCGGGCCACGTCGGGCAACCTGATCGCCCAGCGCGACATGGACAAGGTCTACGTGACCGACGCCTACTCGGCCGTCGGGATCGCCGGGGTCGCGGGCATCGCCGTGGAGATGGTGCGGCTGTACGCGGTGGAGTTGGCGCACTACGAGAAGATCGAGGGCGTCTCGCTGTCCCTGGAGGGCAAGACCAACAAGCTGGCGATCACGGTGCGGCAGAACCTGGAGATGGCCATGGCTGGCCTGGCCGTGATCCCGCTGTTCGTCGGTATCGACCTCGAGGCGCCGGACCCGGCCCGGGGCGGCCGGATCGTGTCCTACGACGTTGCCGGCGGACGGTACGAGGAGCGGTCCGGCTTCCACGCGGTGGGTTCGGGTTCGCTGTTCGCCCGCTCCGCGCTGAAGAAGCTCTACGACCCCGACGGCGACCGGGACGCGGCCCTGCGCAACGCCGTCGAGGCGCTCTACGACGCCGCCGACGACGACACCGCCACCGGCGGACCCGACATCGTCCGCCGGATCTTCCCGACGATCATCACGATCACCGCCGCGGACGGCGCCCTGCACGTGCCCGAGGCCGAGGCCGCCGCGGTCGCCGAGGCGGTCGTTGCCGACCGGGCCCGCGCGCCGCGCGGCTGACCCGATGACCACCGGACAGACGAGGAGCAACCTGTGACCCTGCCGCTGTATGCCTCGCCCGAGCAGCTGCTGCGGGAGCGCTCGGAGCTGGCCCGCAAGGGCATCGCCCGGGGCCGCAGCGTGGTGGTGCTCAAGTACAGCGGCGGCATCCTGTTCGTGGCCGAGAACCCGTCGGCCACCCTGCACAAGGTCTCCGAGATCTACGACCGGATCGGGTTCGCCGCGGCCGGCCGGTACAACGAGTACGAGAGCCTGCGCCGGGCCGGCATCCGGCACGTCGACCTGTGGGGCTACGCCTACGACCGCCGCGACGTCTCGGCCCGCCAGTTGGCCAACGTCTACAGCCAGACCCTCGGTGGCATCTTCGCCGACCAGCTCAAGCCGTTCGAGGTGGAGATCTGCGTCGGCGAGGTGGGCGTGACGCCCGCGGACGACCAGCTGTACCGGCTCACCTACGATGGCTCGATCGTGGACGAGCCGCAGCACCTGGTGATGGGCGGGCAGACCGACCCGATCTCCGCCGTGATCAAGAACGACTACCGGACCGAGATGCCGCTGGCCGACGCCGTGCACCTGGCGGTGCGGGCGCTGTCGGCGGCCACCACCAACACCAGCAACGGCGACTCCACGCCCACGCCCGGCAAGCTGGAGGTGGCCGTGCTGGAACGCACCCGGCCGACCCGGGCGTTCCGCCGCCTGGAAGGCCCGGTGCTGGCGGCGCTGCTGCCGCAGGCCGAGACGCCGGCGGAACCGGCAGCCGACGAGGAGAAGGGTCCGGAGGTTCCGCCGGAGACGCCGGAACCACCGGCCAAGTAACGCGGGCGCCCTGGGAAACAGCTCAACGGCATTCCAACGCGGTGACGAACGGGTTGTCCCGGTAGGCCTGCCAGTACTCGGCGCCGCGAGCCTCGATGGCCTCCACCGGGATGCTGACCTGGTGCCAGGTGAGCGAGCCGAACCCGGCCTCGCCGCTGCACTCCTCGTAGAGCTCACCGTCCCACTGGGACAGTCGCAGCCGCGCGGTGGGCTTGGTGAGCAGGTCCATGACCAGGTGGGTGCGCCGCCCGTCGGCGCTCGCCTCGATCACGCGCAGCCCGTAGGGCTCCCAACTCGACCCCCAGGGGCTGTACCGGGGGCCGACGGTGACCGCCACGAGCCGGCCGCCGGGCGCCAGGTTGGCCCGGATCGCGGCGAACATCGCGGTCAGGTTGGTCGGGCCGGTGGCGTAGTTGAGCAGCCAGACCGCGATGGCCACGTCGAAGGCGCCGAGCCGGGGGAGCCGGGCCACGTTGTGCACGTGGTAGTCGATGCCGCGGGGCTCCTCGGTCTCCATCCGGCGAGCCAAAGTGATCATCGGTTCGGAGATGTCCACTCCCACCACGGTGATCGCGCCCAGGTCGCTGGCCAGCCGGGCGTAGTGGCCGAACCCGCAGCCCAGGTCGAGCACCTGGGCGCCGTCGAGGTTGCCGAGCAGGGCCCGCACCGTGTGCTCTTCGGGCTCCGGTTTGTGCGAACGTTTGAACGCGGCATACCGCTTGGCGATCGGATCGTGTTCGGGTCCGGCTGTCACGGTCATCGGGCCGTCTCCCACCTGTGGCGTGGAAACGCTTCGCGATCGAGCGTAAGCCCGCCGTGGAACCGGCTCGAGATCTCTAACGGGTGATCTCGGGGTCCTTCGGCCGGTACACGGTCAGCCGCGCCTCGGCGACGGCGAAGTCGAACCGGGTGCCGCTGGCCGGGACCTCGCCGTCGGTGGCCAGCGCAACGGGCTCGCCGTGCACGTCGACCGTGAGCCGCGGGATCTCGCGCTGGACGTAGACCCGGCTGCGGGTCAGCGTGCCGGTCAGCGCCGCCACCAGGAACCGCGTACGGGACATCCGCACGTCGGCCCGCAGATAGCGGACGTCGAGCAGACCGGTGTCCAGGCCCGGCCGCCAAGCCGGAACCATCCCGCGCGGGTGGTAGGGGCCGTTGCCGACGAACAGCAGCCAGACCGCCCGCCGCCGGCCTTCCATGGTGACGTGCAGCGGCCGCGCCTCGGCCAGCACGCGGATCAGCGCCAGGCCCGCCGAGACCCACTTGCCCAGCCGGTGCTCCCAGCGCTCCCGGATCCGCACCATGTCCGGGTAGCCGCCGATGCTCGCGGTGTTGACGAACGGCCGGGGCGCGGCGCCGTCCACCCGCACCGTGGCCAGGTCCACCGAGACCGCCTCGCCGGTGCGCATCGCCTCGGCCGCGTCGTCGAAGGTGGCCACGCCGATGTCCCGGGCGAAGTGGTTGAGGGTGCCCGCGGGCAGCACGGCCAGCGGCAGCCGGTGCCGTTCGGCGACCGCGGCGACCGCCGCGACCGAGCCGTCGCCGCCGGCCACGCCCACTGCCTTGGTGCTGTCGTCCACCTCGGCGGTCAGCCGCTCCACGAGGTCGTCGCCGGCTTCCAGAGCCACGATCCGGGCCTTCGGCAGCGCCTGGTTGATCTCGTCGGCGGGATCGACCGAGCGGTCGCCGGCATGTTTGTTGGCGGCCACGACCAGCCCGTCACCCTGCGGTAACGCCTCCACGTCGGCATGCGGCCGGGCCCGTGCCGGCACGTCCGGCCGGACCGCCCACCAGCGCCGGGTGGCCAGCGCGACCGCCCCGCCCAGCGCGGCGCCGGCCACGACGTCGGAGGTCCAGTGCACGCCGGTGTGCACCCGCGAGTAGGCCACGGTGGCGGCCAGCGGAGCGATCACCATCCCGGCGACCGGGCTTTCCATGGCGACCGCCGTGGTGAACGCGGCCGCCGACGCGGCGTGACCGGACGGGAACGAGGACGACGTGGGCGGGTCCGGCAGGGTCCGGAAATCCGGCAGCGCGTCGGCGGCCGGCCGGCGGCGCGGCATCAGCGGCTTGGCCACGGCGTTGGTCAGCAGGCTGGCGCCACCGATCGCCACCACGCCCCGCAGCGCGGCGCGCCGGGTGACCCCGCGCCGGGAGGCGAGCGCGGCCGCGATGACGAACCACAGCACGCTGTGGTTGGCCGCCGTGGTGATGCGCGCCAGCGCGGTGTCCGCGCCGGACCGGGGGATCCGGGCGATCCGGCGCTCGATCGTCACGTCGGTCTCGTTGATTCGGGAGGCGATCATCCGTAGCCACTCAAGCACGGGTGCTGACGCTACCTGCAGCGCCGCTGGCCTGCCGAATGCTGGGCCGCCCGGGTGAAGTGCACGTCATGTTTGTGAACCTGTGGGCGATCCGGGCGACCAGTTCGGCGGTTTCGAGCTTAGGGTAGAGGGATGCAGCGGCGGATCTTCGGCATCGAGACCGAGTTCGGCGTGACCTGTACCTTCCACGGACAGCGCAGGCTGTCTCCGGATGAGGTCGCGCGGTACCTGTTTCGGCGCGTGGTGTCCTGGGGGCGTTCCTCGAACGTGTTCCTGCGCAACGGCTCACGCCTCTACCTCGACGTCGGCTCGCATCCCGAGTACGCCACCGCCGAGTGTGACGACCTGGTGCAACTGGTCACGCACGACAAGGCCGGCGAGCGGATCCTGGAGGATCTGCTGGTCGACGCCGAGCGGCGGCTGGCCGACGAGGGCATCGGCGGGGACATCTTCCTGTTCAAGAACAACACCGACTCGGCCGGCAACTCCTACGGTTGCCACGAGAACTACCTGGTCACCCGGGCCGGCGAGTTCTCCAGGATCGCCGACGTGCTGCTGCCGTTCCTGGTCACCCGGCAGGTGATCTGCGGCGCCGGCAAGGTGCTGCAGACCCCGCGCGGCGCGGTGTACTGCCTGTCGCAGCGGGCCGAGCACATCTGGGAGGGCGTCTCCAGCGCCACCACCCGGTCCCGGCCGATCATCAACACCCGGGACGAGCCGCACGCCGACGCCGAGCGCTACCGGCGGCTGCACGTGATCGTCGGCGACTCGAACATGGCCGAGCCGACCACGCTGCTCAAGGTCGGCAGCGCGAACCTGGTGCTGGAGATGATCGAGGAAGGCGTGCAGTTCCGGGACTTCAGTCTGGACAACCCGATCCGGGCGATCCGGGAGATCAGCCACGACCTGACCGGGCGCCGGCTGGTGCGGCTGGCCGGCGGCCGGGAGGCCTCGGCCCTGGACATCCAGCGGGAGTACTTCGCGCGCGCGGTCGAGCACGTGTCCCGGCGCTCGCCCGACCCGATCGCGGACCGGGTGATCGAGCTGTGGGGCCGGACGTTGGACGCGGTGGAGGCGCAGGACCTGGGCAAGATCGACCGGGAGATCGACTGGGCGATCAAGCACCGGCTGGTCGAGCGCTACCGGTCCAAGCACGGCATGGAGCTGTCCAGCCCCCGGATCGCCCAGCTCGACCTGGCCTACCACGACATCCGGCGCGGCCGTGGCATCTTCGATCTGTTGCAGCGCAAGGACCTGGTCGCCCGGGTCACCGACGACGGCGAGATCGAGGCGGCCAAGGACACCCCGCCGCAGACCACCCGGGCCAAGCTGCGCGGCGACTTCATCGCCGCCGCACAGCAGGCCGGCCGGGACTTCACGGTGGACTGGGTGCACCTCAAGCTCAACGACCAGGCGCAGCGCACCGTGCTGTGCAAGGACCCGTTCCGCGCGGTGGACGAACGCGTCGAGCGCCTGATCGCCTCGTTGTAACCGCCCAAGACCTACACGCCGACGCGTTCGCGTTCCGTGCTCGCGGGTGCCTCGCGCAGTCCCACGCGGTCGTGCACCCGGCGCAGCGGCCGCGGCGCCCACCACGCGCCCCGGCCGAGCAGGCGCATGCCGACCGGGACGAGGATGCCGCGGATCAGGGTGGCGTCGATCAGGATCGCCAGGCCGGTGCCGAGGCCGAACAGTTGGATGAAGCTGACCCCGCTGGTGCCGAAGGCGAACATGCTGACCGCGATCAGGGCCGCGGCGGTGGACACCAGCCGGCCGGTGCGGGACAGGCCGTAGGGCACCGCCTCGCTGGTGGGCACGCCCCGGTCGTGCGTCTCCTTGATCCGGCTGAGCACGAACACCTCGTAGTCGATCGACAGCCCGAACGCGATGCAGAACAGCAGCACCAGCATGTTGATGTTCAGCGGCAGCGGGGTGAAGCCCAGCGCCGAGGACAGCCAACCGTCCTGGAACACCAGCACCATCACGCCGAGCGTGGCGCCCAGCCCGATCACGTTGAACAGCATGGCCCGCAGCGGTTGCAACACGCTGCCGCTGAACAGGAACAGCAGTACGAACGTGGTGAGCACGATCAGCGCAACGGCCAGCGGGAGCCGGCTGCCGATCGAGTCCTTGCTGTCCACCAGAGCGGCGGCCGCCCCGCCCACCTTGACCGGCACCCCGGCCGGTCCCGGGACGCCGCGCACGGACTCGACCAGCGCCTGGGCCTCGTCGGAGACCGACTCGGACTCGGTCACCACGGACAACCGTTGCAGCCCGCCGCGCCCGGTCAGCTGTGCGTCGGCCGGGCCGGTGCCGGTGGACCGGCCGTCGGCGAACCCGCCCGCGCTGGACGACACCCGGGCCACCCCGGGCAGTGCGGAGAGCCGGCCCGCGTAGTCGCCGATCGCGGCCCGGTCCACCGGCCCGGTGGTGACCACCTGAATGGCCCGGCTCTCGTCGCCGTTGAACGCGGTGCGCAGGGTGTCGCCGACCACCCTGGTGTCGGCGGTGCTGGCCAGCACCCGGTCGTCCGGCACGCCGAACTCGACCCGCAGCAGCGGAACGGCGGCCAGCACCAGCAGGATCAGCACCGGCGCGGCGGCCAGCACCGGGCGACGCATGGCCCCGGAGGCGATCCGGCCCCAGAACGGCGACACGGCACTGGGGTCGCGCCGCCGGGCCCACGGCAGCCGTCCGGCGTTGACCCGCCGGCCGAGCACGGTCAGCAGCGCCGGAAGCACGAACAGCGCGGAGAGCGCGGCGATCGCGACCACGCCGATCCCGGCGTAGGCGAACGAGCGCAGGAAGTACAGCGGGAACAACAGCAGCACGGCCAGCGCGGCGGCCACCGTGGTGGCGCCGAAGACGATGGTCCGCCCCGCGGTGCGCACGGTGGTGATCACGGCCGCGTGGGTGTCCGCGCCGGCGGCGACCTCCTCGCGGAACCGGCTGACCATCAGCAGCGCGTAGTCGATCGCCAGGCCGAGACCGAGCGCGGTGGTCAGGTTGATCGCGTAGACCGAGATGTCGGTGAGCGAGCCGAACAACGACAGTTCGGCGAACGTGCCGATGATGGCGATTGCGCCGAGTACCAACGGAAGCAGCGCGGACACCAGGCTGCCGAACGCGAACACCAGCAGGATCAGGATCAGCGGCACGGCGATCGACTCGGCCAGCACCAGGTCGGCGCCGATCTGTTCGGTGGCGTCGTGCCCGATCGCGGCCGCGCCGCCGACGGTCACGCTCGCCGGGCCGTCCGCGCCGGCGTAGCGCTGCCGCAGATCGGTGATCACCTCGTCGGCGTCGTCGGCGAGATGGGCGAGCACGATGGCGTAGCGCCCGTCGGTGGAGCGCAACGGTGGTGCCGGGGTGCTGAAGTAGGAGGTGATCTCGGTGAGCCGGCCGTCACCGGCGAGCCGGTCGGTGAGGTCGGCGCCGGCCTGCCGCACCGCCGGGTCGTCCACGGTGCCGGTGTCCGCCTCGACCAGGAACACCAGGTTGGTCCGGCCGCCGAACTGGCTGTCGATCAACTCCTGGGCCTGCACGGAGTCGGCCCCGGGATCGGCGAAGCCCTGGGCTTTGAGCTTTCCGAACGCGGTGAACCCGTAGGCTCCCGCGCCGATCATGAGCAGCACGGTGAGGACCAGGACGGCCCGTGCGTGCCGGGTGACTAATCGACCGATGTGACCGAACATCGTGCTCCCCACTCACCATGTGTATGCCCGTAAACTTTACGGCGGTCAACTTGCCACGGATGTTTATAGTCGTCAACATTCTTCTCATGGAACTCTCAGGTCCTCCGAAGCGCGGCTATCACCACGGCGATCTCCGCAACGCTCTGGGCGACGCCGCGGCCCAGCTCGCTCGCGAGGGCGGACCTGAGTCGGTCACCGTCCGCGCGGCCGCCCGGCGTGCCGGCGTGACGCCGACCGCGGCGTACCGGCACTACGCCGGCCACGAGGAACTGCTGGCCGACGCGAAGCAGCAGTGCCTGGCGCAGTTGGGCGCCGCCATCGAGAAGACACTGCGCGCCCTGCCGCCGCTGGCCGACCCGCGGCACCAGGCCGCCCGCGACCTGGCCGTCGCCGGGCGGGCCTACATCGACTTCGCGCTCGCCGAGCCGGGCCTGTTCCGCACCGCGTTCTCCCAGGGCGGCGCGGTGCTGGGCAAGGAACACCTGGAGAACTCGCCGTTCGGCCAGCTGGTGGGCCTGCTGGACCGGCTGGTCGAGGTCGGCTACCTGCCGCCGGCCCGCCGTCCGTTCGCCGAGGTGGCCGCCTGGTCGGCCACGCACGGCCTGGCCATGCTGCTGCTGGACGGCCCGCTGCGCGACGTGCCGGCGGCCATGCAGGAGGAGGCGATCGCCAGGACCATCCTGGCCATGGGCCGGGGGCTGGCCGGCGAACGGCTGTCCGCGGACCTCGAAGAGGTCGTGCTGGCGGCCGCCGGCCGGGGCGATGGTTCAGAGGCTCCCGCTGGGTGACCCGGGAGACCAGGCCGCGTGGCCTGTCGGCCGGTCCGGTAGGTCAGAGGCTCCCGCTGGGTGACCGGGGAGACCGGGCCGCGTGGCCTGTCGGCCGGTCCGGTGGGTCAGAGGCTCCCGCTGGGTGACCCGGGAGACCAGGCTGCGTGGCCTGTCGGCCGGTCCGGTAGGTCAGAGGCTCCCGCTGACCGACCCGACTAGGTCGAGGTACCGGTCGACCCGGCCCGGCTCGGCCGTGATCAGGCCGACGTAGCCGTCCGGGCGGACCAGGGCGAACGTTCCGGCCGGCAGGTCGTAGGCGGTGTCGACGGCGTGCGCCCGAACGCCGGCCCGGGAGCCGGGAGGCTCGGCGCCCACCGCGAGCAGCGTCCAGTGCGGGCCGCGGAACAGGTCGAACAACCGCACCGGCTGCCCGCCCGCGTCCCGGCACCGCCCGTCCGGTGCGCGGTCGCCGGGCCGCAGCTCTCCGGTCCACTCCGGATCGGACAGCGAACCGCCCCGGTAGCCGATCCCGAGCTGGTTGGTCTCCGGGTCGCGGCGCACGGAGCGGGCGTGGTGCAGCCGCGTGCTCAGCCCGAGCACGTCGGCGGCCATCGGCAGGCGCTCCTCCTCGTAGCTGTCCAGCAGCGCCTCCGAGCCGGCCGCGAGCTTCCAGCCGAGGTTGTAGGCGTCCTGGATGCCGGTGTTGAGCCCCTGGCCGCCGGCCGGTGAGTGCACGTGCGCGGCGTCGCCGGCCAGAAACACCCGGCCGGCCCGGAACCGGTCGGCCATCCGGATGTTCGGCCGGTACAGCGACAGCCAGGTGGGTTCGTGCGGCCGGATGTCCGGATCGCCGGTCGCCTCCTCGATCAGCCGGCGCACGGTGGCCGCGGTCGGTTCCGGCGCCTCGTCGGGGGCGACGGTCGCCATGAACTGGAAGGAGCCGGTGCCGGGCAGCGGACACAGCGCGAGCCAGCGGCCCTCGTCGCCGGGCCGGCCCCAGGCGTGCCAGTGCTCGCGGTCCAACCCGTCCACCCGCACGTCGCCGACCACCATCCGCTCGGTCTCGTAGGTGTCCCCGGCGAACCCGATGCCCAGCTCCTTGCGCACGGTGCTGCGGCCGCCGTCCGCGCCGACCAGGTAGCCGGCCCGAACCCGCTCGGTGCGCCCGGCCGTCTCCAGCGTGGCCGTCACGCCCTGGTCGTCCTGGGTGCACCCGGTCAGCCGGACACCCAGCTCGACCCGGCCGCCCAGCTCGGCCAGCCGGGCACGCAGCAACTGCTCGGTGCGCGCCTGCGGGAGCATCAGCAGGTTGGGGTAGGGCCGCGCCGGGCTCGGCGCGGCGGGCTCGTGCGTCCGGCCCTCCCAGACCACGGCGCCGTCCGCGTAGCGGCGCAGCACCGGGTACTCCTCGGCCTCGGCCAGCACCGGCTCGATCAGGCCCAGGTCGTCGAACACTTCGAGGCTGCGCGGTTGCAGGCCCTTGCCGCGCGAGCCGGTGTGGAACTCCGGGGCCGCGTCGACGATCCGGACGGTGACGCCGCGCCGGAGCAGGTCGCAGGCCAGCACCAGCCCGGTCGGTCCGGCCCCCGCGATCAGCACCTGGGTGTTCACGAGATCTCCTTAACGTCGTTAAATTGAACGGCGTTAAGGTAACTTGAACGGTGTTAAGGTGTCAACCATGGCGTTGGACCGGCAGACCGTGGTGCGCACCGCGTTGCGCGTGCTCGACGAGGTCGGGCTCGAGGGCCTGACCCTGCGCCGGATCGCCGCCGAGCTGGACGTGCGGGCGCCGGCCCTGTACTGGCACTTCAAGAACAAGCAGGAGTTGCTCGACGCCATGGCGACCACGCTGCTGGTCGACGCCCTGGACAGGTTCGGCGTGCCGGACACGGGCGACTGGGTGGAGCTTGCCGAGGCCTACGGGCGCGGCCTGCGCGCGATGCTGCTGTCCCACCGGGACGGCGCGCGGATGTTCAGCGGCACCTTTCTGACCGACGACACCGCCTACGGCTCCATGGAACGGGCCATCCGCACGCTCACCGGCGCCGGGTTCTCCGCGCGCGACGCGGTGCGCGGCCTGAACACGATCTACTGCTTCACGATCGGCTTCACCATCGAGGAGCAGGCGGTCCATCCCCGGCCCGGGCAACGCGCCGAGCAGTACGACCTGGCCGCCCGCACGGAGCGGGTCGATCCCGCGCTACCGCACGTGCGGGACACCGGCGCGGAGGTGCTCGACAACTTCGACGACCGGTTCGAGCACGGGCTTCAGGTGATCATCAGCGGGTTGGGGTCGACTCTCGGGCGTGCAGATCCCTGACCGTCGGCGACGTCGGTACCCGCTCCGGGTCGGGGTAGGTGCGCAGGACCCGGTCCGCGGTGCCGGAACTGGTCACGGTGAACCAGTAGTGCTCGTTCTTGTAGTGGTGCAGCCGGTGGTTGCGCCACACCGCGCGATAGAGCCGGGTGCGCGGCCGGTAGTCGCTGTGGATCAGGTAATGCGTCCACTCGTAGCCCAGGCCCAGCAGGCCCACCACGACCAGGAAGGTCAGGCCGAGCCCGAGCCGGGGAAAGGCGAACACGCCGATGGCGACGTACCCGGCGACCACCCAGATCAGCGCCTGCCACGGGATGAACACCAGGGGCACGTCGCGGGGATCGGCGTGGTGCGCGCGGTGCTTGCGGGCCAGCAGCGGGTCCAGCCGCAGCCCGGCCACCCGGCGCGGCCGCCAGTGCAGGATGCAGACGTGCACGAGCCACTCGAAGAACGGGAAGGTGGCCACCATCAGCACCGGCAGCCAGGCGTCGGACAGCCGCCAGTCGCCGACCAGTACACGGGCGGTGAGCGCACAGGCGAGCAGGCTGCCGATGATCCACGGCGACGGGTGCCGCCAGAACGCCCGGACGGCGTCGGAAAGCGACACACTCCGCCGCCGCGACCCGGTGATCGCCGCCTCGTCGGCGCGCAGGCGTGCCTGAGCCTTGCTTTCGATCTCAGCCTTGGTCACGCTTCCTCCAGCGTTCGGATGGCGGACAGCAGCAGGTCGGTGGCCGGGCCGAGCAGGTCCTCGGCGGCCGACCGGGCGGACTCCGGGTCGCCGGAGCCGATCGCGGCGGTGAGGGCGCGGTAGGCGCTGACCCGATCGACCTCCGCGGCCATCACGGCGGCCAGCGCGTCCAGGGCGGGCTCGTAGGCGGCCCGCAGGCTGTTGAACATCAGCCGGAAGGCGATCGAGTCGGCGCCGTCCACCACGTGGTCCCAGAAGACGAGGGCGTGCCGTTGCCGGGCCACCGGGTCGGGGTCGGCCTCGATCGCGTCGGCGGCGGCGCGCAGCTCGGCGGCCAGGCGCCCGCCGGCCCGTTCGGCGGCCAGCGCCGCCACCTTCGGTCCGATGTGCAGCCGGGCCTCGAGGATGCTCCGGGCCACGGTGAGATCCAGCTCGCCGCCCCGCAGCAGCAGCCGGGGGAGCAGGTCGAGCCCGCCGTGCCGGCGGAAGTCGCGCACCGTGGTGGCGTCGCCCTGGCGTACCTCGACCAGTCCGGCCTGCGCCATCCGCTGCAGCGCCTCGCGCACCGCCGGCCGGGACACCCGCAGCACCTCGGCCAGCCGGCGCTCGCTGGGCAGCACAGCGCCGGGGGCGAGATCCCCCCCGACGACCTCGGCCACGATCTGCTCGAACACCTCGTCGGGCACCGACCGGCGGGCTACGGGCTGCAGGTCCATGCCCGTCATCCTGACCCGCGCACCGGTCAGAGGTCAAGTGGTCAGACCAGTGCTCCGGATCGATGGTCCGTTCACACATTTGTTCGGTGCGTTGTCGCGTCCACTCGCGATCAGGCGCGTTAGGGTGCGGGGGTGTCCGTCGCACGCGCCGAACGTCTGGTCAACCTGGTGCTGTGCCTGCTGTCCACCCGGTCCCACCTGACCGCCGAGCGGATTCGCGGCATCGTCCCCGGGTACGCCGACGCGCCCAGCGACGAAGCGTTCTTCCGGATGTTCGAACGGGACAAGACCGAGCTGCGGGAGCTGGGCATCCCGCTGGAGGTGGGGCGCAACTCGGCGTTCGACACCATCGACGGGTACCGCATCGCCCGGCGCGACTACGAGCTCGGCGACATCGACCTCGAACCCGACGAGGCGGCCGCGGTCGCCCTGGCCGTCCGGCTGTGGGACTCCCCGGAGCTGACCGGGGCCGCGCACGGCGCCCTGCTCAAGCTGCGCGCGGCCGGTGTCGAGGTGGACGAGGCGGCGCCCGCGGTCGTCGAGCCCAAGGTCCGGACCACCGAGCCGGCGTTCGGCCCGCTGCTGGCCGCCGTCCAGGCCGCCCAGGTGGTCCGGTTCGACTACCGCCGGCCGAGCCCGACCGAGCTGCGCACCCGCACCATCGAGCCGTGGGGCGTGGTGTCCTGGCGCGGCCGCTGGTACGTCGTCGGCCATGATCAGGACCGGGCCGCCCCGCGCTGCTTCCGGATGTCCCGGATCGCCGGCGAGGTCCGGCCGGTCGGCCGCCCCGGCGCGTTCCGCCGTCCGGAGCGGGTCAACCTGCTCGAGTTCGTCGCCAAGGGCAGCCGCGAGGACACCGCCCCGCCCACCACGACCGTGCAGCTGTGGCTGGCCCGCAACCGCGCCGCCGGGCTGCGCAGGCGGGCCACCCCGGTGGAGCCGCGCACCCTCGACGGCGTCTCGGGCGATGTCGTGGAGCTCAAGCTGTTCGACCCGGACTCCGCCGCCGGCTGGATCGCCGGGTTCGGCCCCGATGTCGTGGTGCTCGAACCCGAGGTGCTGCGCAAGGCGGTACGCGAGCGCCACCTCGCCGTGGTCGGCCGGGAGGAGGAATGACGTCGCAGGAACGGCTGCCTCGGCTGCTCGCCCTGGTGCCCTACCTGATCGCCCGGCCCGGTATCGCGATCGACGAGGCGGCCACCGAGCTCGGGGTGACCCCCAGACAGCTCCGCAAGGATCTCGAGCTGCTGTGGATGTGCGGCCTGCCCGGCTACGGGCCGGGCGACCTGATCGACCTGTCCATGGACGAGGACACCGTCACCGTCACCTACGACGCCGGCATGCGCCGGCCGCTGCGGCTGACCGGCGCCGAGGCGACCGCCCTGCTCGTCGCGCTGCGGGCCCTGCTGGACACCCCGGGCATGGTCGACGCCGACGCGGTTCGCCGGGCCGTGGCCAAGATCGAGTCGGCGGCCGGACAGGCCGAGCCGTCCGGGGTGGCGGTCGGCCTGGGCGTGCGCGAGGGCGTCTCCACCGCCAACACCCGGCGGGTCGCCCAGCAGGCCCTGCACACCGGGCGGGCCATGCGGATCACCTACTACACCGCGTCCCGGGACGAGATCACCGAGCGGACCATCGACCCGATGCGGTTGCTGATCGTGGACGGCCGCGGCTACCTGGAGGCCTGGTGCCGCCGGGCCGACGACGTGCGGCTGTTCCGGTTGGATCGGGTGGACCAGGTGACGGTGCTGGACGAACCGGCCGCCCCGCCGCCGTTCGCCGAGCAGACCGACCTCTCCGCCGGGCTGTACCGGCCGCACCCCGACCAGGACCTGGCCCAGCTCATCCTGGAGCCGG
Source organism: Actinophytocola sp. (assembly GCF_035712165.1). Taxonomy (GTDB): domain Bacteria; phylum Actinomycetota; class Actinomycetes; order Mycobacteriales; family Pseudonocardiaceae; genus DASYTH01. The sequence goes on along the minus strand of NZ_DASTBH010000245.1, from coordinate 15,624 downwards.
ACGCCCGATGGATCTCCGAGTACTACCCGGTCGAGCACCTCGAGGAGCTCGAGGGCGGGCGGCTACGCATCCGGATGCGCTACGCCGACCCGGACTGGATGGTGCGGCTGCTGCTCGGGCACGGCGGTGACGTGACCGTCGAGTGGCCGGCCGGCCTCGCCGAGGCCTTGCGGGAGCGGGCGTTGCGGGCGTTGCGCCGGTCCGGACCTGACCGCCACCTGATCCCGGACCCGCTACCGTGAGCCTCGTGCCTGCCCTGCTCGCCGGCGCGCTGGCGGTCGCCGCCCTGGTGGTGCTGCTCGCCGTCCTGGCGCCGACCCGCCGGTCCGCCCGGCGGTTCCAGCGCACGACCAGCGTGGTCGTCCGCCAACTGGACAACCGCTCCGGCCTGCTGCGCGCACGTAGGGGGGCCTTGGGGGTAGCAATCCGGCAACGGCGGCGCGTACGAATAGAGGGGGACCCCGCCCGCGTACCATCGGGGGAGCCAGCACAGACAGGAGGACGGCCGTGAACTTGGGACCGTGGGAGATTCTGATCATCGCAGTGGTGATCGTGTTGTTGTTCGGCGCACGGAAGATGCCGGCGATGGCGCGTTCACTCGGCCAGTCGATGCGGATCCTCAAGGCCGAGACCAAGGGCATGCGCAACGACGAAGACGCGGATGCCAAGGACGAGCCGGCCGCCCGGCCGCAGGCCCAGCTGCCCCAGGCCCAGCCGCAGGTGCCCGTGGTCGCGCCGCCGATTGAGCAGACCCAGGCGAACAAGAACGTCAGCTGAGAGAAACGGGCGAGGCGGTGGCACGCGATCCGGAGACCCGGGCCAGCCGCCGCGAGCAGAGGCGGACCCGTAGTCGTCGGCACAACCCCGACGGCACCATGACGTTGCGGGACCATATCTACGAGCTCCGGCACCGGTTGGGCCTGGCCGTTCTCTTCATCCTGCTCGGCGGCGTACTGGGCTTTCTGTGGTTCGGTAACAAGATCGGCCCGATTCCGTCGCTCGGCGACCTGATGACCGGGCCGTACTGTGCACTGCCCGCACCCGAGGTGCGGTTCGAGCCGAACCCCGGCCAGTGCCAGCTGCTGCAGACGCAGCCGTTCGAGGCGTTCCTGATCCAGTTCAAGGTGGGTGTCGCCGCAGGCGCGGTGCTCACCGCGCCCTTGTGGCTGTATCAGGTCTGGGCGTTCATCACCCCCGGGCTCTACGCCCGGGAACGCAAGTTCGCGCTGACCTTCGTCGCCTTCGGCAGCGCGCTGTTCGCCTGCGGCGCGGCGCTGGCCTACTTCGTGGTGCCCAAGGGCCTCGAGGTGCTGGTCAACTTCGGTGGCGACAACTTCATCACGGCCCTGGCCGCGAACGACTACATCTCGTTCGTCCTGGTCATGCTGCTGATCTTCGGGGTCTGCTTCGAACTGCCGCTGCTGGTCGTGATGCTCAACCGGGTCGGCATCGTCTCCTACAACGCCCTCAAACGGCACCGCCGCGGCATCCTGTTCGGCTTGTTCGTCTTCGCCGCGTTCGCCACCCCCGGCACCGACCCGGTCTCCATGATCGCGCTCGCCGTGGCCCTGACCGTGCTGTTGGAGGTGGCGATCCAGGTCGCCCGGATCCACGACCGGCGCAAGGCGGCCCGCGAGGCCGCCGAGGGCTTCGGCGAATTGAGCGATGACGAGCCCAGTCCGATGAACTACAGTCCGGAGCCTGTCCAGCCGAGCCCGACGCCGGAGGCCCGAGCCGGCCTGGACGATGTGACCTGAGGTTGACCGGGTGACCTGAGGCTGACCGGCGGAGATCGAGTGGGCATACGAGCGGCACTGGCCGTGCACGGCGGCTCGGGGCACGGCGCCGGCGGGCGGCTCGCCACGGCGGTCGCCGACCGGCTGCGGGCGGCGGTCGACCGGCTCGATGTGGTCACCGCGGACACCGTCGAGGCGGCCCGGGCGCTGATGGACCAGGCCCGTGACCGCGGCCTGGACGCGCTGATCGTGCTCGGCGGCGACGGCTCGGCTCATCAGGCGGTTCAGTTCTGCGCCGGCACCGACATCGCGCTGGGCGTGGTCCCGGCCGGCACCGGCAACGACTTCGTCCGGGCGCTGGGCGGCCCGATGGGCACCCTGGCCGCGGCGGAGGCGTTGGTCGGCGCGCTGCGGGAGGGCCGGCGGCGGCGGTTGGACCTCGGTCGGATCGGCGAGGACCGCTGGTTCGCCACGGTGCTGTGCGCCGGGTTCGACTCCGCGGTGAACGAGCGGGCCAACCGGATGCGCTGGCCGCACGGCCCCCGGCGCTACGACCTGGCCACCATCGCGGAACTGGCGGCGCTGCGGCCCTACCCGCTGGTCGTGGAGACCACCGGGGAGCGCATCGAGCTCGACGCGACGATGGTCTCGGTCGGCAACACCCGGTTCTACGGCGGCGGCATCCCGATCTGCCCGGAGGCCAACCCGGCCGACGGGCTGTTCGACGTGACCGTGGTCGGCAAGGCTCGGCGGCGTGACCTGCTCCGGATGATGCCGAGGGTGCGGCGCGGCCGGCACATCGACCATCCGATGGTCACCACGCTGCGCGCCAAGCGGGTCCGGCTCGGCGAGGACAACGGCTGGGTCGCCTACGCCGACGGCGAGCGGATCGGACCGCTGCCGCTGGCGGTCGGCTGTGTCCCCGGCGCCCTGACGATCATCGGCTGACCGCACGACCGCGCTGAGGGAAGGGGAGTCCATGGCGCTCGAGGTGGGTGTCTCGTTACCGGTGTTCCTCGACCGCCACGCCTCGGCGCGCCCCGACATCGCCGGCGCGGCCCGGCATGCCGAGGACGCCGGCCTGGACGCCGCCTGGGCGGGCGATCACCTGACCACCGGCGCGCCGTTCGTGGACAGCACGGTGGCGCTGACCGCCGCGGCGACGGCGACCGAGCGGATCGCGCTCGGCTACGGCGTGATGCTGCTCGCCCTGCGCCATCCCGCGTGGGCCGCCAAGCAGATCGGCTCCCTGCAACTGATCTCCGGCAACCGGTTGCGGCTCGGGGTGGGCGTCGGCGGGCAGTGGCCGCAGGAGTGGGTCGCGGCCGGCGTCCCGACCACGGGCCGCGGCCGGCGCACCGACGCCATCCTGGACTACCTGCCCGGCCTGCTGGCCGGCGAGCCCACCCGGCTGGCCACCGAGCCGGAGCAGCCCGAGGTGACCCTGGCTCCGGGCGTGCCCGTGCCGCCGCTGTGGGTGGGCGGCATGTCGGAGGCCGCGCTGCGCCGGGCGGTGCGGATCGGCGCGCAGGGCTGGCTGGGCTCGTTCGTGCCGCCGAGCGTGGTGCCGGACGTCGCCGGGAAGCTCGACGCCCTGGCCGGCGAGGCCGGGACCACGGCGCCGGCCGTCGGGATGATCGTGTTCGGCCAGCTCACGGCCCCCGGCGCCACCCCCGGCGACGCCGCCGTCCGGTACCTCACCAAGACCTACGGCATGCCTCGGGACTACGCCGAGCAGGTCGCGGTGAGCGGGCCGCCCGAACAGCTTGCCGAACGCATGGCCGAGTACGCGGCGGCCGGGGTCAGCCACTTCGTGATCGCCGCCGTGCACGCCGACGTCCGCGGGCAGTACGACCTGGTCGCCACCGCGCGGGCCGCTCTTCTCGCTGGTTGAGGGCCTCGGCCGGACGCCGCGGCGCGAGATGTGGAAGCCTGTTGAGGTGGCCGCCAGCACTTCTTCATCTCCGGCCGAGGCCTATGCGGCGGCGCAGCGGCGCGCAGCAATGCCGCGGCTGGCCGAGTTCGCCAGGGACCTTTCCTTCGAGCTCGACCCGTTCCAGTCGCAGGCCTGCGCGGCGCTGGAGCAGGGGCACGGCGTGCTGGTGTGCGCACCGACCGGCGCCGGCAAGACCGTCGTCGGCGAGTTCGCCGTGCACCTCGCCCTCGCCGAGGGCCGCAAGTGCTTCTACACCACGCCGATCAAGGCGTTGTCCAACCAGAAGTACGCCGACCTGCTGGCCCGCTACGGGCCGGAAACCGTCGGGCTGCTGACCGGGGACACGTCGGTCAACGGCAACGCGCCGGTGGTGGTGATGACCACCGAGGTGCTGCGCAACATGATCTACGCCGGGTCGTCCACTTTGGACGGACTCGGGTATGTGGTGATGGACGAGGTGCACTACCTCGCCGACCGGTTCCGCGGCGCCGTGTGGGAGGAGGTGATCCTGCACCTGCCCCGGTGGGTCCGGCTGGTCAGCCTGTCGGCGACGGTCAGCAACGCCGAGGAGTTCGGCGAGTGGCTGGTCGAGGTGCGCGGCGACACCACCGTCGTGGTGGACGAGCACCGCCCGGTGCCGCTCTGGCAGCACATGCTGGTCGGCGGCCGGATGCTGGACCTGTTCGCCGGTGCGGACGCCGACGGCGAGGCGAAGATCAACCCCGAGCTGCTGCGCCGGGCCGACGACGTCGGCCGGCTGCAGGCGGGCTGGCAGGGCCCCCGGCAGCGGGGCCGCCGCCCACCACCGCGCGGGTCGCGGTTCCGCCCGCCGTCCCGGGTCGACGTGGTGCAGCGGCTGGACGGCGCCGGTCTGCTGCCGGCCATCGTGTTCGTGTTCAGCCGGGCCGGCTGCGACGCGGCCGTCGTCCAGTGCACCCGCTCCGGCCTGCGGCTCAACACCGACGTGGAGGTCGAGGAGATCCGCCGCATCGTGGACTCCCGGACCCGCGAACTGCCCGACGCCGACCTCGGTGTCCTGGGCTACTGGGAGTGGCGGGAGGCCCTGGAGCGCGGCTTCGCCAGCCACCACGCCGGGTTGCTGCCGGCGTTCAAGGAGACCGTCGAGGAGTTGTTCGTCCGGGGCCTGGTCAAGGTGGTCTTCGCGACCGAGACGCTGGCGCTGGGCATCAACATGCCGGCCCGGACCGTGGTGCTGGAACGCCTGGTCAAGTACAACGGCGAGGCGCACGTCGAGCTCACGCCGGGGGAGTACACCCAGCTGACCGGGCGGGCCGGCCGGCGAGGCATCGACGTGGAGGGCCACGCGGTCGTGGTCTGGCAGCCCGGGGTCGACCCGCGGCAGGTCGCGGGCCTCGCCTCGACCCGCACCTACCCGCTGCGCTCGTCGTTTCGCCCCGGCTACAACATGGCGGTCAACCTGGTCGACCGGGTCGGCGCCGAGGCGGCCCGGGAGCTGCTGGAGCAGTCCTTCGCGCAGTTCCAGGCCGACCGCTCGGTGGTGGGCCTGGCCCGGCGGATCGACCGCAACCACGAGGCGCTTTCCGGCTATGCCAAGCCGATGACCTGTCACCTCGGCGACTTCACCGAGTACGCCCGGCTGCGCCGGCAGATCAGCGACCGCGAGAAGGCGCTGTCCCGGCAGAACACCGTGGCCCGGCGGGCCGAGGCGGCGCGCTCCCTGGAGCGGCTGCGCAAGGGCGACGTGATCGCCATCCCGGCCGGCCGGCGCTCGGGCCTGGCCATCGTCGTGGACCCCGGGCTCGACCCGGTCGCCGACCCGCGTCCGCTGGTGGTCACCGAGGACCGCTGGGCCGGCCGGCTGTCGGTGGCCGACTTCCCGGCCCCGGTCGAGCCGCTGGGCCGGGTCAAGCTGCCCAAACAGGTCGACGTGCGCTCGCCGCGCTCGCGCCGGGACCTGGCCGCCACCCTGCACAACCCCGGCATCGAGCCGCCGGGCCGGGCGCGCCGCCGCTCGTCCGACGGCGAGGACGGCGAACTGGCGGCGCTGCGCCGGGCGCTGCGCGCGCATCCCTGTCACGGCTGCACCGAGCGGGAGGACCACGCCCGCTGGGCCGAGCGCTACCACCGGCTGGCCGCCGAGACCGAACAGTTGGAGACGCGGGTGGCGGCCACCACGCACTCGCTGGCCCGGCAGTTCGACCGGATCCGGGGGCTGCTGGCCGAACGCGGCTACCTCGCCGCCGGCCGCGACGGCGAGGTGACCGAGCACGGCCGGATGCTCGCCCGGCTCTACAGCGAGTCCGACCTGCTCGCCGCCGAATGCCTGCGGCAGGGCGTGTGGCGGGGCCTCGGTCCGGCCGAACTGGCCGCCGTGGTCTCCGCGCTGGTCTACGAGTCACGCCGGGACAGCCCCGGCGAGGCGCGGGTGCCCGGCGGGGCGGTCGCCGACGCCCTGGCCGTGACCGCCCGGCTGTGGGCCGAGTTGGAGGACGACGAGCGGCGGCACCGGTTGGAGCGGACCCGGGAGCCGGACGCCAACTTCGCGTGGACGGTGTACCGGTGGGCGCGGGGCGAGTCCCTGGAGAAGGTGATCGCCGCCGCCGAGTCGGCCGGCAGCGAGTTCTCCGCGGGAGACTTCGTGCGCTGGTGCCGCCAGGTCATCGACCTGCTCGACCAGATCCGGGACGTCCTCGGTCCGGACGAGCAGGTCGGCGCGGTGGCCGCCAAGGCCGTCCGGGCGATCCGGCGCGGTGTCGTCGCGCTGGGCACCGCCTGATGTCCAACGGGTTGGCAAAAGCTTTGGGGTCGGGTAGGGAAAACCTGGCCGGCTGTGGTTTGATCGCGCAGCGGGCGTACGCAGTGGGAGATGCCGCCCGTCCTTGCGACGTTGTATGCGGAGGAGAACGATGACCAGCCCTTACGGGCCTGCCGGTGGCAACGATCCGCAGCAACAGTGGGGGCAGCAGCCTGCGCCGTACGGCGGTCAGCAGCCTCACCCGGGCACCCCGTCCGGCGGATTCCCGGCCCAGGGCACGCCGTCCGGCGGCTACCCGTCCGGCGGTTACGGCCAGCAGCCCCAGCAACCTCAGCAGCCCTACGGCGGTTACGGCCAGCAGCCCTACGGCGGCTACGGGCAGCCCACCCAGCAGCAGCCGTACAACCCGTACGGGCAGCAGCCGGGCGGCTATCCCGGCGCCCCGCCCAAGCGCAAGAGCAACGCCTGGATCTGGATCCTGGTGGCCGTCGTGGTGCTGGCCGCCGGCGCGGTGGTCATCCTCGGCCTGGTCTATCCCGGCTTCTTCGTCAAGAAGGTCTTCGACGAGTCGGCGCTGGAAGGCGACAACGGCGTGCGCAAGGTGCTCACCGCGAGCTATGGCGTGCAGAACGACCAGATCCAGAGCATCGACTGCCCGGCGAACCAGGAAGTCAAGCAGGGCGTCAAGTTCAGCTGCACGGTCAAGCTCGGTGGGGACAACCCCAAGGAGCAGGTCGTGGACATCACGGTCCGCAACGACGACGGCGAGTACGAGGTCGGCACCCCGCGCGACAAGTAGAAACCGGTCGCCTTCGCCCCGAAGAGTCGGCATCATCGCCGGATGAGTGATTTCACGGTGCGGCCCGTCGAGGAGTCGGAGCTGCGCACCGCGAGCACCGTCTTCCTGGGGGCGCTGCACATGGCGCCGCTGTCCGACGAGAAGTGGCGGTACTGGTCCCGCTCCTACGAGCCCGGACGCACCCAGGGCGCCTTCTCCGACGGGCAGTTGATCGGCGCCGCGGTCACCTGGGGGTCGAGGCTGACCCTGCCCGGCGGCGGTGCGCTGCCGATGGCGGCGGTGACCGGGGTCGGCGTGCGGGCCGACCACACCCGCCGCGGTGTGCTGACCGAACTGATGACCGCCGCGCTCGCCGACGCCCATGAGCGCGGTGAGCCGTTGGCCGGACTGCATGCCACCGAAGCGCCGATCTACGGCCGCTTCGGTTACGGCATGGCCATCCGGGCCGGCAACCTCCGGATCAACCGCCGGGCCGCGACCCTGCGCGCCGACGTTCCCCGGCTGGGGCAGGTGCGCCTGGTGGACCCGGACGAGGCGCTGCGGCTGGTGCCGGCCATCTACGAGCGGGCGCTGCCGACCCGCCCGGGCCTGATGTCCCGCTCGGCGGGCTGGTGGGCGCTCGCCTATGAGAAGCGGCTCCGTGGCACCGAGGACAACCTGCTCGTCGCCGTGCACAGCGATCCGGACGGCGCGACCGGGTTCGTGACCTACTCCGTCAGCGAGGAGCGCTCGGAGTTCGCCGCGGGCAACTGTGCGACGTTGCGGATCCGGGACTTCCAGACCGCGACCGCGACCGCGGCCACCGGCCTGTGGCGGTATCTGCTCGGGGTGGACCTGGTCGACGAGATCTTCGCCTGGGCCCGGTCGATCGAGGAGCCGCTGCCGGCGATGCTCACCGATCCGCGCGCCGTGCGGACCACGTTCGAGGAGGGCCTGTGGCTGCGGCTGGTGGACGTGCCGCGCGCGCTGGCCGGGCGAACCTACGGCACCGCCGAACCGGTCGTGCTCGACGTGCGGGACCGGTTGCTGCCGGCCAACTCCGGCCGCTACCGGATCAGTCCACACGGGACGGAGCCGACCACCGAACCGCCCGGCCTGGTGCTGGACGTCGAGGCGCTGGCCATGCTCTACCTCGGCGCCTGGCCGGCCAGCACGCTGGCCACCGCCGGCCGGATCGAGGTGGCCGACCCGGACGCCGTCCCGCACGCCGACCGGCTGTTCGCCAGCCCCACCGCCGCCATGTGCTCGACGATGTTCTGACCGGCCGCTAACCGAGCGCGCTCAGCAGCCGGTCCACCGAGGTGCTCAGGTTCCACCGCTCCTGCAGGTCGCGCACCCGATCGGGGTCACGGGGCTTGGCCGGCACCCGGTCGGCCCCGCTCAGCTCGACCGGCGCGTCCACGGCGACCCGCACCACCAGCGGTGCGGCCGCGACGTAGCGCGCCTCGTCGGCCAGCGCGGTGCGCCAGCGCTGCGGCACCGGCGAGTCGTCCAGCGCGGCAGCCGCCACCAGGCCCTCCAGCGACCCGAACCGGGTGATCAGCTTGGCGGCGGTCTTCTCGCCGATGCCGGCCACGCCGGGCAGCCCGTCGGAGGGGTCGCCGCGCAGCGCCGCCATGTCCGCGTAGGCCGGGCCGGCGTTGTCGACCGGCAGCCCGTAGCGCGCGGCGACCTCGGCCGGGCCCAGGGTCTGCGCCTTGGCCCAACCGCCGCCCACGTAGACCACGCTGACCGGGGTGGGTTGCGCCCGCACGACCTGGAACAGGTCTCGATCGCCGGTGATCACCTCCACCGGGTCGGTGCGCTCCCGGGCGGCCAGCGCGCCGATCACGTCGTCGGCCTCGTACCCGCGCGCCAACGCGGTCGCCAGACCCACCGCGTCCAGCAGGTCCAGGATGATCGGGATCTGCGGGGTGAGCGTGTCCGGCACCTCCTCGATGTTCGCCTTCGGGTCGGCCACCCGGTGGGTCTTGTAGGAGGGCAGTGCCGCCACCCGGAAGGCCGGCCGCCAGTCCGCGTCCAGACAGGCCACCAGCCGCGCCGGCCGCCGTTCGGTCAACACCCGGGCGATCGCGTCGGCGAAGCCGCGCACCGCGTTCACCGGCGTCCCGTCCGGCGCGGTCATCGAGTCGGGTAGGGCGTAGTAGGCCCGGAAGTACAGGCTGGCCGAGTCCAGCAGGGCGAGGGGAGCGGTCACGATCCCGAAGCCTGCCACAACCGGCCCGGGACTAGGCTGTCCGCCATGTCCACCAAGGATTCCAGCGCCTTGCGGGCGCGCCTGGACCGGGCCCGGACGGCGGCCGGGGCGGCCGGTGTCGACGCGCTGCTGATCGCCCCCGGTTCGGATCTGTGGTACCTGCTCGGCGGTTCCGGCCACTCCTTCGAACGGCTCACCTGCCTGGTGCTGCCGGCCGGCGAGGGGCCTGCGGTGCTGGTGGTGCCCCGGCTGGAGGCGCCCGGTTACGACGCGATCCCGTTCGACGAACTGGGCGTCGAGCTGGCCACGTGGGTGGACGGTGAGGACCCGTACGCGCTGGTGGCCGGGCGGCTGGGCCGGCCGGCGCGGCTGGCGGTCGCCGACGTCATGCCGGCGCTGCACGTGCTCGGGCTGCGCGCCGCGGTGCCGTCGGCCGAGCAGACCCTGGCCGGGCCGGTGCTGCGGGAACTGCGGATGCGCAAGGACGACCTGGAGATCGAGGCGTTGCGCCGGGCCGGCGCGGCGATCGACCGGGTGCACGCCCGGATGGCGGAGTGGCTGCGCGCGGGCCGGACCGAGGCCGCGATCGCCGCGGACATCACCGCCGCGATCGTCGAGGAAGGCCACGTGCGGGCCGACTTCGTCATCGTCGGCTCCGGGCCGAACGGCGCCAGCCCGCACCACACGGTCTCCGAGCGGGTGGTCGAGTCCGGTGACGTCGTGGTGATCGACATCGGTGGTCCGGTGGCCGAGGGCTACAACTCCGACTCCACCCGGACCTACTCGATCGGCACGCCCCGGGACACCGACGTGGCGCAGACCTACGCGGTGCTGCAGGAGGCGCAGCGGGCCGCCGTCGACTCGGTGCGGCCGGGAGTGCGCGCCGAGGACGTGGACGCGGTGGCGCGGAAGGTCATTGCCGAGGCCGGGTTCGGGCCGAACTTCATCCACCGCACCGGTCACGGGATCGGGCTGGACGTGCACGAGGACCCCTACATCGTCAGCGGCAACCGGATCGCGGTCGAGCCGGGCATGGCGTTCAGCGTCGAACCCGGCATCTATCTGCCCGGCCGGTGGGGCGCCCGGATCGAGGACATCGTCGTGGTGACCCCCGACGGGGTCGAGTCGTTGAACAACCAACCGCACGAATTGGTTATGTTGCCTGGGTGACCGAGGAACTCGAGTCGATCGACCGCGCGATCGCCAAGGAACTGGCCGGGGACGGCCGGTGCAGCTTCACCGACCTGGCCGAGCGCGTCGGTCTCAGTGTTTCCGCCGTGCACCAGCGAGTCCGGCGGCTGGAGCACCGCGGGGTGATCCAGGGCTACCACGCCCGCCTCAGCGCCGAGTCGGTCGGCCTCCCGCTGACCGCGCTGATCTCCCTGACCCCGATCGACCCCGCGGTCCCCGACGACTACCCGCAACGCCTGGAACACATCGGCGAGATCGAGTCGTGCTACTCGGTGGCCGGCGCGGAGTCCTACGTGCTGCTCGTCCGGGTGGCCTCGCCCGCCGCCCTCGAGGACCTTCTGCGCCGCATCCGTGAGGCGGCCAAGGTCTCCACCCGCACCACGGTCGTCTTATCCACGCCGTTCGAAGGCCGCGCTCCCGCCCTTTAGCGGTCCGCCGAGACCTCGGAGATGTCGACCCCCAGCGTGGCGAACGGGTCCGCCGCGGTCTGCCGAACCCGCACCGACCGGTCGTCCGCCCGCTCCAACCACCCGGCGTCCACCGCCCGGGCGAGCAGTGCGGCCGGAACCGTGCCGGCCAGGTGCTCCCGCCGTTCCGTCCAATCCAGACAGTCCCGCAGCACCGGCCGCCCGTTGCCGGCCGGCGCCACCACGCCCAGCGAGTCCAACGCCCGCCGTCCCGTCGCGGTGACCACCAAACCGCTGCTGGTGTCCACCAGCCCGAGGCGCACCATCCCGTCCCGCAGCAGCACGCCCAACCGTCCGGCCAGGTGGTCGTAACAGGTTCGCGCCACCGCGAGCCGCCGGGCCCGCAGCGAGGCCCGCAGCGTCGTGGCCGGCCGCTGCCCGGCATGCTCCGACAACCGCTCGATCAACTCCGCCACCCGGGGATCGGTGATCCGCACATAGCGGTGCCGCCCCTGCCGCAATGACTCCACGAACCCGGCCGCCACCAACCGTCCCACGTGTTCGCTTCCCGTGGACGGCGCGACGCCGGCGACCCGGGCCAGCTCACCCACGGTCCAGGCCCGCCCGTCGATCAGCGCCAGACACATCGCGGCCCGCGCCGGCTCCGCCAACACCGCGGCCACCTCTGCCATGGCAACGTTCTCCATCCCCTCACGCTAGGCGACCCAACTGTCGGCCCCGGCCGACCTGTCGAACAAATTGCGTGGCGCGCATCTTTGCGTGTCACGCAATTAGTGCTAGCGTGGTGGCATGACAGGGCTGCGGGAGCGCAAGAAGGCCGAGACGCGGGCGGCGCTCGGCTGGGCCGCGATCCACCTCACCGCGGAGCGCGGCTACGACAACGTCCGGGTCGAGGACATCGCCGAGGCGGCCGGGGTCTCCCCCCGCACGTTCAACAACTACTTCTCCAGCAAGGCCGAGGCGATCGCCTCCCGCCACCTCGACCGCAGCCTGCGCACCGCCGCCGCGCTGCGCGAACGCCCCGCCGGCGAACCGCTCTGGGCGGCGCTCACCCGGGCCGCGCTTGAGCAGTTCACCCGCGGCCCGGAGGTCGAGGCGATGCCGTCCCCCGCCCACGCCCAGTGGGTGACCGGCGTGCGCGCCATGCTCGCCGAGCCCGCGCTGCAGGGCGAGCGGCTGCGTGCCGCCGCGGTCGCCGAGGCCGAGTTGGCCGCCGCCGTCGCCGAGCGCACCGGCACCGACCTCGCCACCGACATGTATCCGAGGCTCGTCGCGGCGGCCGCCAGCGCCGCCGTCGCCGTCGCCGTGCGGCACTATCTCGACAGCGCCGACCCGCCCGCCCCGATCGAGCGCCTGATCACCGACGCCTTCGGCCAGGTCGCCGCCGGGCTCCCGGAGCCGCCCGGCTAAGCCCCTGCATCTTCGTTCCACCCACAGCCGCGTCACGTCGCGCGGCGGGCCGGCCGCGTGCCGCGCCCGCCGTGGCGATGACGCACACCGGAAGGAATCACGATCATGATCGATGTCCTCATCGTCGGAGCCGGCCCCAACGGCCTCATGCTCGCCTGCGAGCTGGCTCTTGCCGGCGTCCACCCCGTCGTCCTCGAACGCCGCGCCGCGCCCGCGGGCGAGCCCCGCGCCAACGGCCTCGTCGGCCAGGTCGTCCGCCTGCTCGACCGGCGCGGCCTCTACGCGCGGCTCAGCGGCCAGAGCACGCCTCCCTCGCCCCAGCCGGCCTTCACCTTCGGCGCGTTCCCGCTGGATCTCACGATGCTCGACGAGAACCCGCACTACGTGCTCGGTGTGCCGCAAGCCCGGCTCGAGGCCGCCCTCGCCGCCCGGGCCGCCGCGCTCGGCGTCGACGTGCGCCGCGACCACGAGGTCGTCGACCTCCGCCAGGGCCCCGAGGCGGTCGAGGTCGGCCTCGCCGACGGCAGGCGGCTCACCTCCCGGTTCCTGGTCGGCGCCGACGGCGGCCGCAGCGCGGTGCGCCGCCTCGCCGGCATCGACTTTCCCGGCGTCACCAACGACCGGTCGATCTCCCGCACCGCCACCGTGACCGTCCCCGCGTCCTTCCTCGACCCCGGCACCGGCGGCCTGCGGGTCCCCGGCTATGGCGTCGTCCCGCCGTTCCAGCACACCCGCACCGCGCGCGGTCTCATCGTCTGGGCCCCGTTCCCCGGCCGCCCGGCGATGTTGAGCACGACCGAGTGGCCCGACGTGCCGACGAGCGACGAGACCCCGATGGACCTGGCGGAGCTCCGCACCAGCGTCGCCCGGGTGCTCGGCGCCGACATCCCCATCGGCGCGCCCGACGGCCCCGGCCTGCTGCGGCGGCTGACCGGCGGCAACACCCGCGTCGCCGCCCGCTATCGCGCCGGCCGGGTGCTGCTGGTCGGCGATGCCGCCCACGTGCACCCCGCGATCGGCGGCCCGGGCCTCAACCTGAGCCTGCAGGACGCCGTCAACCTCGGTTGGAAGCTTGCCGCCACGGTGCGCGGCTGGGCGCCGGAAGGCCTGCTCGACACCTACGAGACCGAGCGTCGCCCCGTCGCCGAACGGGTCGTCATGTCCACGCAGGCCCAGTCGGCGCTCATCGCCCCCGGCGAGGAGATCACCGCCCTGCGGGACCTGTTCGCCGAGTTGCTGCGCAAGCCGGAGGTGACCGGGCACATCGCGGGGCTGATGTCCGGCGCGGACGTCCGGTACCCCGCGGACCCCGCCGACCCGTTGGCCGGCCGCTGCGCCCCCGACGTGGTCGTGCACGGCGAGGACGGCCCGGTACGCCTCGCCGAGCTGACCCGCGCCGCGCGCCCGTTGCTGTTGGACTCCACCGGAACCTATGCCGAGGTCGCCGCGCCCTGGCGCGACCGGGTCGACGTGGTCACCGGCTCATTGCAGGGCACGACCGCGACCGCGTTGCTCGTCCGCCCCGACTGCTTCGTCGCCTGGTCCGCCGGGGACGCCGACACGCTGCGCGCCTCACTCACCTCCCACTTCGGGCCTGGGCACGACGCGGCCGACACCCTGTCGTCCTGAGCGACGAGGTGTCGGCCGCGCCGGAGATCCGTCTCAGAGTGGGCGGCGGATGGTGTCGGGGTTGAAGGAGTCGAGCGCGGGATAGGTGGGGGGCACGGAGAAGGTGGTGAGGGTGGACAGTCCGGCCCAGCGGCGGAGGGTGGCGGTGGCGGCGGCGGCATCGGCCGGGTTGAGCCGGGAGATGTTGGCGCCGTGGTTGGAACCGGGTGCGGTGTAGGTGTACGAGTCACGGCCGCTGGGGTGGAACTGTTCGCCGCCCCACGGGTCGTTGGCCCCGTAGATGAACAGCATCTGGCTGGACTCCCGGGTGACCCACCGGTCGATGTCGGTCATCGGCCACGGGTCGTGCTGGGACCGCAGTTCGGCCGGCAGGCTGGAGTTGGCCTCGTTGTAGAGACCCGGGTACCGGAACAGGTCGCGCACGTGCCTGAACTTCAGCTGGGGCCAGCCGAGCTGGGTGGCCGCCTGGTAGAAGTACGGCGAGTAGAACAGGATGTCCTGGTCGGTGTAGAAGGCCCAGCCAGCGGTGCCGTCGATGAACTCGAAGATCTCCTGGGTGCTGGCGGTGGTCGGCGGAACGATGCTGCAGAACGGTTGGCCGAGGAACTGCCAGAACGCCCACCGGCTGTCCAGCACGGCGAACTCGAACGCGGCGTCGGCCGTGCCGAAGACCTGGTTGAAGGTGCGGCCCTCGGACCGGGCGAACGCCTCGTACATGTTGACCAGGTCGGTGCGCCGCAGGAACGCCTCCCGCTGGATGTTGGCCAGCGCCGTGCGGCAGGCCGGGTCGGTGCCGACGACGTCGAAGAACCGGTCGTAGGCCTCGTCGGAGCGGTTCACCACGTCGTTGGGCGCCACGTAGGCGACCACGCCGGACAGGTCCCGGGGGTAGAACCGGCGGTGGTACACGGAGGTCATGCCGCCCTTGCTCGCCCCGGTACTGATCCAGTTGCCGGTGTAGATCGGCTTGAGCGCGTTGATCAGGCGGTGGTGGTCGGTCGCGGCCTGCCAGATGTTCAGCTTGGTCCAGTCGGC
Organism: Actinophytocola sp.; assembly: GCF_035712165.1. GTDB lineage: Bacteria > Actinomycetota > Actinomycetes > Mycobacteriales > Pseudonocardiaceae > DASYTH01. The sequence goes on along the minus strand of NZ_DASTBH010000245.1, from coordinate 526 downwards.
CGGGTCCGGCCGGGACGGGCTGAAGAACCGCTGCTCGGTGGAGATCTGGTTGGCCTCGAGCAGCCGCGCCGGTTCGGACTGGAAGACCCGCTCCGGCATGTCGTAGCCGGTGGTGTGCAGCACCATGGGCCGGTCGGTGGCGCGGTGCAGCAGGCTGAACCGCTGCTCGAAGGTCGCGCCCTGCGAGTTGAGGTGATCCGCGGGCTGCCGGTAGGTGAGGAAGAAGAAGCGCATCCCCGGCGCCGGCGGCGGCGCCTCGGACACGATCGTCAGCCCGGGGACGGCCCGCAGCCGGTCGGCGATGTCGACCTCGGCGGCGGCCGAGCCGGGAACGACTGTCAGCCCGATGACGCCCGCGACCAGCGCCAGGATCGCGGTGATGGCTCTCCGGATGGACACGCCACCCCTCCTTGCGTGTGGGGGTCGCTGGGTTGGCGACCGACCAGGCGCGAGTCTTGCCCATTGCGGACAGCCCTGGATAGACGCCGAAAGTTGGCAGCGTGTCGGCAATCGGGAGCGGGGGGTG
>NZ_DASTBH010000244.1:0-4884 GCF_035712165.1 Actinophytocola sp. | reverse complement strand
GGCGATCTCGGCGTCGCCGGAGAAGCAGTGGAACACCACCGCCTCCGGCGCGCCCTCCTCGGTCAGGATGCGCAGCACGTCGGCGTAGGCGTCCCGGCAGTGGATCATCAGCGGCTTGCCGACCCGCTTGGCCAGGTCGATGTGCCAGCGGAACGCGGCCTGCTGGGCGGCCGGCGGCGAGTAGTCCCAGTAGTAGTCCAGACCGGTCTCGCCGACCGCGACCACCCGGGGCGCCGCCGCGAGCCGCTCGATCTCCGCGCGGTCGGCGTCGGAGAACGCCGCGGTCCGGGTCGGATGGATCGCCACCGCGGCGAACACCCGGTCGTCCCAGGTGGACGCCTCGGCGGCGAACCGCGCGGCGGCCAGGTCGTCCGCCACGGTGACCACCCGGGCCACCCCGGCCGCCGCCGCCCGGTCCACCATCGCCGTCACGTCGGCGGGTTCCTTGGCGCCACAGGCATCCAGGTGCGTGTGCGCGTCCACCACCGGCACCGGCAGCGGCTCGGGCACCGGCGGCGGTGTTTGATGGTTCGCTCCGCTCACTGGATGGGCGCCCACTCCGGGCCGGTCTCGGCGAGCTTCGGGTCGAGCTTGCCGAACAGCGGGGTCGGCTTGGCCAGCGGGCGGCCGGGCTCGATCGGGGTGGACTCCCACCGGGCCTGCTCGGAGGCGTAGTCACCGGTCAGGATCGGGTTGATCCGGCCGGCCACGTCCAGGTCCTCGACCTCCCGCAACTCCGGCTGAGCCGCCCAGACTCCCCCGCCGCCCAACGCCTCGTGCACCTTCTGCGCGGAGTGCGGCAGGAACGGGGTGAGCAGCGTGTTGGCGTCCTGAACCACCTGCAGCGCGGTGTGCAGCACGGTGTCCCGCCGGGCCGGGTCGTCCTTGAGCTTCCACGGCTCCTGCTCGGAGATGTACTTGTTGGCCGCGCCCACCACCCGCATCGCCTCGCTGATCGCGGCCTTGAACCGGGACCGCCGCAGGTGTCCGCCGACCACCTCGAAAGCGTTGCGGGACAAGGCCTTCAGTTCCTCATCCGGCGCCGTCGGGGTGCCCGGCGCCGGCACCGCGCCGACGTTCTTGTGCGCCATCGAGACGGCCCGGTTGACCAGGTTGCCCCATTCGTTGGCCAGCTCGAAGTTGGTCCGGCGGACGAACTCCTCCCAGGTGAAGTCGGTGTCCTGGGTCTCCGGCCCGGCCACCGAGATGAAGTAGCGCAACGCGTCCGGGCCGAACTCGGCGAGGAACTCGTGCACGTAGATCACGGTGCCGCGGGAGGTGGAGAACTTGGAGCCGCTCATCTTGAGGAACTCGCTGGAGACCACCTCGGTGGGCAGATGCAGCCTGCCGAACGGCCCGGGCGTGCCGCCCTTGTCGCCGGCGCCGTTCTGGCCGAGCAGCAGCGACGGCCAGATCAGCGAGTGGAAGACGATGTTGTCCTTGCCCATGAAGTAGTAGCCCTGGGCGTCCGGGTTGAGCCAGAACTCCTTCCAGGCGTCGTCGTCGCCGCTGCGCCGGGCCCACTCGACGCTGGCCGACAGGTAGCCGATCACCGCGTCGAACCAGACGTAGAACCGCTTCATCGGCTTGTCCCGCCAGCCGTCCAGCGGCACCGGCACACCCCAGTCCAGATCCCGGGTGATCGCCCGGGGTTTGAGGTCGTCCAGCAGGTTCTGGCTGAACTTCAGCACGTTCGGCCGCCAGTCGACCCGGCTGGCCAGGTAGCCGCCCAGCGACTCGGTGAACGCCGGCAGGTCGACGAACAGGTGCTCGGTCTCGACGAACTCCGGGGTCTCGCCGTTGATCCGGGACCTGGGGTTGATCAGGTCGGCCGGGTCGAGCTGGTTGCCGCAGTTGTCGCACTGGTCGCCGCGCGCACCGTCGGCGCCGCAGATCGGGCAGGTGCCCTCGATGTAGCGGTCCGGCAGGGTGCGGCCGGTGGACGGGCTGATCGCGCCGAGCTGGGTGCGCGAGACCACGTACCCGTTGCGCCACATGGCCAGGAACAGGTCCTGCACCACCCGGTAGTGGTTGCCCGTGGTGGTGCGGGTGAACAGGTCGTAGGACAGCCCGAGCCCGGCGAGGTCGCTGCCGATCTGGCGGGTGTACTTGTCCGCGGTCTCCCGGGCGGTCGCGCCCTCGTTGTCGGCCTGCACCAGGATCGGCGTGCCGTGCTCGTCGGTGCCGCTGACCATCAGCACCCGGTGACCGGCCATCCGCATGTAGCGCGAGAAAACGTCCGATGGGACACCGAATCCGGACACATGGCCGATGTGGCGCGGGCCGTTGGCATAGGGCCAGGCCACGGCGGTCAGCACGGGACTGCTCATGTCGGCCTAGCCTACGGAGGGACGGGCGGCGTTCTCGAACGGGTTAGGAGGATCCGGTGTCGGCGACACGGTTGCTGGTGCTGGGTGTGGTGCGGATGTACGGCACGGCGCACGGGTACCAGGTGCGCCGCGATCTGCTGACGTGGTCGGCCGACAAATGGGCCAATGTCGCGCCCGGCTCGATTTATCACGCGCTGAAGAAGATGGCCACCGAGGGCCTGCTGGAACAGGTGGAGGTGGAGCCGGCGACGGGGCCGGACCGGACCGGCTACCGGTTGACCCCCGACGGCGAGACGGAGTTCCAGGTCCTGTTGACCCGGGCGCTGTCCGAGGTGCATGAGGACGTGCAGGACGGGGCGTCGCTCTCGGCGGCCATCATCTTCCTGCCCACCTTGCCCCGGGCCCGGGCGGTCAGCCTGCTCGAGCAGCGGGTGACGCGACTGGAGGGGCAGCGGGCCAACGTGGTCACAGTGCTGGCCAAGGGCACCGAATGGGGCCAGCCGGAGCACGTGTCCGAGTTGTACCGGCTGTGGCTGGTCACCCTGGACGCCACCATCGCCTGGACGGCGGGCCTGGTCGAGACGTTGCGGACCGGGGCGTACGTGATGGCCGACGACGCACCGGACCACTTCGGGCACTCGCCGGTTGTAATCAAACTTGACTAGCCCGATAGGGTGAGGTCAGTCAAACTTGACTACCAGAGGGGAACTAATTTGATCACAGCGAGCGGTCTCGCGCGGACCTTCCGCGCCCGTGGCCGCACCGTCGAAGCCGTCCGAGGGGTCGACCTCGCCGTGCAACCCGGTGAGCTGGTCGGTTTTCTCGGCCCCAACGGCGCCGGAAAGACCACAACCTTGCGGATGCTGACCACCCTGCTGGTCCCGACCGCGGGCCAGGCCACAGTGGCCGGCTGCGACCTGCGCAAGGACTCGGTCGGCGTGCGCAAGCGGATCGGCTACGTCGCCCAGGGCGGCGGCACCACACCCGAGCTGAAGGTCATCGAGGAACTGGTGCTGCAGGCCCGGTTCTACGGGCTGACGCCGGCGGACGCCCAGCGGCGCAGCACCGAGCTGATGGAGCGGATGGACATCGCCGACCTGGGCGACCGGATCATCAAGACGCTCTCCGGCGGCCAGCGCCGACGCCTGGATGTCGCGCTCGGCCTGGTGCACGACCCGCGGCTGGTGTTCCTGGACGAGCCGAGCACCGGCCTGGACCCGCAGAGCCGGGCCAACCTGTGGGACCACATCCGGTCCCTGCGCGACCACCACGACACCACGGTCTTCCTGACCACCCACTACCTGGACGAGGCCGACGCCCTGTGCGACCGGATCCTGGTCATCGACAACGGCAGGATCATCGCGGAGGGCTCGCCGGACGAGCTGAAGGCGCAGGTCTCCGGGGACGAGGTCCGCATCGGCGTGCCGGCCGAGGACGTGTCCCGCGCGGCCGAGGTCGCCGAGAAGCTTCCCGGAGCCGGGGAGATCACCACGGCGGACACCCTGGTGCGGTTCCGGGTGCCGCGCGGCGACGTCGCGCTTCCCGAACTGCTCCGGGCCCTGGACGGCGCCAGCATCACGCTGAACTCGATCCAGGTGCACCGGCCCACGCTCGACGACGTGTTTCTGACCATGACCGGACGCAGCCTGCGCGACGCCGAGCAGGAGGCCGTCGCCGAGGAGCCCGGAAAGGAGCCGGCGAATGTTGCATGACATCTGGCTGGCGCTGCGCCGGGAGCAGACCCTGGCGCTGCGCAACCCGGCCTGGATCGGCATCGGGATCATGCAGCCGATCCTCTACCTGGTGCTGTTCGGCCCGCTGATGGAGCGGATCGTGGCCAACACGCCCGGCTTCCCGCCGGGCAGCGCCTGGGTGATCCTCACCCCGGCGCTGATCCTGCAGCTCGGCCTGTTCAGCATGTTCGCCGGCTTCGGGATCCTGGCCGACCTGCGCACCGGCGCGCTGGAGCGGATGCGGGTCACCCCGGTCCGCCGGATGGCGCTGCTGCTCGGCAAGGTGTTCAACGCCGGCAGCCAACTGCTGGTGCAGGCCCTGCTGATCCTGGTGATCGCGGTCATCTTCTTCGACCTGCGGGCACCGTTCGGCGGGATCATGCTCAGCCTGCTGATCGTGGTCCTGCTCGGCATCGCGCTCGCCTCGTGCTCCTACGCGCTCGCGCTGAAGCTCAAGAGCGAGGAGGCGTTCATCCCGCTGCTGAACACCATCCTGCTGCCGGTGCTGCTGCTGTCCGGAATCCTGATCCCGATCACCACCGGGCTCGCTCCCGGCTGGCTGTACACGATCTCCCGGATCAACCCGTTCACGCACATCATGGATGCCGACCGGGCGGCGTTCCGGGGCGACTTCGCCCTGGACGCCCTGTTCACCGGCTGCATCGTGCTGGTCGTGATGACCGCGCTGTCGGTGTGGTGGGGCGCCCGCACCTTCCAGAAGGAAAACGCCTAGGAACTCAGTGCCGGCCGGCCGGGGAGTACCGCTCCCCGGCCGGCCTCAGCCGTGTTCGTCCACACCGGACTAACGAACGGCCCAGGTC
>NZ_DASTBH010000243.1:0-6215 GCF_035712165.1 Actinophytocola sp. | reverse complement strand
GGCGCCTTCTTGAACAGCACGGCGATCTCGGTGACCCGCCGGGGCATGCGCTTGCCGGTACGGATGTAGAACGGCACCTCGGCCCAGCGCCGGTTCTGGATGCCGAGGCGGACCGCCGCGTACGTCTCCGTGGTGGAGTCGGCCGGCACCTTCGGCTCCTCCAGGTAGCCCGGCGCGCGCTCGCCGGCCACCCAGCCGCTGAGGTACTGGCCGCGGACCGTGCCGGTGTGCACGTCCTCCGGCACGGTGACCGCCTTGAGCAGCCGCAGCTTCTCCGCCCGGATCTCGGCGGAGTCGAAGCTGGTCGGCTCCTCCATGGCGATCAGCGCCAGCAGTTGCATCAGGTGGTTCTGCAGCACGTCGCGGGCCGCGCCGGCCGAGTCGTAGAACCCGGCGCGGGTGCCGATGCCGACGTCCTCGGCCATCGTGATCTGCACCGAGTCGACGTACTTGGAGTTCCAGATGGGGTCGAACAGGGCGTTGGCGAAGCGCAGCACCATGATGTTCTGCACCGTCTCCTTGCCCAGGTAGTGGTCGATCCGGAAGACCTCCTCCGGGGTGAACACGGTGTCGACCAACTGGTTCAGCTCGCGGGCGGACGGCAGGTCGTGCCCGAACGGCTTCTCGACCACCACCCGCCGCCAGCCGTTGGTGTTGCGGGCCATGCCGGTGCGCTCCAACTGCTTGAGCACCAGGGGGAACACGGCCGGCGGGATGGAGAAGTAGAACGCGGCGTTGCCCTGGATGCCGTGCGAGGACGCCAGCGACTCCAACTCCGCGGCCAGCCCGTCGAACGCGTCGTCGTCCTCGAACGACCCGGCCACGAACTTGATGCTGGCCGCCAGCCGCTCCCACACCTCCTCCCGCCACGGCGTGCGGGCGCCGGCCTGCGCCGCCGTCTTGGCCAGGTCGAGGAAGTCGCCCTCGCCCCAGTCGCGGCGGGCGAAGCCGAGCACGGCGAAGCTGGTCGGCAGCAGCCCGCGGTTGGACAGGTCGTACACGGCGGGGATGAGCTTCTTGCGGGACAGGTCGCCGGTCACCCCGAAGATGACAAGCGCGCACGGCTCCGGGATCCGCGGCAGCCGCCGGTCCTGCGGGTCCCGCAGCGGATTGCCCGTCAGCGTCTCCACCATCTTCGGCGTCCCCTCATCCCCCGTGACGGGCCCTAGGCGCGCAGCGCCCGGGCGGCGTCCAGCAGCGCGACGACCCCGGCCGCGCGGTCGGTCAGGTGCAGGTGTACGAGCGGCCGGCGCCGCCCGGCGAGGGCCTGCCGGTCGCCCGCGGCCTGCGCGGCGATCAGCGAGCCGAAGGTGTACGGCCGGCCGGGCACCGGCAGGTCCCGGGTGACCGCGCCGGTGATCTGGAGGAACGAGCCGACCTGCGGGCCGCCCTTGTGGTACTGGCCGGTGGAGTGCAGGAAGCGCGGCCCCCAGCCGAACGTCACGGCCCGGCCCGAGGCGGCCGCCAGCAGCGACCGCACGCCGGCCGCGTCGGCGTCGACGAACCGGTCCAGGTACGCCATGACCGCCAGATAGCCGCTCTCCGGTACGGAGCCGGCCAGCCAGGCCAGCACCTCGGTGAGGGTGCCGCCGGCCTCGGCCGGTGCGTACGCCTGCACCGGACCCGCCGTGAACGACGGCTCCTCGGGGGGAAGCCCCTCGGTGAGGATCCGCCCGGTGTTCTCCTTGGACTCGGCCACGTTCGGCTGGTCGAAGGGCTCCACCCCGATCACCCGGGCGGCGACCGCTGTGGCGTACTCCCAGGCCAGGAACTGCGCGCCGAGCGGGCCGTTGACGGCCAGGTCGGCGTGCACGCCGCCGGCGGGCACCGCGCCGGCCGGCAGCGAACCGCCGACGGTGACCGCGAGCACGTCCGGCGCGGATGTGCCGGGCGCGTCCGGCGTCTCGATCACCACCGGCAGGATGCCCCTGCCGGCCTTGCCGGTGGACTCGGCGATCAACTGCTCGGCCCAGTCGCCGAGACCCACGATTCCGGTGCCGTCGGAGACCAGCGCCAGCTTGTCCCGGCCGGCTTCCGCCGCGGCGCCGAGCGCCGCGCCCAGGGCCAGCGAGGGGTTGTCCTCGTCGCGCCCGAGGGAGCCGGCCAGCTCCTCGGCCTGGTCCAGCAGTTCGGCCACGTCCACCCCGGCCAGCGCGGACGGGACCAGCCCGAACGCGGTCAGCGCCGAGTACCGGCCGCCGACCTCGGCGTCGGCCTGGACCACCACGATGCCCAGCTCGCGGGCGGTGGCCTCCAGCGGCGAGCCGGGGTCGGTGACCACGACGAAGTGCCGGGCGGCCTCCGCCTCGGTCAGGCCGGCGTCGAGGAACGCCTGCCAGTACGCGCGGCGGTGGCTGTCGGTCTCCACCGTCGAGCCGGACTTGCTGGACACGACGACGACGGTGCGCTCCAACCTGTCCCGCAGCGCCCGCCCGACCTGGTGCGGGTCGGTGGTGTCCAGCACGGTGAGCCGGCGGCCCAGCGTGCGGCAGATGACCTCGGGGGCCAGCGACGAGCCACCCATGCCGGCGAGCACGACGTGGTCGAGGTCGGCCAGCTCGGCCTTCAGCTCGGCGAGCTGGGGGAGGAGCTGACGGGACCGGCGGAACGTGTCCACCCAGCCCAGCCGGATCTTGGCGACCTCCTCCGCCTCGGGCCCCCAGAGGGTGGGATCCTTGGCGGCGAGCAGGCCGGGCACGCCGTCGGCCGCCAGCGCGCGCCGGGCCTCGGCGCCGACCGTGCCGGCGCGGTGCACGGCCAGGCCGGCCGCGGCCTCCACGCCGTCGAGAAGATCACTCACTGAGCGCCTCCAGCTGGGTCTGCACGCTCTGGAGCAGCTCGCCGTAGCTGGCCTCGAACTTCTCCACGCCCTCGCGCTCCAGCGTGTCCACCACGTCGTCGTAGTCGACGCCGAGCGCGGCCAGGTCCGCGATGACCTGGCGGGCCTGCTCGTACCGGCCGGCGAAGGACGCCTTGACCTCGCCGTGGTCGGCGAACGCGTGCACCACGGACTCCGGCATCGTGTTGACCGTGCCGGGGGCGATCAGCTCCTCGACGTAGATCACGTCCCGGTACGCCGGGTTCTTTGTCGACGTGGAGGCCCACAGCGGCCGCTGCGGCCGCGCGCCGGCGTCGGCCAGCGCCCGCCACCGCTCGCCGCTGAACACCTCCTCGTAGCGCTCGTACGCGAGCTGGGCGTTGGCGACGGCGGCCTTGCCGCGCATGGCCTTGGCCTCGTCGGTGCCGAGCTTGTCCAGCCGCTTGTCCACCTCGGTGTCCATGCGGGACACGAAGAACGAGGCCACCGAGCACATCGTGGACAGGTCGTGCCCGTTGGCCTTGGCCTGCTCCATGCCGTCCAGGAACGCGTCCATCACCGCCGAGTAGCGCTCCAGCGAGAAGATGAGCGTCACGTTGACGCTGATCCCGGCGGCCAGCGTGCGGGTGATCGCCGGCAGGCCGGGCTCCGTCGCGGGGATCTTGATGAACAGGTTGGGCCGGTCCACCAGCCACCACAGCGCCGCCGCCTCGGCGACCGTCCGCTCGGTCTCGTGCGCCATCCGCGGGTCCACCTCGATGGACACCCGGCCGTCCACCCCGCCGGACTCGTCGTACGCGGGCCGCATCACGTCGCACGCCCAGCGCACGTCGTACGTGGTCATCAGCCGCGCCGCCTCGTCGACGCCGATCTTGCGCACGGCCAGGTCGCGCGTCTGCCCGTCGTACGCCTCCGCGTCGGAGAGCGCCTTGGCGAAGATCGTGGGGTTGGACGTGACCCCGACGACGTGCTTCTCCCGGCGCAGGTTGTCCAGGGTGCCGGTGGTCAGGCGCACGCGGGAGAGGTCGTCGAGCCAGATCGCCACGCCTGCGGCACTGAGCTGAGCGAGTCGGTCGGTCATCGGGGTATCCCTTCAGTTGCCGGTGGTGGACCCCTGGATCGCACCGACCCGCGACAGCGACGCGCGGGCGGCGGCGATCACCCGGTCCGGGGTGAAGCCGAACTGCTCGAACAGCACCTGGAACGGCGCGCTCGAGCCGAAGTGCTCAATGCTCACGCTCTCGCCGGCGTCGCCGACGATCCGGTCCCAGCTCATCGACACCCCGGCCTCGACGCTGACCCGGACCTTGACGGCGCGCGGGAGCACGCTCTCCCGGTACACCTCGTCCTGCTCGAAGAACCACTCCTGGCAGGGCATCGACACGACCCGGGTGGGTACGCCGTCGGCCTCGAGCCGCTCCCGCGCGATGAGGCAGGTGGCCACCTCGGACCCGGTCCCGATGATGATCACTTCGGGCTGGCCGTTGCCGGCGTCGGCCAGCACGTAGCCGCCCTTGAGCACGCCCTCGGCCGGGCCGAAGCCGGAGCCGGGCGACCGGTCAACGGTCGGCAGGTTCTGCCGGCTCAGCGCGAGCGCGGTCGGCCGGTCGGTGTGCTCCAGCGCGCCCCGCCACGCCCAGGCCGTCTCGTTGGCGTCGGCCGGGCGGACGACGTCCAGCCCGGGGATGGCGCGCAGCGCGGACAGGTGCTCGATGGGCTGGTGGGTCGGGCCGTCCTCGCCGAGGCCGATCGAGTCGTGGGTCCACACGTACACGACCGGCAGCTTCATCAGCGCGGCCAGCCGCACCGCCGGGCGCATGTAGTCGCTGAAGACCAGGAATGTGCCGCCGTACGGGCGGGTGCCGCCGTGCAGCACGATCCCGTTGAGGATCGCACCCATGGCGTGCTCGCGGATGCCGAAGTGCAGCGTGCGGCCGTACTCGTCGCCGGGGAACGCCTTGGTCGCGTACTCGGCGGGGATGAACGACGGCTCGCCGGCCATTGTCGTGTTGTTGCTCTCGGCCAGGTCGGCCGAGCCGCCCCACAGCTCGGGCAGCACCGGGGCCAGCGCGCCCAGAACCTTGCCGGAGGCCGCGCGGGTGGCGATCCCCTTGGCGTCCGCGTCGAAGACCGGCAGCGCGTCGGTCCAGCCGTCCGGCAGGGTACGGGCGGACAGCCGGTCGAACAGCGCCTTGCGCTGGGGGTTGGCCTGCGCCCAGGCGTCGAACTCCTCCTGCCACACCGCGTGCGCCGCCCGGCCTCGGTCGACCACCTCGCGGGCCTGCGCGAGCACCTTGTCGTCCACGGCGAAGCTGGCGGCCGGGTCGAAGCCCAGGATCTCCTTGGTGGCCGCGACCTCGTCCTTGCCCAGCGCCGAGCCGTGGATCTTCCCGGTGTTCTGCTTGTTCGGCGCCGGCCAGCCGATGATCGTGCGGAGCCGGATGAACGACGGCCGGCCGGTCTCGGCCCGGGCCGCCTGCAGCGCCGCGTACAGCGCCGGCACGTCCTCGGCGTAGTCGCCCTCCTCGGCGTGCCCGCGCCGCCAGTCGACCGTCTGCACGTGCCAGCCGTAGGCCTCGTAGCGGGCCGCCACGTCCTCGCTGAGTGCGATCCGGGTGTCGTCCTCGATCGAGATCTCGTTGTCGTCGTACACCAGGACGAGGTTGCCCAGCTTGTGGTGGCCGGCGAGCGCGCTGGCCTCGTGGCTGATGCCCTCCTCGATGTCCCCGTCCGACGCGAAGCAGTAGATGTGGTGGTCGAACACCGACGTACCCGGCTCGGCGTCCGGGTCGAACAGGCCGCGCTCCCGGCGGGCCGCCATCGCCATGCCCACGGCGTTGCCGAGGCCCTGGCCGAGCGGGCCGGTGGTGGTCTCCACGCCCGGGGTGTGCCCGTGCTCCGGGTGACCGGGGGTCAGCGATCCCCACTGGCGCAGGGCGCGCAGGTCGTCGAGGCCCAGGCCGTACCCGGAGAGGTAGAGCTGGATGTAGAGCGTCAGGCTGGAGTGCCCACAGGAAAGGACAAATCGGTCACGCCCTGGCCACTGCGGGTCCGTCGGGTCGTGCCGCAGCACCCGCTGGAACAGCAGATACGCCGCGGGGGCCAGGCTCATCGCCGTACCGGGATGGCCGTTGCCGGCGCTCTCCACGGCGTCCATGGCCAGCACGCGGACCGTGTCGACCGCGCGGCGGTCCAGGTCGGACCACGAAAGGGGGGATTCGTCGGTGTTGTTGGCAGCCACAGTGGATGTGCTCCTCGCGGATGGTGGTCTGCGGACAAGTCTGCGGACTCTCTTAGTCGATGACCCTATCCAGCCACGCTAAACCCCCGGGTGAAGACGGGCGTCCTCAGGTCTTCCGTTGTCCCGCGAATTGATCGGCGCCGGGTCGCGGCCGGC
>NZ_DASTBH010000242.1:0-4324 GCF_035712165.1 Actinophytocola sp. | reverse complement strand
GACGTTGCAGCGCACGCCGTGCCGGGCCACCTCGAGGCCCAGGGACTTGGTGAACGCGGTCGCCGCCGCCTTCGACGCGGCATAGGCGGCCATGCCGACCCGGGGCACGGCGGACGCGTTCGACGCCACCGTCACGATCGCGCCGGAGCGCCGGGCCACCATGCGGGCCGCCACCGCCCGCGAGGTGTTGAACACGCCCCGCGCGTTGACCGCGAAGGTCAGGTTCCAGTCATCCTCCGATGTGGACAGTACGAGCCCCGGTCGCAGCACCCCGGCGACGTTGGCGAGGTAGTCGATCGGACCGAGCTCGCGCTCCACCAGGTCGACCGTGCCGGTCACCGCCTCGCTCGAGGCGACGTCGGCCGGGTACGCCGTGACGTCGAGGTCCTTGGCGCGCAGCCGCCGCACCTGGTCGGCCAGGTCGGCCTCGGTGCGGTCCACCGCCGCCACCCGGGCGCCCCGCTCGGCCAGCCGGCGCACCACGGCCGAGCCGATCCCGCCGGACGCGCCGGTGACCAGCGCGACCCGGCCGCGGAAATCCTGGTCGAGGAAATGATTGTCCACCGTTACTCCTCGTCCATTGCCGAACACCGGTTGTGAGCACGGTCCACAGAGGTCGCTTCCGAACTCTAATAGCGTGGTGGAACCGGAAAAACTACTCGAACGGGTAGCGGCCGGGTGGTTCCCCATTTGCACTGGTAGCCGCCGGAATACCGGGGGAGCGGGTCGTTTTCGGGTAGTTGTGCCACGGTCCATTCTCGACAGACAATGACGCCCGAATGGTAGCCGACCTGGCAATGGGCAACAGGCTGGCAGAGAGCGCGGGAGGAATTCGCATGGAGCGGATGCCACCTGGTTCCGCCCTGGTGGACGAGGTGCTCAGCGGTCGAGCCCCGGCGTTCGCCCTGCTGCACCGGCCCCAGGCCGGCCAGGCCGACCGGGTCGAGGTGCTGGTCGGCGAGGTCGACGAGGTCGCCCGGCTGGCCGACCTGCCGATCGGGCCGCCCGGGCCGGCGACCGGTCAGGCCCGGCACACCCTGCTCACCCTGGTGCCCTACCGGCAGATCGCCGAGCGCGGGTTCGCCGCCGCCGACGACGGCACGCCCCTGGTCGCGATGCGGATCACCGGGCAGGACGAGATCGGCCTCGCCGAGGCGTTCGACCGGATCCCGGAGGGTGACCTGGACCTGGTCGAAGAGGGCTTCGACATCTCCGACGAGCGGTACGCCGGCCTGGTCCGGCAGGTGATCAGCAACGAGATCGGGCGCGGCGAGGGCGCGAACTTCGTGCTGCGCCGGTCTTTCCTGGTGCGCGTCGAGAACTACACGCCGGCCAAGGCGCTCACCGTGTTCCGCAGGCTGCTGCACGCGGAGCGCTCCGCGTACTGGACCTTCGTGGTGCACACCGGAACCACGACGCTGGTCGGCGCCACCCCCGAGCGGCACGTGAGCCTGCGCGACGGCGTGGTCAGCATGAACCCGATCAGCGGCACCTACCGCTACGCCGAGTCCGGACCGAACGTCAACGACGCGCTGCGCTTCCTGGCCGACGCCAAGGAAGCCGACGAGCTGTTCATGGTCGTCGACGAGGAGCTCAAGATGATGGCCGCCCTGTGCCCGGACGGCGGCCAGGTGCTCGGCCCGTACCTCAAGGAGATGTCCAGCCTCGCGCACACCGAGTACTACCTGGAGGGCCGCAGCGAGGTCGACGTGCGGGACATCCTGCGCACCACGATGTTCGCGCCGACCGTCACCGGCAGCCCGCTGGAGAGCGCCTGCCGGGTGCTGGCCAGGTACGAGCCGGAGGGCCGGGGCTACTACAGCGGGGTGATCGGCCTGATCGGGGTCGACCCCGCCGGCCGGGCCACCCTCGACTCGGCGATCCTGATCCGCACCGGTCAGATCGACCCGACCGGCCACCTGCGGATCGGCGTCGGTGCGACGCTGGTGCGCAACTCGCGCCCGGAGTCCGAGGTGGTCGAGACCACGGTGAAGGCGGCCGGCGTGCTGGCCGCGCTGCGCGGCGGGCCGCCCGCCGCCGTCGCCGACCGGCCCCGGTTGGGCACCGACACGCTGGTGGTCAGTGCGCTGCGCAAGCGAAACACCCGGCTGGCCCGGTTCTGGTTCGACGCTCCGGAGACCCGGGGCCGGGGCGGCGTCGCGCTGCCCGGGCTCGACGTCCTGGTGATCGACGCCGAGGACACCTTCACCACCATGCTCGGGCTGGAACTGGGCGCGTTGGGCACCTCGGTCACGATCCGCCGGTTCGACGAGCCGTTCGACGTCGACGCCTACGACCTGACCGTGGTCGGGCCCGGGCCGGGCAACCCCGCCGAGCGCGACCATCCCAAGATCGCCCGGTTGCGCCAGGTCACCCGCCACCTGCTCCGCGAGCGGATGCCGTTCCTGTCGGTGTGCCTCGGCCATCAGGTGCTCAGCGACCTGCTCGGCCTGCCGCTGGTGCGCCGGGCGGTGCCCAACCAGGGCACCCAGAAGGAGATCGACCTGTTCGGCTGGCCGTACCGGGTCGGGTTCTACAACACCTACGCGGCGACCGTCGCGGCCGGGCTGCCGGACGGTGTGCGGGCGGCCGCGGACCCGACCACCGGGGAGATCCATGCGTTGCGCGGCCCGCACTTCCGGTCCATGCAGTTCCACCCCGAGTCGGTGCTCACCGAGAACGGGGTGGCCATCCTCCGCCGGGAGCTCACCTCGCTGCTGGCCACCGAACGGGCCGCCGCCCGGCCGGCCTGACCGCACGATTCGTTCGTAGAGCAAGGGGTTGGTAGTCGATGAGCCAGCGGGTGATCGTGGTCGGCGGGGGAATCGGCGGGCTCGCGGCCGCGCTTGCCGTCGCCCGCAACGGACACGAGGCGCTGGTGCTGGAACGCCAGGACGGCTTCGCCGAGCTGGGCGCCGGAATCCAGCTGGCGCCCAACGCCTTCCGGGCGCTGGAACACCTCGGCGTGGCAGCCGAGGCGCGGGCCCGGGCGGTGTTCATCTCGGACCTGCGGCTGATGGACGGCGTCGCCGGGGTCGAGCTGACCAGGCTGGAGCTGACCGGGAACTTCCTGCGGCGCTACGGCCAGCCCTACGCCGTGGTGCACCGCGGCGACCTCTACGAGCCGCTGCTGCGGGCCTGCCGGGCGGACGAGCGGATCACCCTGCGGGCCGGTGCGGCGGTCACCGGGTACCGGCTGGACGGCGCCGGGGCGTCGGTGTCGCTGCGCAGCGGCGAGTGGCTGCACGGCGCCGCGGTGATCGGCGCGGACGGCCTGCGCTCGCGGATCCGGGCGCAACTGGTGGGCGACGGCAGCCCGCGGGTGTCCGGGCACACCATCTACCGCTCGGTGATCCCGATCGACGAGGTGCCGGAGGAGCGGCGTTGGTACGCCGCGACCCTGTGGGCCGGGCCCGGCTACCACATGGTGCACTACCCGATCGCGGACGGGGCGAGCTTCAACATGGCCCTCACCGTCGACGACGGCGCGGAGACCGAACTGGTCGGGGTTCCGGTGCCCCGGGACCGGGTGCTGGAGATCGCCGGACCGATGCGCCCGGAGATCCGCACGCTGATCGAGCTCGGCCGGGACTGGCGCAGCTGGGTGCTCTGCGACCGCGATCCGGTGGACACCTGGACCGACGGTCCGGTGCTGCTGGTCGGCGACGCCGCGCACCCGATGCTGCAGTACGCCGCCCAGGGCGCCGCGATGGCGCTGGAGGACGCGGTGTGCCTGGACACCCTGCTCGCCGTGGACCAGGACCTCGCCACCGCGTTCGGCAAGCTGGAGGCGCTGCGGGCGCCGCGTACCGCGCGGGTCCAGCTGATCTCCCGGCGGATGGGCGCCGAGGTGTACCACCCGGCCGGCGCGGCCGCGCGGGCCCGCGACGAGCTGTTGGGTGGAATGTCCGAACAGGACCAGTTCGAGCTGCTGGACTGGCTCTACGCCCACGACGAGGCACCGCTGCACGGAAGCCGTAACGAGAGGAAAGGGCAGCCATGGTTATCGTGATGGCTCCGGAGGCCGAACCCGCGGACATCGAGCAGGTGGTCACGACGGTCGAGTCGGTGGGTGCCGAGGCGTTCGTCAGCCGCGGGGTCACCGAGATGTTCGACCGGACGACCGGCTCGGCCCGGGCCCGGGTCAGCCGGGTGGTGATCGGCCTGGTCGGCGACTTCGATCTGTTGTCGGGGTTGAACCTGGCGGAGATGCGGGGGGTGAGTCGGGTTGCTCGGGTGTCCAGTCCGTACAAGCTGGTCAGCCGTGAGCATCATGTGAACCGGTCGACGGTGAAGGTGGCGGGGGTGTCGATCGGGCCGGATA
>NZ_DASTBH010000241.1:0-19824 GCF_035712165.1 Actinophytocola sp. | reverse complement strand
CCTCCTACGCCTCGCCGGTCACCGAGCGGATGGACGAGATCCTGCACGGCCCGCAGGGCTGCCCGTTCCGCCTGTCCGATGCGCGGTACGGCCGGACCGAGGCGGTCCCGCAACTGTCCGCCGCGCTGCGGGGCGTCGCCCAGCGCGCCGGCGTGCGGTTCCTGGACTTCTCCCGGGCCACCGAGGGCCGCGAGGCGTGCAGCGGCGGGGCCAGTTCGGCGTCCGAATGGCAGAACCGGATCACCGTGGACCCGTTCGCCTGGGTGTACGGCGGGCTGGACGCCGTCGGCATTCACATGGCGCAGCAGTCCTTCCATCCCAACGCCCGGGGCCACGCGCAGCTCGGCCGGTGTGTCACCGAGTTCGTGCGCTCCGCCGCCGGCTCGGCCAGCTGTCTGATCGGCGCGGACGGGAACCTGCACGCGACCTAGACCAGAAATGACGGATGCCCACACCGGGGTCTCCGGTGTGGGCATCCGGGCTGGGGAACCTCAGGCGTCCAGCAGCTGGTTGAAGAACGAGCGGTAGCGCCGCAGCGCGATCCGCAGGTCCTCGGTCTGCAGGTCGCCGTCGCCCTCGCGCCAGTGGCCCTCGAGCTCCTGCTTGTGCTGGTTGAACATGGTGGCCAGGGACTGGATCACCTCGGCGACCAGGTGGTCGGCGCTGCGCACCGCCTCGCTCGGGTCGTCGACGAACATGGTCTGAACCTGTTGCCACTCGGTGCGGAAGCGCTCCACGTCCTCGGACGAGAACAGTTGGCGCACCTGGTCGGAGTCGTCCGTCGCCTGCGGGGTGGGCCGCTCGCTCGCCGCGACCTCCGGCTCGCCGCCGGCCTCGGGCTTGATCTCGGTCCAGCCGGTGTCCGTCCGGTCCGTGTCGGTCATGTCCGTGTCGGTCATGTGCCGGTCCGTCATGTCCCGGTCGGTGTCCGTGTGGGTCATGTCCGGGTCGGTCATGTCCGACTCGGTGTGGGTCCGCTCGGATTCGGTCCAGCCGGTTTCGGTCCGGTCGGCCATGTCCTGGTCGGTGCCGGTCATGTCCGGCTCGGTGTCGAACCGGTCCCGGTCGAACTCGTCGGTGTTGCTGTCCCGGGTCTCGCCGTCGCGTGCGTAGTCCATGTCGTCGTCCGCCGTGCGGGGCGGGGGAAGCTCGTCGGTGTCGGCTTGGCGCGTCTCCCCGGCTGTCGCCAGATCCTCGGTGCGGAGCCGGTTGTCGTCATCCACCTTCTGGTCGTGTGCCATCGGTGCCATCCTCCTTGGTCAGTCAGGCTCGCCGGTGGGCCGTGTCGGCCCGGTGATCGTCCGATTCGGATGCGAGCAGTTCCTCGAACAGCGCCCGGTAGTGCACCATCGCCTCGCGAAGGTCCTCAGTGGACGCCTGGTTGACCGAGTGCCGCTCCATCACCTCGTGGGCGTCGCGGTAGTGGTTCAGCGTCGTCGCGTGCCGCACCGACAGGTCGGCAACCTGCTGCTCGAAGCCTTCGGTGGGGTAGCCCCGCTCGGACATCACGACCGTCACCAGTCGGTCCGCCTCGGCCACCGCACTGCCCGGATCGTCGACGAAGTCGGCCTGAACCCGTTCCCACTCCTCGATGTGGCGGGTCCGCGCGGCTTCGTCCAGCGGACGGATGTCCAGCTGCGAGTGCCGCTTCTGGCGCTCGAGCAGCTCGCTCTCCACCTCGCGCCGATCCTTGCCTTCCTCGATAGCCCGGTCGTACTCGGGGCCGAAGCGCTCGCGGAGCTGCCGGCGTCGCATCTGCTGCTGCACGAACCATGCGACCAGTGCCAGCACGACGACGGCGACCACGATGATCACGATGGTTGCGCCGGTTGACATCACATTTCCTTCCGTCACAGGAGGTTTGTCTGGTCGCGGGGTTGTCCGGTCAGAGCCGGACCAAACGGAAAGTGGCAGAGGTTACTGCATTAGGAGCAACCGCGGATCGCCACGCGGAGTAACGGCGCTTTGGTCCGGGTTGGACGGTCGTGCCTCGCGGTGACCGAGCGGTCACCTGCGGTCGGAGTCGGGAGCGAACCGGGTGCGAGTCGGGTGCAACTCGGTGGCAGCGCGGGAAAATCCTCGGACGGCGCGAAATCCGGCCGACTGAGGATTCATGCTCGCGCAAATCCTCGCCCTGCTGCTGTCGGCCCTGACCGGGATCAACCCGCCGGCACCGAGTGCTACCGCCGCGACCGTTCTGGAACCCGCCGCCGCCACCCAGGTGCCGACCGTCAACGCCGCGCCCCGGGTCACCAGCCCCGCGCCGGTCCAGGAGCAGCCGGCCGCAGCGCCGAAGCCGGCCGCGCAGTCGTTCGCCGAGCGGCTCAACGCCGCCGTGGCCGCGGTGCCGGGCGCCGGCTCGGCGACCTGGGTCGTCGCGGACAAGGGCTCGTGGGGGGCGACCGACCTGTCCAGGGGCGTGGTCTACATCGCGCCGCGCACGCCGGCCAACCGGCTGCTCGACGTCGTGCGGCACGAGTGGGTGCACGTCGCGCAGGGCCGGATCTACGGCGGCATCGGCGCGGCGAAGACCGCGCTGGCGCACGTCGGCGGGATCGAGGTCGTCGCCGACTGCGGGGCGAAGCTGCAGGGGGCCCGCTGGACGCACTACACCAAGACCTGCACCCCGGCACAGACCGCCGCGGCCCGGCAGATCCTGTCCGGTCAGGCAGCCTGAGCCAGCCGGGAATGCGACCCGCGCCGGGTCACCACCAGCCAGGCGAGCGGGACCGCGGTCAGCAGCAGCAGGCCCACGGCGGTCCAGGGCGCGGCCGGTAGGCCGTAGCGGGCCGCCACCAGACCGCCGACGATCCCGCCGAGCACCATCGAACCGTTGCCGATCACCCGGAACCCGGCCACCACCCGGCCGATCATGTTGTCGGCCACCATGGCCTGCCGGGTCGACACGATGGCCACCGTGGCCACGGCGGCGCCGAACCCGGTCGCGAAGAACACCGCCGCCGTCGCCCAGGCCGACGCGGTGCTGACGATGATCATCCAGCCAGTGGCCTGGACCAGTACGGCGACCAGTTCGATGATCTCCCACCGGGCCCGGGCCAGCCGGCCGGCGAACCCGCCGCCGACCACGCTGCCGGCCGCGAAACAGGTCAGCAGCAACCCGTAGGCCAGGTCCGAGACGCCCAGGATCTCCTTGGCGTACAAGACGAACACGGCCATGACCACCGCGTCGGCGAAGTTGAACGCGCCGACCAGCAGGGACATGGCGAACAGCGTGCGGTCCCGGAACAGGTGCACCAGCCCGGCCCACACGTCACCGAGCAGCGAGGTGCCGCGGCCGCCTTCCGGTGCGGGAGCGGCGGGTAGCGGCCGGGCGGCCCGGGCCGAGCCGACGTAGGCGGCGGCGTTGGCCAGAAACGGCACCGCGGCGCCGATTCCGAACGTCGCGGCGCCCAGTGGCAGGCCGACGAAGGACCGGCCCACCGTCTCCACCATCGCCAGGCGGCCGTTGAGCCGGCTCAGCACGTCGATCCGGCGCCCCACCACCGAGGGCAGCAGCGCCTGGGCGGCCGGATCGAAGAAGACGGTGCCCGCGGTTACCAGGAACGCGGCGGCGGCGATGGCCGGGACCGTCACCCACCCGGCGGCGACCAGCGCCACCAGACCCATGATTCCCGTGGCCCGCATCAGGTTCGACCAGATCAGCACCTGCCGGCGGGGCAACCGGTCGGTCAGCGCGCCGGCGACCAGACCGGTCAGCCAGGCCGCCGAGTAGGCGACGCTGACCGCCGCGACCGCGCGCGGATCCGTGGTCAGCGATGCCGCCAGCAGCGGCGCGGCCGCCTTGAAGATCCCGTCGCCCGCGGACGCCATCCCGGTGGACCACAGCAACGGGGTCGCCGAACCTGTCATTCGTGCCCTACTTCCCCCAAACCACGGTGCGGGCGGCCGCGAGCCGCCCGCACCGCCGCGTCGTCAGCCCGAGTCATGGGACAGGGAGAGAGCCTCGTCCTGGGTCAGGGTTCGGATCTCGACGTGCACTGACGGTCACCTCCTTCGACTGGCCGGTGGATGAACATGCTCTGGAACCGGATCCGCAGGCCGGGCAGTCCGGCCGGGGCGGGTCCGCGACGAGGTACTGGGCGTCCGGCACGGCGAGGTTGACCCCGCGCACCCGTCCCGGCCACCCGGCGGAGATGCCGGTCAACAGCATGATCACGGCGTGGGCGGCCAGGTGTCCGCAGATTCCGGCGGAGGTGGCACAGACCGCGTTGCTGCCGCGCCGGTCCACTGTGTACGGATCGGCGGCGCCGAGGATGCGGCGCCGCTCGTGTTCGGCCAGCCACAGGCACTCGTAGCAGGCCCCGGTGCCGGGCAGGTAGACGCAGACCGAGGCGCGCGGGCCGTGGTAGCCGCTGTCCACCCAGGGCGTGCCGCTGTCCAGGCAGGCCCGGTTGGCCCAGGCGCGGATCTCGCCCGGGCTGTCCGCGCACAGCAGCAGCACGTCGCAGTCGGCGACCAGGTCGCGGAAGCCGGCCACGCCACGGATCCGTTCGTGTTGGGTGGTGACCGTGATGTCGGAGTTGAGCGCCCGCAACCGTTCGGCCGCCGCATCGATCTTGGGCCGGCCGATGTCCGCCTCGGTGTAGAGGATCTGCCGGTTGAGGTTGGACAGTTCGACGGTGTCGCAGTCGACGCAGTGCAGGGTGCCCACGCCGCTCGCGGCCAGGGCGAGCGCGGCGTTGCCGCCGGTCCCGCCGAGCCCGACCAGCGTCACCGCGGCGGAGCGCAGCCGCAGTTGCGGATCCCAGGTGCTCGCCCGCGGCTGCAGGTCCACCCAGCGGTAGAACTGCCGGCTGCGTTCGTACCGGTCCCGCTCCCGGGCGGACAACGCCTGCGGCGGGTCGGGCTCGGCGTCCTCCAGATAGCCGCTTTCGACGAACTGGCAGATCGCCTGCCGGATGTCCGCCGGGGTCTGGTCCGGATGCCGGGCCCGCACGGCCGCCACCACGGCATCCACCGTCCGGGTGCCGTCCAGGCTGTCCAGCAGCGTGCCGATGGCGCCGGTCGGATCGCCCAGTTCGGCCGCGATCCCGTAGACCGCACCGCCGATCCGGATGCGGTCGCCGTTGATCCGGTAGGGCGTGTGCTCCGGCTTGACCCGGGGTTTGTGCCAGCGCTGGACCGCCCATTCCCCGGTGACGATTCCCGATTCGGACATCGTGGTAACGCGTACCAAAATGGTCCCCTTTAATGGCCGGATCGGGCGCCATTCCCGAAATCTCCGACGCCCCAGTCGAGCCCCAGTTTCGGCAAACCGAGCAAACCACCCGCCGCCGGACCTGTCAAGGAATCCTCACCGTGTGTGGTTGACCCCGGCCGAGCCGTGGTACCCGGTCCCCATGGTTCGTTTCGGGTACACGCTGATGACCGAGCAGGCCGGGCCGGCCGACCTGGTGCGGCACGCGGCCCTGGCCGAACGGGCCGGCTTCGACTTCGAGGTGATCAGCGACCACTACTTTCCCTGGTTGGACGAGCAGGGTCACTCCGCCAACGCCTGGGCCGTGCTCGGCGCCGTGACCCAGGCGACCGAGCGGGTGGAGCTGATGACCTATGTGACCTGTCCGACCATGCGTTATCACCCCACGGTCGTCGCCCAGCAGGCCGCCACCGTGCAGTTGTTGTCCGGCAATCGTTTCACCCTCGGGCTCGGCGCGGGGGAGAACCTCAATGAGCATGTCGTCGGTCGCGGCTGGCCGCCGGTGAACGTACGGCACGAGATGCTCGACGAAGCTCTGGAGATCATTTCCGCGCTGTTCGACGGCGGTTATGTGAACTACGCGGGCGACCATTTCCGGATCGACTCGGCAAAGCTGTGGGATCTGCCGGAGACCCGGGTGCCGGTGGCCGTCGCCGTGTCCGGCAAGCAGTCGGTGGACCGGCTGGCCCCGCTGGCCGACGCGATGATCGCGGTGCAGCCCGAGCCGGAACTGTGCGACATGTGGGACCGGACGCACGACGGGCGGTCGGCGAAGATCGGTCAGGTGCCGGTGTGCTGGGATCCCGACCGCGACGCCGCGGTGCGCCGGGCACACGAGCAGTTCCGCTGGTTCGCGGGCGGTTGGAAGGTCAACGCCGAACTGCCCGGCCCGGCCGGGTTCGCGGCGGCCTCGCAGTTCGTCCGGCCCGAGGACGTGGCCGAGACCATCCCGTGCGGACCGGATCTCGAACCGATCATCGAGGCGGTGAAACCCTTCTGGGAGGCCGGGTTCAGCCACATCGCGCTGCTGCAGATCGGCGGCGGGCACCAGGAGGCCTTCACCGACCTGGCGCAGCGGCGGCTGTTGCCGGCACTGCGAGCCGCGGCGGAGGACAAGTGATGACCACCCACACGCAACAGACCGACCGGTCGATGGCCCAGCTGGTCAGCGATCTCTCCGAGCAGACCACCCGGCTGGTCCGGCTCGAGGCCGCACTCGCCGCGCGCGAGGTGGCCACCAAGGCGAAGCGGGGCGCGGTCGGCGGCGGCATGCTGGCCGGGGCGCTGGTGCTCGCCGGTTACGCCGGCGCCGTGCTGCTGGCCGCCCTGGTGCTGGGACTGGCCACGGCGATGCCGGCCTGGACCGCCGCGCTGGTGGTGGGCATCGGCCTCCTGGTTCCGGCCGTAGTCGTGGCGCTGCTCGGCCGTTCGCAGCTGCGCCGGGCGCTGCCACCCATCCCCGACGCCACACTGGCTCGGGTCCGGGAAGACATCGACGTCATCAAGGAAGGAGCCAGCAATGACCCGGACCAAGGCTGAGCAGGACCGCTACGCGCTGCCCGGCAGCCCGCCGACCGACGAGGACCTACGGCACGAGGCGGCGCTGACCCGGGCCGAGATCGGCGAAACGGTCGCCGCGCTGCGGCACCGGGCGGACGTCAAGGCCCGGATGCGGGAGGCCGCCCAGCACCGGATGGCCCTGCTGCACGACGCGATGAACGCCACCACCGATCACGCACACCGGCTGGCCGGCACCGTCCGCGCCCACCCGGTGCTGGCCGGGGGCGTGGCCACCATCGCGGCCGCCCTGGTGATGCTGACCATCTGGAGCTGACCGTGGCTCGCACCGCGGCCGTCGTGCCGGACGCGGCCGGGCTCGACGAACTGCGCGCGGCCGCGGCCACCTGCACCGGCTGCGACCTGTACCGGGACGCCACCCAGACGGTGTTCGGCGAGGGCTCCGAGCGTGCCCGGGTCGTCGTCGTCGGCGAACAGCCCGGCGACCAGGAGGACAAGACCGGCCGGCCGTTCGTCGGACCCGCGGGCGCGATGCTCGACCGGGCCCTGCGGGAGTTGGCCGTCGACCGGTCCGCGCTGTACGTCACCAACGCCGTCAAGCACTTCCGGTTCGTCCGGGTCGAGCGCGGCAAGCGGCGCATCCACAAGACCCCGAGCCGCACCGAGGTCGTCGCCTGCCGGCCGTGGCTGCTGGCCGAACTGCGCCGCGTGTGCCCGGAGTACGTGGTGCTGCTGGGTTCGGTGGCCACCAAGGCGTTGCTCGGCCCCTCGGCCAAGCTCACCGACCTGCGCGGCCGGTTGCTGGACCTGGACTCCGTGGATGGCGAACCGGTTCCGCCCGCCCGGCTCCTGGTGACCACCCACCCGTCGGCCATCCTGCGCGCCCCGGACCGCGAAGCCGCCTATGCCGGTTTCCTCGCCGACCTCACGGTGCTGGCGAAGGCCCTGGACAAGTAGGTCGACTCGCGGACGGATCCCGGGTCCCGCTGTCCATCTGGGACGGTTATCGAGAACGGGAACGGTCGTGCGGGGTGCGGATCTCCTCGGCCATGGATCCGCCGGCCTCGTCGGCAGACTGGCCGCGGGCCACGGCGGCGTGCTCGGGCAGCAGCTCGCGGGGGATGTCGTCGACGATCAGCTGGTCGGCGGCCTCGCCGTCGGCGGCCTCGAGGTCGTCCGGGTCGGCGTCCAGGTCCGGCGTGACGTCCGGTTCCTCCTCCCGCAGCCGGTGCTCCAGGTCCTGGCCCTGCCGCTGCTCGGCCGCGGTGGTGCCGAACCGGTCGGCCTCGGACCAGTGCTCGGGCGGATCCATGCCGGCTTCGAGCGGGTCCAGCGCCAGCCGGTCCTCGTCGAGATCCTCGGCACTGCTGTGGTCGTGGTATTCCGGTTCGGTCATGGCGCCCGGGTACCCCGCCGGTCCGCGGTCAACCGATTGGGTCCCACCCGGCTTGGGTAACCGCTGGTCGGCGAGAGGAGGAACACGGTGAGTGAGGCCGAGGAGTCAGAGTCGCAGCAGTTGGCGCGCAACCTCAACGAACTGCTGCAGGAGATCCGGGTCGCCCAGGCCGGGGTGCAGATCCTGTTCGGGTTCCTGTTATCGATCACCTTCATGGAACGCTATGTCGCGGCCAGCGGCTATGTGAAAGCCATCCACCTGACCACGGTGCTGTTCGCCACGGCCGCGGTGCTGCTGCTGACCGGACCGGCGGCCTGGCACCGGGTGCTGTTCCGGCAGGGCCGGCGGGAGTACATCATCCGGGTGGCCGACAAGCTGGCGATCGCCGGGCTCGCCTGCCTCGCCGTGGCGGTGAGCGGCACCCTCCTGCTGATCTTCGAGATGGTGATCGGCGGCCTGGTGCCCGTGGTGCTCGGCGGGGCGGCGCTGGTCGCGTTCGGGGTGGTCTGGTTCGCCATGCCGTTGCAGCAGCGGTCCCGCGGTCCGGCCCCGGAACGCATCGACAGTGAGTGATGATGAGGTGTGCGGTGGTGGACCGGGCTGAGCGGCCGGCGCCGGGTGCTGTTCGGCGCCCTGGCGGTGCTCGTGGTCGTTCTGGTCCTGGTCCTCGGCGTGCGGGTGCTGGCCGACCGCCAGCCCCGGGCCGGGACCCCGCCGCAGGACCGCCCCGGTCCGGTGCTGCTCATTCCCGGCTACGGCGGTTCCCGCGACGCGCTTCTCGCGCTGGCCGGCCGGATCGGCGGCGCCGGCCGCGAGACCCGGGTGCTCACCCTGGCCGGTGACGGCACCGGCGACCTGCTCGCGCAGGTCGCGGTTCTCGACCGGGAGGTCGACGCCGCGCTGGACGGCGGCGCGCCCTCGGTGGACCTGATCGGCTACTCGGCCGGTGGCGTGGTGGCCCGGCTCTGGGTGGCCCGGCACGACGGCGAGCACCGGGCCCGGCGGGTGGTCACCCTCGGTGCTCCGCTGCACGGCACCACGCTGGCCGGCACCGGTCGCGTGCTGCTGCCCGATGCCTGCCCGACCGCCTGTCAACAGCTCGTTCCCGGCAGCGCCCTGCTTTCCTCCGTCGACGGGGCGCCGGTCCCCCTTCCGTGGCTGTCGGTCTGGACCGAAACCGACGAAACCGTCACACCGCCCGACTCCGCCCGGCTGGACGGCGCGGTCAACCTCCCGCTCCAGCAACTCTGCCCCGGTATCCGAATAGGACACTCCGAGCTGCCGGTCGACGCCGTGGTCACGGCCATCGTCCGGACCGCGCTGGGCACCGCCCCGCTTGGCTCCGGCCCGGCGAACACGGTCTGTACACAGAATCGCCGGTAGACCACCTCACCGAGTGGTCTTGTGGCCTCGAAAGCGTGAGAGTGGCGCGGCGGAATTGTTGAAGTGCCGTGGTTTGGCGTTTCATCCCCGGCGGGCACGCACGCACTCAAGGAGGTTTCATGACGCGCACGCCGGTATCGCGGAGGCGCAGGATCGTGGCAATCGCGCTGGGTCTGTCCGCGACGTTCGGCACGGTGGTTCCGGCGAGCGCACAGGTAACGCCGTCGATCGCGCCAGCACCCGGCTGCCAGACCGGGTACGTCCTCGAGGGCTTCGTCAACCCGGATCACGACATCCGCCGGGGTTATCCGAACCCGTCGGTCAACCTCAGGGCGGATCCGCACTGGCGGGCGGCGGAACCGGCCGCCTCCCTGCACTGTGTCGACTCGCTGGGCGCCTACCGCACCCAGCTACGGGCGCCGGACAAGCCCGGTCCGCGCAACGGCATCGGGGCCGCGCCGGCCGAGATCCCCAACTTCGGCTACGTCAACTACATCCTGCAGAACTACTACCCGGCCAGGAAGAACCCGGCGGTCGCCGACCCGCGCCAGGCGGCAGCCATCGTGCAGGCGGCGATCTGGTACTTCACCGACCGGTTCGTCCAGTGGCGGGACAGGGACCGGGACGGCCGGATCGACGCCGACGACACCATCAACGGCCCGGCCAGCCGGATCGTGGCCGACGCGCTGGCACACGGTCCGCTCGCGCCGCGCAAGGAAGGCCCGCGCCTGGCTGTGACCGGGCCGGTCAAGGCGGCGCCCGGCAAGGTCGCCGGGCCCTACACGGTCGCCGGCAACAACGGTCCGGCGACCGTGACCGTCACCGGCGCCCGGGCCTTCCAGGACGCGGCCCGCGCCCTGCCGCTACCCAGCACCTTCCCGCTCGGCGTCGGCGAGGACTTCTTCCTCGCCGCGGACGTGCCCGTCACGGTCACCATCTCGGTCGCGGCGCCGGTCGTGGTCGAGGTCGGCAACCTGCTGCTGTCCACCGCCGCCGGTCTGCTCGACACCCTCGGCCAGGTCCTCGCGGTCGTCGAGGCCGGCGTGGTCACGCTGGCGACCCAGCTCAGCGTCTCGATCGAGCTGGCCGCCTGCCTGTCGCTGAACTGTGCCCAGGAGGAAGTCTGCGCGGAAGACTGCTTCCCGCCGGGGGTTCCGTTCTCGGCCGAGGGCGACACGAACGAGGTGCTCCCACAGTCCGACATCCAGGGCAACGCCGAGGAGGTGGCGCCCAACTCTCCGCCGGAGACCACCCCGCCGCCCCCGCCCGGGTCACCGCCGCTGGCCCGGACCGGCGCACCCGTGGAGGGACTGCTCGGCCTGTCCGCCATCCTGCTGATCCTGGGCCTGCTCGCGGTCCGGCAGCGTCGCCGTCAGGCGGTCACGTCCCGGGTGGCGAAGTTCGCCCACGCGGCGCCGAAGAAGACCACCAGATAGCCGGCCTGCAGCAGCAACCCGTTGGTGATGCTGTGCCAGAACACCGGGTCACGGAAGAAGTCGATCCAGGCCAGCCAGTAGTTGGTCGGCAGGTAGGCCTTGATCGGGGCGGCGGCGTCCAGCGTCTGCAGGACCGAGCTGGTGATCAGCACGGCCAGCGCGCCGAGCGCCGCGCCCAACCCGGAGTCGGTGAGCGTCGACAGGAACAGCGCGATCACTCCGAACCCCAGCATCGACACCACGATGTAGCCGATCGAACCGAGTAGTCGTAGGGCCAGCTCGGCCGGGCTCAACGTCACGCCGGACAGCGACGTGACCGCGCCGGGCTGGCCGACCGCCTCGGCCCCGGTGCCGAACAGGATCACCCCGACGACCAGCGAGGTGATCACCACCAGCAGGATCGCCAGCACGATGAACGCGCACAACGCGATCAGCTTCGCCAGCAGCAGATGGGTGCGGCCCACCGGCCGGACCAGCAGGTAGCGCAGCGTCCCGGTGGCCGACTCGCCGGCCACCGCGTCACCGGCCAGCACCGCGACGGCCAGCGGCAGGAACACCGGCAACACCAGCGCCAGCGCCGCCGCCGGATACAGCGAACCGTTGCGCAGCACCGCGGACAGGAACGCCCCGCCCTGCCCCGGCGGCGGCGGAAAGTCCGCCGTGGCAAGGAAGACCGCCACGATCGCCGGAAGCAGGCAGAGCAGCAGCACGCTGACCCACATGCGCGGCCGCAGCATCAGCTTGCGCAGCTCGACGGTGATCATGTGACGCTCCGGTCCACCCGGTCCGACCCGGAGCTGGTCACCTCGAGCACCACCTGTTCGAGCGTGCGCCGCTCGGTGACGATCTCCGCGACCCGGATCCCGGCGGTGACCAGCGCCGCGTTGAGCGACGCCGGGTCGTCATGCCGGACGAACAGCCGCTCGCCCTCGCGGTGTTCGAGCTGCCCGTCCAGCACCCGCACGGCGTCCGCCGCGTCCGGCGTGTCCACCACGACCCGCCCGGTAGGGCTGCGGATGCCGGCCAGTTCGTCCTCCAGCACCAGCCGGCCGCGGTCCACCACGCCGACCCGGGTGCACAGCTGCTCGACCTCGGCGAGCAGATGGCTGGACAGGAACACGGTGGTGCCGGACCGGTTGAGGTCGATCAGCAGCTCACGGATCTCCCGGATGCCCTGCGGGTCCAGCGCGTTCGTCGGCTCGTCCAGCACCAGCAGCCGGGGGCGGCGCAGCAGCGCGGCCGCCAGGCCCAGCCGCTGCCGCATGCCCAGCGAGTAGGCCTTCACCGGCCGGCGGTCCACCCCGGCCAGGCCGACCCGCTCCAGCGACTCCTCGATCCGCTGCTTGCGGGTGCGCCGGTCGCCGCCCGGCCCGGCCGCGTCGAGCAGGGCCAGGTTGGTGCGGCCGGACAGGTGCGGGTAGGCCGCCGGACCCTCGACCAGCGCGCCCACCTCGCCGAGCACCTCGCCGATCCGCCTGGGCACCGGCCGGCCGAGCAGCTCGATCTCGCCGCTGGTCGCGTACACCAGGCCGAGCAGCATCCGGACCAGCGTGGTCTTGCCCGAACCGTTGGGCCCGAGGAACCCGTACCGGTCGCCCTCCCGGACGTGCAGGTCGACCTGGTCCACCGCGGTGACCCGGTCGAAGCGCTTGGTCAGCGCCCGGGTGACGATCACCGGCCGCTCCTCGGTGCGGTCGACAGGTCGGCGGCGGCGCGTTCCAGGACCGACCGGGTGACCAGGCCGGTGAGCAGGAACGACCGGCGGCTCGCGGTGGACCGCTCGATGATCACGGTGACCGGCGGAATGGTGAGCAGCACACCGGTGCCGCCGGGCAGGGTGAGGTCGATGGCGGCGGCCTTGCGGGCCGCCTCGGTGGCCCGCCCGCCCAGGCCGCGCGGCAGCGGCAGCACCACGAACGCCGACAGTCCGGTGCCGTACAGGGCGGCGCCGGGCACCCCGGCCAGCTCGGCGGTCCGCAGCGGCCGGCCGGCCAGCTCGGCGGGGAACAACGCCGGGTTGGCGACGCCCAGCGCCGCCACGATGTCCGGCGCCATCAGCACGTGCTCCTCGGCCTCCGGCGGATGCGCCGGGGTGAGCGTCAGCGGGTCCGGCCGGTCCAGGCGCACCTCGAGGAACTCGGTGACCAGGATCGGCGCCGCCCCGCCGCGGGCGGTCACCTCCACGCGCAGCGGCAGCCCGCTGTCCGGCTCGGCCCAGATGTCCACCTGACCGATGGTGGTCTCCGGGTCGGCCGGCCTCACCCGCAGCCCGACCGCGCCGACGCCGGCCACCCGGCGCGCCGGCAGTGCCTCCACCGGGTCGCCGGGGGCCGCGGCGAGCACCCGCCTGGCCAGGTCGGGCGGCAGCAGATCGCCGGCCCTGGGCAGCCGGACCGGCTGTTCGCCGAGCACCTGGGTGACCCGGCTGGTGCCGTACTCCCAGAGGAACTCACCCTCCGGGGTGCGGTACACGTCGTGTTCGTTGCCCAGCGACAGCACGTCGAACCGCCAGCGCTCGGGGGAGTCGTACCAGGAGCGGATCCGGGTCGTGCCGTTGACCAGGGACGTGACCTGGGTCAGGTTCGGCAGGTCGGGCACGCCGACGGTGCCGGTGCTCTCCGCGTAGCCCTGGTAGGGCTGGGCCGCCGAACGCACCATCAGCTCGCGGAGCCGGCCGGGCTCGACCGGGGCCACCGGGGACGGCAGGGCCGCGACCACGGCCGGCAGCGCGATCAGCACCGCGGCCAGGACCGCGACCAGCGACCACCGCCGCCGTCGGTCCCGAGCCACGACCGAAGCCATGGGGTATTTCTACGCCAGCAGATGTGAACCCGTCATTCGGCGCGGACGACCAGCACCGGGCACGGCGTGTGTTGCAGCACGCCTCGGCTGGTCGAGCCGAGCAGCAGTTCGGAGAGCCGGCCGTGGTGGTGCGCGCCGATCACCATGACCGCCGCCGTGTGCTCCTTCGCCAGGCGCACCAGGGTGTCCGCGACGCTGAGCTCGTCCGCGACCACCAGCGGCTCGGCCGGCAGGCCCTGGTCACTGGCCAGCTGCGCGCCCCACCGGGCCAGCTGCTTGGCCTCGTTGTACATGGCCTCGTCCACCTGCGCGACGGTCCGGATGTCGATGCCGCTCATCGGCAGCTCGAGCCCCCTGGTCGGGATCATGGCGAGGTCGAACGCCCGTCCCGCCTCCCACACCGTGACCACCAGTGCCGGCCGTCCCGGAAACAGTTGCGCCGCCTCACGAACGGCCCGCTCCGCCGCCGGCGTCCCATCGAACCCGATCAACACAAGATTCGTCGCCATGATCCCTCCACGCTACGCCGCCGCACCGCTGTCCGCGTGCCGGGCCACCATGAGCTACGCAGGTCAGCGGGCGAAGCGGTGGGTGGCGTCGGCCAGCGCGGTGCGGGCCTGGGTGGCGAGGGTGGTGACCAGGTCGGCGGCCGGGATGTCGCGGGCGAAGGGGTAACCCTGGCCGGCCCACAGGCTCATCGCCTCCGGGTCGCCCGCGGTGGCGGCTGCGGCGCGCAGGTTCCTGGTCAGGTGGTGCACGTGCGGGTAGGCGACCGGGGCCTCGGCCGAGTGGTCGAGCAGGAACCGGTTGACCAGGCCGCGGGCCGGACGGCCGGAGAACGCCAGCGTCATCGCGGTGCCGGGAAAGCGGCGGTTGGCCAGCGCCGCCTTGTAGGTCGGGTTGGCGCCGCTCTCCGGGCAGGTCAGGAACACGGTCCCGAGTTGGGCGGCGCGGGCCCCGGCGACCAGCACCGCCGCCACGTCCGCGCCGTGCGCCAACCCGCCGGTCGCGATCATCGGCAGGTCGATCTGGGCCGATATCCGGCGCAGCAACGGGATCAGGCCGATGTCGGGCACCTTCCCGGTGTTGGCGAAGGTGCCCCGGTGGCCGCCGGCGTCCGGTCCCTGCACGCACAACGCGTCCGCGCCGGCCTCGGCGGCGATGCGCGCCTCGTCCAGGCAGGTCACCGTGACGACCACGCTGGATCCGTGCGCCTTGAGCGAGGCGACGGTGTTGCGGGTCGGGCAGCCGAACGTGAAGCTGACCACCGGAACCCCGGTTTCCCGTACCACGGCGAGCTTTTCCGACCACCCGTCGTCGTCGGACACCGGCTCGCCGAGCACGGCGCCGTAGAGCGCGGCCTCCGCCTCGAGCCGGTCCCGGTACCGGTTGAGCGCCTCGGGGTCGGCCGCCGGGTCGCCGGGCACGAACAGGTTCACGCCGAACGGCCGGGCGGTCAGCCCGCGCACCGCCTGGATCTGCTCACGCAGCACGCCCGGACTGAGGTATCCGGCGGCCAGGAAGCCGAGCCCGCCCGCCTCGGACACCGCCCCGGCCAGCGCCGGCGTGGACACGCCCCCCGCCATCGGCGCCGCAACGATCGGGTAGGTCAACGCGTCCAGAACGGTCACCGGGCCCATAGTGCCCGGACTCGATTTTGGGGCGCAACGTCACGTCCATTCCGTAGCACGGGTACGACGTGACGTTGCGCCCCAAGGGAATCGATTCAGGGCATGGTCCAGCGCTGGTTCGCGGCGCCGGAGCAGGTGAGGATGACCAACTGGGTGCCGTCGGCGGTGCCGCCGGCCTGCGGGGTGAGACACCTGCCGGACTGCGGGTTGCGCAGCGTGGCGTCCGACCCGGCGGTCCAGTTCTGCGCCCCGGTCCCGTTGCAGGTCCACAGCTGCACCCGGGTGTTGTCCGCGGTGCCGCCGCCGGAGACGTCCAGGCACTTGCCCAGCGCCGTGACGGCGCCGGCGGTCGCGGTGCCGGACCAGGTCCACCGCTGCGCGCCGGTTCCGTTGCAGGTCCACAGCTGGATCTTGGTGCCGTCCGCGGTGGCCGCGCCGGAGACGTCCACGCACTTGGCGTTCACGCCGGTGATCGGCCCGGTGCGCGGTCCGGGCGGCGGGGTGCCGCCCAGTTCCTTGATCCGGATGTTGCGGAACGAGGCATCGTCACCGGTGCCGTGGTTCTGGATGCCGATGTGCCCGGACACCAGCGAGCGGGCCGGATCGGTGTTGGTGAAGTCGTTGACCCGCACGCCGTTGAGGAACACCTGCAGCCGCTCGCCCTCGACCAGCAACTCGAAGGTGTTCCACTCGCCGGGCGGGTTGAGCGCCGCGTCCCGCGCCGCCAGGTCGGCCGAGCGGAACCCGTAGATCGCCCCGGTGGTGCGGTCCGGCGTGTCGGTGGCGTCGATCTGCACCTCGTAGCCGTTGTTGATCGAGGTGTTGGGGTCCGAGCTCGGCGGGAACCCGACGAACACGCCGGAGTTGTCGTCGCCGAGCAGCCGCCAGTCCAGCTTCAGCGAGTAGGACCGGAACTCCCTTGCGCTGTACCACAACAGGCCCAGGCCGCCGACCGAGCTCAACGTGGCGTCGGCGTTGGTGAACGAACCGGGGCCGGCCTGCGACCAGCCGGCGGTGGATCCGTTGTACAGCGCGG
This sequence comes from Actinophytocola sp., assembly GCF_035712165.1. Taxonomy (GTDB): domain Bacteria; phylum Actinomycetota; class Actinomycetes; order Mycobacteriales; family Pseudonocardiaceae; genus DASYTH01. Next base: position 3,404 of record NZ_DASTBH010000241.1, on the reverse strand, counting down.
TGTAGCCGGTCTCCGGACGGCAGTCCGCCCTGGTCCGGTTGGCCGCGTACCGGATGCCGCCGAGCAGCATCGCCCGGAACGACGTCTCGCTGTAGCTGGCCTGGGTGTGACCGTTGCCGGTGTAGAACGAGCGCCCGCCGCCGAGGGTCTTGCACCAGGTGTGCGGGTGGTCGGCGCCCATCGACCCGCCGGAGTACGTCGACTCGTCCAGAGTGGCCAGTACCCGTGCGGTGGACCGGACGTTGGTGCGGTAGTTGTACAGCTCGTCGGTGCGCACCCAGGTCTGGCCGAGGTGTGCGGTGGCCGCGTGCGCCCGGTTCTCCACCCGCTCGGTGACCTGCTGGGTGGCCGGATGCGAGGCGAAGTACGCGCCGACCAGTTCGCCGTAGAACGGCCAGTCGTACTCGGTGTCAGCCGCCGAGTGCACGCCGACGTACCCGCCGCCGCCGCGGATGTAGGACTCGAACGCGGTCTGCTGGGCCGCGTTCAGGACGTCTCCGGTGGTGTTGAGGAACACCACCGCCTCGTACTGCGCGAGGTTGCCCGTGCTGAACGCGTTCGGGTCCTCGGTGGCGGTCACGGTGAAGCTGTTGGCGGCGCCCAGATCCCGGATGGCCTGGGTGCCGACCGCGATGGAGTCGTGCCGGAACCCGGCGGTGCGGGAGAACACCAGCACGTCGTAGGGCGCGTCCGCGGCGCTGGCCACCGGCGTGCCGGTACCGCACGCCAGTACGGCCGCGGCCGCGCAGATGAGTGTTCGTCGCATGGTTCGTCGTTCCTCTCAGGGCAGGGTCCAGCGCTGGTTCGCCGCGCCGGAGCAGGTGAGGATGACCAGTTGGGTGCCGTCGGCGGTGCCGCCGGCCTGCGGCGTGAGGCACTTGTTGGACTGGGGGTTGACCAGCGTGCCGTTCGCCATCGGGGTCCAGTTCTGCGCGCCGGTCGCGTTGCAGGTCCACAGCTGCACCCGGGTGTTGTCCGCGGTGGCGCCGCCGGAGATGTCCATGCACTTGCCGAGCGCGCGCAGGGTGCTGCCGGTGCGGGTCCAGCTCTGTGCCGCGGTTCCGTTGCAGGTCCACAGCTGGATCTTGGTGCCGTCCGCGGTGGCGGCCCCGGAGACGTCCACGCACTTGGCGTTGATGCCGGTGATCGGTCCGGTGCCACCGCCGCCGGTGCCGGAGTCCACCGTGAACGCGTCCACGTCGTAGAGTGCCCCGGTTCCGGCGCCGGTGAACACCAGGAACAGCGTGGTGCTGCCGGCCGGAACCCCGGTCAGCGCGGTGGAGACGTTGACGAAGGTCTCCCAGCCACCGGTGACCGGCACGGTCACCGATCCGTGCACGGGGCCGGTCGCCGAACCGCTGCGCACGGTCAGCGTGCCGCCCGACCCGGCCGAGGACACCCGCGCGGTGAACCGGTTGGCCGACCCGAACGCGTAGGGCGCCAACGAGATCCAGTCGCCGTTGTTGATGTTGCCGACGGTGGACGCGCCCTCGGCACCGGTGTGGCTGACCACGGTGACGCCGTTCTGCGCGGTGAAGTGCTCGGCCTGCCGGTGCCGCGGTTGCAGCCGGTGCTGGGTGTGCGTGGTCAGCGCCGGCTGTCCGTTCGCCCCGAGGTCGGTGTACTCGGCGTCGAACACCGCGTAGAGGTTGGCCGCGGTGTCGTGCTCGCCGTCCACCGGGATGGTGAGCGTGCCGGAGCAGCCGGTGGCCGAGGTGATCGGATGGCCGTGGCTGTCGTGGCCGAGCACGTAGGTCAGCCGCACCCGGGCGCAGTTGATCGTCCCGTCCTCCGGGTCGGTCACCGTGATCTGGAACGGGATCGCGTCGCCGAAGTTGAACAGCGTGCCGTTGACCGGGGTGGTGATGGTGACCGCCGGCGCCGTGTTGCCGACCGTGACGACCAGGCTGGCGTTGCCGGTGCGCCCGGTCGGGTCGGTCACGGTGAGGCTGACCGTGCGCTGTCCGTTGGTGGTGTAGGTCTTGGTGGGGTTGGCCGCCGTGGACGTCGTGCCGTCGCCGAAGTTCCACAGGTAGGTCAGCGCGCCGCCGTCCGGGTCGGACGAGCCGGCCGAGGAGAAGGTCACGGCCAGCGGCGCCAGTCCGGAGGTCCGGTTGGCCGCGGCCCGCGCGATGGGTGGCTGGCCCCCCGCGCCGGGGGTGTACTCGATGCGGTAGAGCGCGGAGTTGGCGTCGCCACCGAAGTTCCCGGTGCCGTAGTCCAGCACGTAGAACGCGCCGTCCGGGCCGAAGGCGGTGTCGATGATTTGCGTTCCGGTCCACGGGAACGGGTTGATCTGCCCGGCCGTGCCGTCGGCGTTGACGTCGACCAGCCGCAGCCAGCGCCGGCCGAACTCGGCCGCCAGGTAGTGCCCGTCCATGGCCTGCGGGAACTTCACGGCGGAGTTGAGGTTCGGGTCGTAGCGGTAGACCTGGCCGCCCATCGGGGACTCCGACCCGTTGCCGAACGCCGGCACCGATCCGCCGTCGTAGGGGATCCAGGCCGCCCGTGCGGCGGGCAGCGTGGCCAGGCCGGTGTTGCGGAAGGAGTTGTTGGTCGGCCCGCCCGCGCAGTTGTACCGGGCGCCGGACGGTCCGGACGGGAAGGTGAACTCGAAGTAGGTCTCCGCGGTGGTGTTGTTTCCGGTGCAGTACGGCCACCCGTAGTTGCCCGGCGAGGCGATCCGGTTGAACTCGACCTGGCCGCCCGGTCCGCGGGTGGCGCTGGCCGCTCCCGCGTCCGGTCCGTAGTCGCCGAGGTAGACGATGCCGGTGGCCTTGTCCACGCTCATCCGGAACGGGTTGCGAAAGCCCATCGCGTAGATCTCCGCACGGGTGTTGGCGGTGCCCGGCGGGAACAGGTTGCCGGCCGGGATCGAGTAGGTCCCGTTGGCGTTGACCCGGATCCGCAGCACCTTGCCGCGCAGGTCGTTGGTGTTGGCCGAACTGCGCTGCGCGTCGAACGCCGGGTTGCGGTCGGTGCGCTCGTCGATGGGGGAGTAGCCGTCCGAGGCGAACGGGTTGGTGTCGTCCCCGGTGGACAGGTACAGGTTGCCGGCCGCGTCGAAGTCGATGTCGCCGCCGACGTGGCAGCAGATGCCGCGGTCGGCCGGCACGTCGAGCACGGTGACCTGGCTCGCCGTGTTCAGCGTGAAGTCGGCGTTGAGGGTGAACCGGGCCAGCCGGTTGACGCCGACCCAGGCGGAGAAGTTGGTTCCGGTGGCCGGAGCGTCCCCGGCCGGGGTGGACAGCGGTGGGGCGAAATAGAGGTAGATGAACCGGTTGCTGGCGAAGCCGGGGTCCACCCCGACCCCCTGCAGGCCCTCCTCGTCGTGCGAGTACACCGGAATCGTGCCGATCACCGAGGTGTTGCCGGCGGCGTCGGTGCGGCGCAGCGTTCCGCTG
>NZ_DASTBH010000240.1:0-23932 GCF_035712165.1 Actinophytocola sp. | reverse complement strand
CTCGTCGACCGGACCACGGTGGTCAACCCGGGCTCGGTCGGGATGCCCTACGGCTCGACCGGGGCACACTGGGCCCTGCTCGGCGGGGCCGCCGGCCCGGCGATCCAGTTGCGGCGCACGGAGTTCGACGTCGACGCGGTGGCCGCGGCGATCATCGCCGGCTCGGGGTTCCCGGGGATCGCGGACTGGGTCGACAACTACGTCCGCAACCCGCCGTCGGATGCCGAGGCGCTCGCCGCCTTCCGGCCGAAGTCACTTGGCCGGTAGGGAGGCCGCGAACGTCCGCCCGGCCGCCAGCCAGTCGTCGAGCACGGCGTCGTCGAGGACCTCGCCGGCGACCACCACGAACGCTCGCATCGGCCGGCCGGTGAAGTCGAACTCCCGGACACCGGGCCGGCGCAGCGCGGCGGCCTTGCCCGCCGCGCCCACCCGCACCAGCAGATCGTCACCCATGATCCCGACCACGATGTGACCGCGTTCGAGAAAGGCCAGCCCGCCGAACATCTTCTGCTCGGCGACCGCCGCTCCGCCCTCGATACGTTCCCGGACCCGCTCGGCCAGCGCCTCGTCGTAGGCCACGGCGGTCAGCGGAACGCGGGGTAGAGGGGCAGCGAGAGATCACCGTCGAGCCGGGACTCCAGGCCCGCGACCACCGCGTCCGCGTGCTCGGCGACCGGATCGGCTCCGCACGCGGCGGCGTAGCGGCTCAGCCGGCGCCAGCGGGCGGCGAGCACCGCGGACCGGTTCGGCGTCTCGATCGACCGGGCGGCGTGCGGGCAACCCTCCAGCTCCGAGTTGGTCAGCAGCTGCCAGGTGGTGTACCAGACCCAGAACATCTGCGCCTCAACGAGTCTGGGCAGCAGCACGGCGTCGTCGGTCAGGTCCGGCCACACCCCGCGCACCTCGGCCCGCCACCCGGCGAGCATCGCGTCGTGCATACCGGCCGGCAGCCCGAAGGCGCACCAGCACACCGGGAACGGCACCCGCAGGTAGGCCGCGTCCAGCAGCACGTTGCGCACGCAGCCGCCCTCGAAGTCCAGGAACCGCACGCCCCGGCTGGTGATCAGGTTGTTGTCCGGGCAGGAGTCGGAGGGGCTGAACGCCCGGTGCCGTTCGGCGGCCAGCAGGCCCTTGGCCCGCTCGACACATTCCAGTGCCGCCGCCGAGGTGGCCACGCCGAACTCGGCATCCAGCATGGCGGGCAGTTCCGCCAGCGCGGTGGGTCCGTCGGCGGCCAGCGGATCCTTCGAGCCGAGCTGTCCCAGGCGGCGTTGCAGCGCGTCGAAGTCGGCCTCCCGGCCCGCGGTGGTGGCGTGCAGCCGGCCGAGCGAGTGCGCCCAGGACAGCAGCGCTCGTTCGGCGGCCCGGGCGTCGTCGCCCATCAGCCGGCCGGCCAGCGTCGGCGCCAGGCCGAGATCCTCCATCACCAGCAGCCGGTGGTCGCCGGAGTGCGCGAACAGCTCCGGGCACACCCGGTCCTCGGTGGCCAGCGAGGTGGCCAACTGGTAGCTGACCGCCTCCCGAACGAAGCTGTCGCACGGCTCGCCGGCCGGCGGCAGCACGTAGCGCTTGAGCACCAGGCTGCGGGGCAACGAGAACGGGCTGGTGGCCACCTTCACCCGCAGGACGATCGACCGTTCGCTGCCGCCGAGGTCGACCGGTCCGGGCGCCAGCGTGATCCGCGCGCCGAAACGTTTGCTGAGCAGCGACTCCGCCGCCTGCACGGTGGCCACGATCTCCGCGTCATTGTGGATGGTCGGCGGGTCGGCGGCGAGGTCCACACTCATCGCCTCCGACCCTACTCGTGCGGAACCGCCCCGGCCCGATGCCAACGACGGTAATCATGTCTATCGATTCAGTACGCCGAAGGTTTCACCCTCTGGACAATGGTCTTCCGTTGTCCGTACGGCGCCAGCTTTGCCGGCGCAGCAGTAACACCGCGGCTCCGGCGAGCACGATCCCGGCCAGGTTCACCGCGAGTTGCCCGACCGACTCGGCGCATCGCGCCCACTCCCCGAAGATCAGCGCCACGGATGCGTAACCCGCGGCGGGCACCGTCGTCACCGAGATGAACACCCCGACCAGCGCGGCGGACTTGGCCGAGGTCAGCGACAGCATGCCGGCCGCTCCCGCCAGCACCGCCACGATCAGCGAGAACCAGCCCACGTCGTAGACGAAGTCGACCTGGTGCCCGCCCACGAATAACTTGGCGGCGTCGAACAGGCCGGCGAGGTGACCCAGCCAGGTCCCGACCGCGGTGATCGCCATCGCCAGCGGAAACCCGACCGCCAGCGCGGTCAGCCCGCGCCGCGCGAGATCCCACCGGCGCAGCACCAGCGCGACCGACACGGCGGCCAGCGGACCGAACTCCGGCCCCACCACCATCGCGCCGACGATCGTGACCGGCGAGTCGGTGATCACGCCGACGGCCGCGAGCAGGCAGGCGATCGCCAGGAACGCCAGGAACGTCACGTTGAGCCGGGACTCCTCGCCGGTCCGGACCAGAAGTTCCTGCCACACCACGGCATCGGCCGGGTCGCCCGGCGCCCGCGCCTCGGCCTGGTCGGCGGCGTCGGACAGCGCGGTGTCGATCAGTTCGAGCGTGATGCCGCCGGTGCGGTCCAACCCCAGCTCGCACAGTGCCGCCACCACCCCGTCGACGGCCTCCCTGGCCACGTCGGCCTCGATCAGGTCGCCGGCCGGGTCCAGCGCCGCGCCGGCCAGCAGCACCAGGTGGGTCGTGCCGGGGTCGTCCCGTAAGACCGTGAGCGCGGCCTGGGTCAGCTCGGGCGGCGCGACCGCCCGCAGATGCAGCACCGGTCAGGATCCGGACGGCGCCGGCCTGGCGTCGACGCCCGCCTCCTTGCGCTGGTCGGCGGTGATCGGCGCGGGTGCGCCGGTGAGCGGGTCGTAGCCGCCGCCGGTCTTCGGGAAGGCGATCACGTCCCGCAGCGACGTCTCCCCGGCCAGCAGCATGCACACCCGGTCCCAGCCGAGCGCGACCCCGCCGTGCGGCGGCGGTCCGTACTTGAACGCCTCCAACAGGAAGCCGAACTTCTCCCGGGCCTCCTCCGGCGAGATACCCATCACCGCGAAGACCCGCTCCTGCACGTCGGCCCGGTGGATACGGATGGATCCGCCACCCAGCTCGTTGCCGTTGCAGACGATGTCGTAGGCGTAGGCCAGCGCGTTGCCCGGTTCCTCCTCGAACCGGTCCACCCATTCCGGGGTCGGCGAGGTGAACGCGTGGTGCACCGCGGTCCACCGCCCGCCGCCCACCGCGACGTCACCGTGGCTGCGGGCGGCTTCGGCCTCCTCGAACAGCGGGGCGTCCACCACCCACACGAACGCCCAGGCCGACTCGTCGATCAGGCCGCAGCGCCGGCCGATCTCCACCCGGGCGGCGCCGAGCAGCGCCCGGGCCTCCGCGGGCGGGCCGGCGGCGAAGAAGACGCAGTCGCCGGGCTCGGCACCGGCCGCCTTGGCCAGCCCCTCCCGCTCGGCGTCCGACAGGTTCTTGGCGACCGGACCGCCGAGCGTGCCGTCCTCGCCGACGAGCACGTAGGCCAGCCCCTTGCCGCCGCGCTGCCGGGCCCAGTCCTGCCAGGCGTCGAGCTGCTTGCGCGGCTGGCTCGCCCCGCCCGGCATCACCACCGAGCCGACGTAGGGCGCGCGGAACACCCGGAACGGGCTGTCGGCGAAGTACTCGGTGAGCTCGGTGAGCTCGGTGAGCAGGCGCAGGTCGGGCTTGTCGGTGCCGTAGCGGGCCATCGCGTCGGCGTAGCTGATCCGCGGGATCGGCTGCGGGATCCGGTAGCCGGCCAGCTCTGCCCACAGCGCGGCCACCACCCGCTCGGTCAGCGCGATCACGTCGTCCTGGTCGACGAAGCTCATCTCGATGTCGAGCTGGGTGAACTCGGGCTGCCGGTCGGCCCGGAAGTCCTCGTCCCGGTAGCAGCGGGCGATCTGGTAGTACCGCTCCAGGCCACCGACCATCAGCAGCTGCTTGAACAGCTGCGGCGACTGCGGAAGCGCGTACCAGGAGCCGGGGCGCAGCCGGGCGGGCACCACGAAGTCCCGGGCGCCCTCCGGAGTGGACCGGGTCAGCGTAGGGGTCTCGATCTCGACGAAACCCTCACGGTGCAGCAACTCGCGAGCGATCCGGTTGACCTCGCTGCGCATCCGGATGGCCCGGGCCGGGCCGGGCCGGCGCAGGTCGAGGTAGCGGTGCCGCAGCCGGACCTCCTCGCCGACGGTCAGGTGCTCGTCCAGCGGGAACGGCAGCGGCGCGGCCTCACTGAGCACGTCGAGACCGGTGGCCAGCAGCTCGATCTCGCCGGTGGCCAGGTCCGGGTTCTCGTTGCCGGCCGGGCGGCGGGACACCTCTCCGGTGACCCGCACGCAGAACTCGGCGCGCAGTTGATGGGCGCGCTCGGCCATCTCGCCTTCGCGGAAGACCACCTGGGCCACCCCGGAGGCATCACGCAGATCGACGAAGATGACCCCACCGTGATCGCGACGGTGGGCCACCCACCCGCTCAGCGTGACGGTCTGCCCAACGTGCTCGGCCCGGAGCGTCCCGGCCTCGTGGGTGCGGATCACCAGTAACCTCTCTGCTGCTCGTCGACCGAAAACCCCCAAGGCATGAGGCTAGCCAAGGCCGTACCTGGTACGTCCAGCAGGTTCCGTGTCCGCTAACCGAACGTAGCTAACTGTTTACGGCCAGATTTAACCTGACGGCTACCCATCGACCACCCCAGGACGTACTGTGCTACCACGGCGTAAGGTAATCAGGGGAGATCCAATGGGTAGCGGAATCACCCGCGAGTCAGTTCGGGAGCTACACCAAAACGGCACCTTGCAACGTGCAATTGTTAGCGAACAACCGGACTCCCTGGTCGCCGATGCATTTCCAACAGCATTACGTGCGGCAATCCAGGCAAGCGGACTGAGTCTGGATCGAATCCAGTATCGACTCCGCTCACGAGGCGTGTCGGTCAGCGTCACCGCGCTGAGCTATTGGCAGTCCGGCCGCCGCAGGCCGGAACGCGCCGAGTCGCTGGCGGCGCTCGGCCACCTCGAGTCGGTGCTCGGCGTGGCGCCGGGGTCGCTGATGGCGCTGCTCGGGCCGCCTCGGCCGCGCGGCCGGGCCAACCGCGAGTCCAACCGGCTGCCCATCGAGTCGCTGTGGACCAAGAGCGAGCAGGTGTCCAACCTGCTCAAGCGGATCGACTTCACCACCGAGGCCGCGCTCACCAAGATCAGCCAGCAGGACGTCATGGAACTCGCCGCCGACCAGGGCGAGAAGCGGATCAACGTCCGGCAGGTGCTGCGCGCCGAACGGGACGGCGCCGAGCGCACGATCATGGTCTACGACCTGGAGCGCCCCGGCCGTCCGTTTCCCACGATCACCGCCGCGCACGGCTGCACGATCGGCCGGCTCGCCCACGACCACGTCGCCGGGATCGTGGTCGCCGAGATCCTGCTCGACTCGCCGCTGCACCGCGGCGAGACGGTGATCCTGGACTACGCCCTGACCCACCCCGGCCCGCCGTACTCCCGTGGCGACGACAGCTACTGCCGCAAGTTCACCACGCCGGTCCGCGAGTTCGTGCTGGAGCTGCGGTTCGACCCGCGGATGCTGCCCCGCTACTGCGAGCAGTACACCACCGACCCGGACAACCAGATCACCAGCCGGCGCCGGGTGGAGATCAACGCCGACGGGCACGGTCACGCGGTCGCGCTGGACTTCGGTCCGGGCATCTTCTGCGTGCGCTGGGAGTGGCCGGACGGCCGGCAGATTCTCATCTAGGACCGCCGGGCGAAGGCGACCAGGCGGCGGGCGTCCACCCCGGCGAGCGGCGGCCCACCGGCATTCTTGGTGTCGCGCACCTCCTGGTAAGTGTGCGCGATCGCCACGCAGTTCGACTCCCCGCCGGAGCGGCTGGACTTCTTGAACCGCAAGGGTTCTCCGGGCATCGATTAGCTCCCCATGATCAGTCGCTCGATCAGACCCTCGATCCTATCCCGGCTCTCCGGCTCGCTCAGGGCGATCTTGTCGAGCTTGGCCCGGGCGGTCACGTAGGCGTTGGTCTCCTTGTCGAACAGGAACGTCGCCGAGCGCAGGTGCTCCAGGTGCACCACGGGGCCGGTGTGCCGGAAGTCCATCAGGTACCAGCTGCTCAGCGCGAAGGACGTGGGGGCGTCGACGATCCGGACCGTCACCCCGTCCCGGACCGACACCCGGGCCAGATGCCGCAGCTGGCGGATGAAGTCGTCGACCCCGCACATCCGGTTGTCCAGCGCCGCAGCGCCGATGAACGCGGTGTAGTCGACCTCCCGGCGGTTGAGCAGTTCCTGGCGCTGCATCCGGGCCCCGAGCCGGGGGTTGAGGTCGTTGTCCGACACTCCCCAGTCCCGCATGATCGCGATCGAGTACTCCTTGGTCTGCAGCAGACCCGGCACCACGCCCGGGCTCCAGTCGGTGAGCCGCACGGCCTCGTGCTCGTAGGAGGCCAGCGCGCCGAGCGAGTTGGTCAGGCCGGCCGGCGGGCGGTCCCACCACCCCAGCGCGACCGGCTCGCTGGCCCGGGCCAGCAGCGCGTCGCGGCGCTGCGGCGGCAGGTCGTAGATGACCGCCAGGCCCTTGATCGCCTCCGGCGAGATGTGCCGCTGGCCCCGCTCCAGCCGGCTCAGCGTGGAGACGTTCCAGTGGATCGCACCGGCGACCTCGGCCAGGCTCTTTCCCGACTGCTCCCGCAGCACCCGCAGCTCGGCGCCCAGCGCCCGATCCCGCGGTGTCCCAGGCCGGTGTTTGCCGCCCATTGCTCCCCTCCGACTCCATGTGTCCGTTGACGCTTCTGCGAGACAGACCCGCAGAGGGAGCCGACAATGACGGAGCGGCGGGAAATTGACCCAACCGGGATTCGGGCTTGCGCTCAGTAGCCGGCCGGACTCAGGCGACCGAGCGCCACCAGGGGTCCGGGTCGGGTAGGTCGTCGAGGTCGAGCGGTTCGCCGGGGCGCGGGACGGCGACCCGGACGCCGTGGCCGGCCGCGTCGGCGAGCAGCCGCTCGACCGGCTCCGACCAGGAATGCATGGCCAGGTTGAAGGTCGCCCAGTGCACCGGCACCAGGACCCCGCCGCGGACCGCGAGGTGGGTCGCGACGCCCTGCTCCGGCGTCATGTGGATGTCCGGCCAGTAGGGCGAGTAGGCGCCGATCTGGACCAGCGTCACGTCGAACGGCCCGTGCGCGGCGCCGATCGCGGCGTAGTCGTCGAAGAAGCCGGAGTCACCGGTGTAGAACGCCCGGCGGTGCTTGCCGGCCACCACCCAGGAGGCCCACAGGGTGGTGTTCTCCCCGGGCCGGCGCCGGCCGGAGAAGTGCCGCGCGGCGGTGGCGATCAGGTCCAGCCCGTTGATCGAGGCGCGCTCCTCCCAGTCCAGCTCCACGATGCGGCCGGCCGGAACGCCCCACCGTTCCAGGTGCGCGCCGACGCCCAGCGGCACCACGAACGGCACCGGGCCGGCCGCCGCGAGCCGCCGGATCGTGCGCATGTCCAGGTGGTCGTAGTGGTCGTGCGAGATGACCACGGCGTCCAGCGGCGGCAGGTCGTCCAGCGCCATCGGCAGCGGGTGCAGCCGGCGTGGGCCGACCGCCTGCGATGGCGAGACCCGCTCGCTCCACACCGGGTCGAACAGCACCCGCTTGCCTTCCAGCTCGACCAGCACCGTGGCGTGGCCGAACCAGGTGGTGCGCAGGCCGTCCGCCGCGACGCCGGTGAGGTCGGAGGTGGCCGGCGTGACCAGGGGCACGGCGGAGCGCGGCCGGCGCGTCATGCGGTCCCGGGCCATCTCGCGCATGATCCCCGGCCCGCTCGACGCCGGCGCGATGCTCGCCGGCACCTCGTTGTGGAACGCGCCGTCGTGAAACCGCGGCGAGCGCCGCATCCGCTCCAGCCGCTCCCCCGCCGGCCGGCTGCCCAGCGCGGCCGGCACCTCCCAGATCGCATGCGCCAGCGCGGTGGCCGCGCCGACCGGGACGAGCAGAGCCGTGGACCGTCGAACCATCACCGGCACCCGAAACACACGCGATCACCCTTTCGGCACTGGACACCACCCCTGCCTGCGTATACCCCCATCGTGCCCGCCCCACGCTGAGGGTGCGCTGAGAAGCCGGTGATCCCGGTCAGAGGAGGGCGAGCTGGGCGTGGTCGACGGGGAGGTCGGTGGCGGCGGGGAGGCTGCCGGAGGGCCACGTGGGGTCGGGGTCGGCGGTGCGCGGGCTGTCGGGCAGCAGGTTGTGCCGGCGGAGCAGGGGTTGCACGCGGGCGGCGAGCCAGCGGCGGTAGCCGACCGAGGCGTTGCGGCGGTGGCCGTAGATCTCGCGGTAGGCCGGCACCAGGTCCGGGTGCTCGTGGCCGAGCCAGCCGGCGAACCACTCGCGCGCACCCGGCCGCAGGTGCAGCGGCAGCACCGTCACGCCGGTGGCACCCGTCTCGGCGATGGCTCCGAACAGCCCGTCGAGCGCCTCGACCGAGTCGGTGAGACCGGGCAGCACCGGCGCCACGAACACCCCGCAGGGCAACCCCGCCTCGCGGACCTTGCGCACCAGCTCCAACCGGGCCTGCGGGCTCGCGGTACCCGGCTCCAGCCGCTGCTGCAGCTCGCGGTCGAGCAGCGCGATCGACACCCCGATGCCGACCGAGACCCGCTCGCTCGCCTCGGCCAGCAGCGGGATGTCCCGGGACAGCACCGTTCCCTTGGTCAGTATGGACAACGGCGTCCGGCTCTCGGCCAGGGCGCGAATGATGCCGGGCATCAGCGCGTAGCGCCCCTCGGCGCGCTGGTAGGGGTCGGTGTTGGTGCCCATCGCCACGTGTTCGCGGGTCCACTTCGGCGAGCGCAGCTGCGCGGCCAGCACCTCCGGGGCGTTCACCTTGACCACGATCTGGGTGTCGAAGTCGTGGCCGGCGTCGAGGTCGAGGTAGGTGTGCGAGTGCCGGGCGAAGCAGTTGTGGCTGACCACCCCGTTGGCGATGAAGTCTCCGGTGCCGGTGGTGATGTCGAACAGCGGCAGCTCCAGGCCGAGCGGTTCGACCGCGACGACGCCGAGCTTGGCGGCGGACTTGAACGCGGTCCCGTCGATGGTCCGGTGCTCCCGCACGGCCGGGTCGACCGTGTGGCAGAACCGCAGTCGCTCGCGGAGCCCGCCGAGCAGCCGCACCCAGCGCACGTCCACGGCCCATCGGGACTTCTCCACCACGTGCGGGAAACCCAGGCGCTCCAGGGCGTCGGCGGTCAGCCGGGTCAGCTCGGCGGTGCCGGTGGCGATCCGGGCGATCCCCCGGGCGGCGTTGCCCCGGGCGTCGAACGTGCCGGCCAGAAACCCCTTGGTCCATTCGGCTCCGGGCGACCTCGGCAGCTCGAGCAGCCGGTCGGACAACACGTCGAGCTCGGCGAGATACTCCCGGGCCCGGTCCAGGGCGGCCGGCGCCCGGCCGCCGCAGCGGATCAGCCCGCACAGGTAGCCGAGCCGGTACTCGGCCAGCTGCTTGGGCGGCGTGGCGAACGCCCCGGTGCCGATCAGCTTGTTGCCGGTGGTCAGGTGCGGGCGCCGGTCCGGCCCGCGCATGGCGCCGGTGACGTGTTTCCAGCCGCGCTCGGTGAGGAACCGGTGGTCGCCGCTGGCGATGAGGGTGGTGCCGTCCTCGAGGACGACCCGGTAGGCGGGCTTGATCGTGGACCAGTGGTCCAGCACCACGGTCGGCACGTAGCGCCGGTAGTTGCCGCGCCGCTCGGTGCCGTAGATGCGGTCCCCGGCGCGCAGCTCGGCCAGCGGGCGGGTGCGCCCGTCGGCCAGCAGGATCGGGGTGTCGCCGGCCAGGCAGTAGCGGCAGCCGTGCGAGCACCCGCGGTAGGGGTTGACCGTCCAGGCGAACGGCATGGACGACGCGGCCGGCACCTTGTTCAGCACCGACTTCGCGGCCACCTCGTGGAAGACCATCCCGGCGAACTCGGGGGTCCGTACGCTTCGCACCAGGCCCGGCAGACCCGGCAGGATCTGCTCGTTGGCCTCGTCAACCCGCTGGTTGTCCCATCGCACGACCGCTAGTCGAACACATGTTCGATCACGTGTCAACGCGCGGCCGGCGGCAGCTCCCCCGGGTCGGCGACGGGCCAGGCCAGCGGGTCCGGACCCAGCGCGCGCAGCTCCTCGACCTGCAGCCGGCACCACGGCGAGACCTCGCGCGTGCCGGCCGACACCGCCTCGGCGAAGGTCGGCCAGGCCACCCGCTGCACGGCGTCGACCTCGGCCGGCGCCGGGCGCGGCGTCGCGCCGCTGACCGCCCGGAACACCGGGCACAGCTCGTTCTCCACGACTCCGGAGGACATCACCGCCCGGTACCGGAACCGCGGCAGGATCAGCTCCACCTCGATGTCGCGCAGGCCGAGCTCGTCATGCAACCGGCGTACCACGGCGTCGGCGATCGGCTCGCCCGGAGCGGGATGCCCGCAGCAGGTGTTGGTCCACACCCCCGGCCAGGTCCGCTTCGTGGCCGCCCGGCGGGTCAGCAGCAGCGACCCGTCGGGGTCGAAGACGTAGCAGGAGAACGCCAGGTGCAGCGGCGTCTGTCGATCATGAACAGTGGCCTTGTCAGCCACTCCGATCGACCGTCCGCCGTCGTCGAGTAGGACGACCTGCTCCATGCCGATGGCCTCCTCCAACACTCGGCGCACCCCGGCTCATCCGATTGAAGCACGTCCCTCGACGGGTTCCATTACTCCATCGGCGCTCTACTCGCGACCGGCCCCCATCGGGCCGCTAAGGATTGCATTGCCGTGGCACCAACGAAAACCGGGCTGAATAGCGCGGATTCGGGGTTTGCCATTAGTTGCATGATCAACCACGATGCAGTTCTACAGCTGTGGAACTGAGAATTTCCGCTTATCGCGACCTGCGGGAATGACAGGATGAATACCTGTCCCTTCGGGCTTGGGGTGAGGGCGACCATGCTCAATGCGAGGAAGTTTCGGCATACCTTGGTGCTCGGCAAGTTCTATCCGCCCCATGCCGGCCACCACCATCTGATCCGGACGGCGGCAAAGGTCAGCGACCGCACCACGGTCGCGGTGCTGGCGTCGCCGGTGGAGTCGGTCCCGCTCGCCGACCGGGTGTACTGGTTGGCCGCCGAGCACTGGTCCGATCCGGGCGTCGTCGTGCTCGGCGACATCGACGACCGGCCCCTGGACCGCTACGACCGGGGCGCCTGGGAACTGCACCTCAAGGTGCTCCGCTCGGTCCTGGCCCGGCGCGCGATCCGCGAAGACGACCCCGCGGTCGCTCCGGTGGACGCGGTGTTCTCCAACGAGCCCTACGGCGACGAGCTGGCCGCCCGGCTGGGCGCCACGCACGTCCCGGTCGACCCGCAGCACCGTGCCGTGCCGGTCTCCGGCTCCAGCGTCCGCGCCGACCCGGTCGGCCAGTGGCAGCACCTCGCGATGCCGACCAGGGCGGGGCTCGCCGCCCGCGTCATCGTGGTCGGCGCCGAGTCCACCGGGACGACCACCCTGTCCGAACAGCTCGCCGCGCACTACCGCAACCGGGGCGGGTCGTTCCGGGACACCCGGTCGGTCGCCGAGTACGCCCGGGTGCACTGCGAGGAGAAGCTGGCCGCCGAGCACGCCCTGGCCAAGGCCAGCGGCCGGCCACCGCCCACAGTGGACAATCTGGGCTGGACCGTCGGAGACTTCCTCGACGTGGCCCGCCGGCAGGCCATCGCCGAGGACGACGCGGCCGCGCGCGGCGGCCCGTTGCTGGTCTGCGACAGCGACTCCTGGGCGGCGACCATCTGGTGCGAGCGCTACCTCGGCCGCCCGTACCCGGAGGTCGAGCAGTTGGTCGGCGAGCGGCGGCCCGCGCTGTACCTGCTCACCGACCATGTCGGCGTGGCCTGCCAACCCGAGTCCTGGCACGACCACACGCACCGCAGGGAATGGATGACCGCCCGGTTCGTTCGGGGGCTGCGGGACCGCGGCGTGCCGTGGGTGCTGCTGACCGGCGATCCGACGCACCGGCTGCGCCGGGCCGTGCGCGCCTGCGACGACCTGCTCGGCACCCACTTCCGGTTCGCCGAACCGCTCGGTGGTTGACCCGCGCGGTGACCGCCATCCCGGCCGGACAGCGACTACCATCCCCGACCGATGGACTTACGCGGCCGTGAAGAGCTGTTCCTGATCACGATGCTCAGGAACCCGGTCGCGACCGCCGACACGATGCTGCGCACCGGGGCGGCCCTGGTGCCCGCCGTAATCGACGCGCTGCGCGCGATCCCCCGGCTGGCCGACGCCATCGAGCGGCTCACCCCCGCGCTGCAGGCCGCTCAGGGGTCGCTGGACCGAATCGACAAGCTCGGCACGTTCGTCGGTCAGGAACTTCCGGAGACCCAGCTCCAGCTCGAGGAACTGCGCAAGCAACTGGTCGCGGCGACGGCGGTCAACCGGGCGCTCAACGAGTCGGTCCGGATGCTCTCCCGCGGCCTCGGCGTGGTCCAGGGCGCGACCGACCTGTTCGGCCGGGTCCTCGGCCCCCGGACCCCGCCCGGCGCCTGAGCCGCCGACCACCGGCTACCTCAGGGGACCGTGACGCCACCCAGCCACAACCACCGATATCCGCACCGTTCGCCGGAACGCAACAACCGCACAAATTCCGGAGAGGCGGGCTAGTCCAGGGTGGCGACGAAGCGGGTGACGGCTTCGTTCTTGAGGCGCTGCGCCAGGCGGCCGGACGGGGCCAGGGAGGCGAGGCGGTACAGCGGGCGCTCGGCGGGCGGTTCGCCCTTGGCTTCGGCGCGCAGTTGGGCGACCAGCAGCTCGGAGAAGACCAGGCCGCTGGTGTTCTCGCTGCTGGCGAGCGCGTCGGCGAGCCGGCGCAGGACCAGGATGCCCAGCTCGCGGCCGCCGGTGCCGGCGTAGGCCGCCACCGGCAGGTTGATCGTCTTGCCCCGGGCGCTGACCAGCAGGCCGATCGTCCTGGTTCCCCGCACGTCGGTGACCACCAGCTCGATCCGCTCGGCGTGCCGCAGATCCACCGACTTCGTGCCGACCGTCTTGGCTACCAGCCGGGTGCCCTCCAGCCACACCTGCCGGCGACCGGCCAACCAGCCGAGTCCGAGCAGCACCAGCACCACGACCGCCGCGGTGATCAGACCGGGGATCCGGCCGGCGATCAGGCCCACCAGGCCGCCGATCGCCGCGCCCAGCACCACGGCCACCGCCACCGCCATGCCCACCCGGCGGCGGCCGGTGCCCGGTTCGGTGACGCTGATCGGAACCCGCTCCGGGTTCCCGTTCGGCCGCTCGGTCACAGTCCCCGCCGCCCGGGCAGCTGCTGGCCGGGCTCGGCCAGCTCCAGCAGGAACGGGTTGCTGGCCCGTTCCCGGCCGATCGTCGTGGTCGGACCGTGCCCGGGCAACACCACGGTGTCGTCCGGCAGCGTCAACACCTTGGTGCGCAACGTCTCCATCATCGTGCGGGAGTCCCCGCCGGGCAGGTCGGTGCGACCGATCGAACCGGCGAACAGGGTGTCGCCGGCGAAGACGACCCGGCCGCCCTCGGCCAGTTCGCTGCGGAACACCACCGATCCGCGGGTGTGGCCCGGGGTGTGGTCGACGGTGAGCGACAGGCCGGCGAGGTCGAGGTCGGCGCCGTCGGCCAGTTCGCGCACCTCCCTCGGTTCGCGCATCTCCAGCCGGGCGCCGAAGAACTGGGTGGCCTGCAGGCTCAGGCCCTTGAGCGGATCGGCGAGCAACTCCCGGTCCTCCGGGTGGATCCACGCCGGGATGTCGTTGCCGTCGCACACCGGCGCCACGGCGTAGACGTGGTCGAAGTGGCCGTGGGTGAGCAGCACCGCGACCGGCGACAGCCGGTGCTTGCGCAGTGCCTCGGCGATCGGCTCCTCGGCGTCCTGCCCGGGGTCGATGATCAGACAGGCCTCACCCTCACCGGGCGCGATCAGGTAGCAGTTGGCCTGAAAGGCGCCGGTGGGAAAGCCGACGACGAGCACGGCGGAACCTCCAGGACCCTCGGAGCGAGATTTCAGCCTAGTGGCGCACGAGCCCGCACCGGCCGCCACGGTGGATTTTTCACGCTCCGCACGGACCTCCACACGGTTCTTACCGGGGGGACCCATAGACTGCCGGCTTGCCAGGAGGACGTTGAGGGTCAGGGAGGGTGTCGGTGCCGACGAATGAGCAGCGCCGCCAGGCCGCTAAGCGGAAGCTGGAGCGTCAGCTAACCCGACGGGCGGAGCGCGCGAGACGGCGCCGGATCATCGGTGTCGCGGTGACCGTGGTCGCCGTGATCGCCGCGGTGGGTCTGGTGTACTGGCTGACCACCCTGGGCGACGGGGACCAGACCGCGGCGGCCAACCCCACCGAGACCACCCCACCCGAGGGCGCGGCGGAGACGCCGACCTCGATCCCCACGGCGATGGCGCCCGCGCCGACCCGGGCGACGGCCCTGCCGGCCTCGGTCACCTGCGAGTACCCCGCGGGCCAGGAACCGGCCGCGAAGCAGGCGACCGCCCCGCCGACGGCGAACGTCTCCGCCCAGGGCACGGTCCCGGCCACCATCACGATCGGCGGCAGCGAGCTCAAGGCGACCCTGGACAAGGCGCTCGCCCCCTGCACCGTGAACAGCTTCGTCAGCCTGGCCAAGCAGGGCTACTTCGACCAGACCCCGTGCCACCGGCTGACCGTCACCGGCCTGCAGGTGCTGCAGTGTGGTGACCCGTCCGGGCAGGGCAACGGCGGACCCGGCTACACCTTCAAGGACGAGGTGTTCCCGGAGCTGAAGTACGGCCGCGGCATGCTGGCCATGGCCAACTCCGGCCCGGACACCAACGGCAGCCAGTTCTTCATCGTCTACGGCACCGCCGAACTGCAGCCGAACTACACCGTGTTCGGCACGCTGGACGAGGAGAGCATCAAGAAGGTCGACGAGATCGCCAAGGCCGGCACGATCGCCTCCCAGCCGGGCTCGGGCGACGGCAAGCCCAAGGATGCCGTAACCGTCGACAAGGTCACCGTCACCGGCTGACCGGGGTACGGCTGCCCGGCCGGACGACAGCACCGTGACAGTCGACAAGGTCACCGTCACCGGCTGACCGGGGAACGGCTGCCGGCGGTTGTCGGTGGCGCCTGGAACACTGCGGTTGTGGACAGGTATCGCGAACGGGCGCCGCAGCTCGATCCATACCGCCTGATCGCCCGGGTCTGGTCCCGGCGGACCGGCGCGGCCGGGCCGCGCGAGGCGCGGGTCGTGCCGGACGGGTGCATGGACCTGATCTGGCATCGCGAGTCCGGCCGGCTGCTCGTCGCCGGTCCGGACACGGTCCCGCACGTGTCCCCGATGTCCCGGGGCACCCTGGTCGCGCTGCGGTTCGCCCCCGGCGCGGCGCCGGCGGCGCTGGGGTTGCGAGCCGACGAGCTGCGGGACGGCCGGGTGCCGCTGGAGAAGCTGTGGTCGCCGGGCGAGATCCGGCAGCTGTCCGGCGAGCTGGCCGCGACCACCAGCGCCGAGGCTGCCCAGCAGGTGCTCCAGCGGTCGGTCAACGCGCGCTTCGGCGGTGACCGGGATCCGGTTCCGGCCGCGGTGCTCGGCCTGCTGGCCTCCGGCACCCGGGTCGGCGCGATGGCCGCCGAGATCGGGTTGAGCGAGCGCCAGCTACACCGCCGCTGCCTGGCCGCTTTCGGTTACGGGCCAAAGGTTCTGCACCGGGTGCTGCGGTTCGACCGGGCCCGCGCGCTGGCCCGGCGGGGCCTGCCGTTCGCGGAGATCGCCTACCGCCTGGGATATGCCGACCAGGCCCACCTCGCCCGCGAGGTCAAGTCGCTGGGTGGCGTCCCGTTGGGACAGTTCACCTAGTCCGTCCGAACCGGACGATCGGCTCAGGATGCCGACGTGACACGGTAGACGTCGTAGACACCTTCGACGCTGCGCACCACCTTGAGCACGTGGCCGAGATGCTTCGGGTCGCCCATCTCGAAGGCGAACCGGCTCACCGCGACCCGGTCCCGCGAGGTGGTGACCGACGCGGACAGGATGTTCACCCGCTCGTCGGCGAGCACCTTGGTCACGTCGGAGAGCAGCCGGTGCCGGTCCAGCGCCTCGACCTGGATCGCGACCAGGAACACCGAGGAGTCCGACGGCGCCCACTCCACGTCGACCAACCGCTCCGGCTCGGACATCAGATCCTGGGCGTTGGTGCAGTCGGTGCGGTGCACGCTCACCCCGCCGCCCCGGGTGACGAACCCGAGGATCTCGTCCCCGGGCACCGGGGTGCAGCACCGGGCCAGCTTGACCCAGATGTCGCTGGCGTCCTTGACCACGACGCCGGCGTCTCCGGTCGGCCGGCGCCGGGTGACCGTGGACGGCGTGGACCGCTCGGCCAGTTCGTCCTCGGCGTGCTCGACGCCGCCGAGCAGGGCGACCAGCCGCTGCACCACCTGGCGCGCCGAGGCCTGGCCCTCGCCCACCGCCGCGTAGAGCGAGCTGACCTCCGGGTAGCGCAGCTCACGGGCCAGCGCCGTGACCGAGTCCACCGACACCAGCCGCTGCATGGGCAGGCCGACCCGGCGCACCTCCTTGGCGATCGCGTCCTGGCCCTTCTCGATCGCCTCTTCCTTGCGCTCCTTGGCGAACCACTGCTTGATCTTGGCGCGGGCTCGCGCCGAGCCGACGAAGCCCAGCCAGTCCCGGCTCGGTCCGGCGCCTTCGGCCTTGGAGGTGAAGATCTCGACGACGTCGCCGTTCTCCAGCTTGCGTTCCAGCGCGACCAGCCGGGAGTTCACCCGCGCCCCGATGCACCGGTGCCCGACCTCGGTGTGCACCGCATAGGCGAAGTCCACCGGGGTCGACCCGGCCGGCAGCGTGTACACGTCGCCCTTGGGCGAGAAGACGAAGATCTCCTTGACCTGCAGGTCGAACCGGAGCTGTTCGAGGAACTCGCCCGGGTCGGCGGCCTCCCGCTGCCAGTCGAGCAGTTGGCGCATCCAGGCCATCTCGTCGATCTCGACGGCCTGGCCGTGGTGGGTGCCGCGGGTCTCCTTGTAGCGCCAGTGCGCCGCGATGCCGTACTCGGCGGTGCTGTGCATCTCGTTGGTGCGCATCTGCACCTCGAGCGGCTTGCCGTCCGGCCCGATCACGGTGGTGTGCAGCGACTGGTAGACCCCGAACCGGGGCTGGGCGATGTAGTCCTTGAACCGGCCGGGCATCGGCTGCCACAGCGCGTGCACCACGCCCATCGCGGCGTAGCAGTCCCGCACGTCCTCCACCAGGATCCGGACGCCGACCAGGTCGTGGATGTCGTCGAACTCGCGCCCTCGGACGATCATCTTCTGGTTGATCGAGTAGTAGTGCTTCTGCCGGCCCTCGACCTGAGCGGTGATCCGCGCGGTCTCCAGCTGCGCGGTCAGCTCGTCGGTCACCTTCTGCAGGTAGGTGTCCCGGGACGGCGCCCGGTTGGCCACCAGCCGGACGATCTCGTCGTACTTCTTGGGCTGCAGGATGGCGAACGCCAGGTCCTCCAGCTCCCACTTGACCGTGGCCATGCCCAGCCGGTGGGCCAGCGGCGCGAGCACCTCCAGCGTCTCGCGGGCCTTCTTGGCCTGCTTCTCCGGCGGCAGGAAACGCATGGTCCGCATGTTGTGCAGCCGGTCCGCGAGCTTGATCACCAGTACCCGCGGGTCCTCGGCCATGGCGATCACCATCTTGCGGATGGTCTCCGCCTCGGCGGTCGGCCCGAGCTTGACCTTGTCCAGCTTGGTGACGCCGTCGACCAGCTTGCCGACCTCGTCGCCGAACTCCTCCCGGAGCCGGTCCAGGGAGTACGCGGTGTCCTCGATCGTGTCGTGCAGCAGGGCCGCGACCAGGGTGGTGGTGTCCATACCCAGCTCGGCCAGGATGGTGGCCACGGCAAGCGGGTGGGTGATGTACGGGTCGCCGGACTTGCGCCGCTGCCCGCGGTGCATCTCCTCGGCCACGTCGTAGGCGTGCTGGAGCAGGGCGAGATCGGCCTTGGGATGCAGCTCACGGTGCACCGTCGCCAGCGGCTCGAGCACCTGTTTGACCGGGGCCGACCGCTGCGCGGTGATCCGGCGGGCCAGGCGGGCGCGGTACCGCCGGGTAGCCGACGGCGGACGTGGTGCCGTCTGGCCCGGCTGCTCCGCGGCAGCCTCCGCCTCCACTTCTTGGCTCACCCGCGCTCCTATACCTGGCGATGCACGACCTAGCTTTCGAGGATAGTCGCGGATCGTCGCGCCAACCTGCGCCAGGGGACGAACGACACGCCTAGAGCGTCCGGAGCGCGGTTACCGACCGCCCGGCGAGTCGGTCTCTACCGCCCAGCGCACCGATCTCCAGGACGACGCAGACCCCGGTGACGATGCCGCCGGCCTGCTCCACCAGCTCGCACGCGGCCGCGGCGGTGCCGCCGGTGGCCAGCACGTCGTCCACGACCAGCACGCGCTGGCCGGGTTCGATCACCCCGGCCGGGATCTCCAGCGTCGCCGAGCCGTACTCCAGCTGGTACTCCAGCCGGTGCTCGACCGCCGGCAGCTTGCCGGCCTTGCGCACCGGCACTACCCCGTAGCCGTGCCGCACGCCGAACGCCGCGCCGAACAGGAACCCGCGCGCCTCGATGGCCGCCAGGACGGCGATGCCGTCGCCGTCGTGGGCCGCGGCGAACCCGTCGGCCACCGCCGCCATCGCCCCGGCGTCGGCCAGCACCGGCGTCAGGTCCCAGAACAGCACGCCGGGCCGCGGGAAGTCCGGCACCGACCGGGCCAGGTCGAGGGCCCGGTCGAGCATGCTCCGGTCGAGCCCGCTCCGGTCCGGCACGCGGCGGCTACCGGCGCCGCTTGCCGCTGGGCCGCGCCGCGGCCTTGCCACCCGGCCGGGCCCGCTTGGCGTCGGCGGCCTTGGGGTTGCGCGTCGGCACGCTGGACGCCGCGGCCATCGCCCTCTCCTGGCGCAGCTCCGCGTCGAGCGCGTCGTCGTCGGTGAGGTCCACCTCCACCGGCTCGCCGGTGACCGCCGTGGTCGCCTCGCGCTCGGCGGCCTTGCGGGCCAGGTTCTCCCGCCGGGCCAGCACCCGGGCGGCCTGCTGCTGGTACTTGGGTTCGCGCATCTTCAGGTCCACCAGGATCGGCGTGGCCAGGAAGATCGAGGACAGCGCGCCGACTGCCATACCGGCCAACTGGACCAGCGCCAGGTCCTTCAGCGTGCCGACGCCGAGCAGGCCGACACCGACGATGAGCAGGCCCATCACCGGCAGCAACGCGATCAGCGAGGTGTTGATCGACCGCATCAGGGTCTGGTTGAGCGCGAGGTTGGCCGCCTCGCCGTAGGTCCGCCTGGTCAGGCCCAGCAGCCCGCGGGTGTTCTCCTTGACCTTGTCGAACACCACGACCGTGTCGTAGAGCGAGAAACCGAGGATGGTCAGCAGGCCGATGACGGTCGCCGGGGTCACCTCGAAGCCCACGATCGAGTAGACGCCGGAGGTGATCACCACGTCGTGGATCAGGGCCGCCAGCGCGGCCACGGCCATCCAGCGCTCGAAGTAGACGGCCAGGAAGATCGTCACCAGGACCAGGAAGACGGCCAGCGCGATCAGGGCCTGCTGGGAGATCTCGCTGCCCCACGACCCGCTCACCAGGCTGTCGCTGATCACGTTCGTCCCGGTCCGGCCGTCCGGGGTCTGCGGGTTGAGCTTCTCCACCAGGGCCAGGTTGACCTGGCGGATCTCGCCCGCGTTCAGCGTCTCCGACTTCACCTGGATCGACGCCGAGTCACCGGTGCCGACCTGCTGCACCGACGCCGGCTCGCGGCCCAGCGCCTCGCTGAACACGTCGGTGACCTGTTGGGTGCTGATCGGCCCGGCGGCGTTGTGCGCCGGGACCTGGATCTTGGTCCCGCCCTCGAACTCGATGCCGAGGTTGAAGCCGCGGAAGATGATCGAGCCCAGGCAGACCAGCATCAGCAGGCCGAAGATCACGTACCAGCGGATGCGCTTGCCGACGATGTCGAACGCGCCGGTGCCGGTGTAGAGCTTGGTGAAGAACGGCTGCCGGCGGGCCTTCGGCTCGCGCTGGACGTCCGGCGTGTCGGTGGCCACCTCATGCCCCCTTTCCGGCCGGGCTGACGGCGGTTCGTTGCAGCGCGGCCATGCGTTGCATGGCGCCTAGTCCGGACAGTTTCGGGCTGGACAGGACCTTCGACTTCGAGGCCAGCACCACCAGCGGGTGGGTCACCAGGAACACCACGATGAGGTCGAGCACCGTGGACATGCCCAGGGTGAACGCGAAGCCCTTGACCTGTCCGACGGCCAGCAGGTACAGCACCGCGGCGGCGAGGAAGCTGACCGCGTCCGCGGACAGGATCGTGCGGCGGGCCCGGATCCAGGCTCTCGGTACCGCGGACCGGAACGACCGGCCCTCGCGCACTTCGTCCTTCATGCGTTCGAAGAAGATGATGAACGAGTCCGCGGTGATACCGATCGCCACGATGAAACCGGCGATGCCGGCGAGGTCCAGGGTGAACCCGATCCACCTGCCGAGCAGGATCAGGATCGCGTAGACGATCACGCCGGACAGCGCCAGCGACAGGATCGTCATGATGCCGAGCAGCCGGTAGTAGAACAGGCAGTACACGAACACCAGCAGCAGACCGATCGCGCCGGCGATCAGGCCCGCCTTCAGCGAGGCCAGGCCCAGCGTGGCCGACACCGTCTCCGCCTCGGAGGCCTCGAACGACAGCGGCAGGGATCCGTACTTGAGCACGTTCGACAGGTCCTGGGCCTCCTTCTTGCCGAAGCCCCCACCCCCGCCGGTGATCCGGGTGCTGCCGCCGGTGATCGGCTCCTGGATGGTCGGCGCGGACACGACCTCGGTGTCCAGCACGAACGCGGCCTGCTTCTGGACGTTCTTGGTGGTGTAGTCGGCCCAGGTCTTGCCGCCGCCGCTCTTGAAGTTCAGCGTCACGATGTAGCCGGCGCCCTGGTCGTTGACCTGCGAGCTGGCGTTGTCGATCTCGGTGCCGTCCAGGAAACGCGGGCCGAGGACGTAGGCCTGGGGCAGCTTCTCGTCGCAGGTCACCAGCGGCAGGTTCGGGTCGTCGTTGCCGACCAGCGGGTCGGGGAACTCGTCGCTGCAGCCGAGGAGCGAGGCCACGGCGGCCTGCTGTGCGTTGGTGTCGGGCTGGGCGCCCTCCGCGGCCGGGGCCAGCGCCGGGTTCTGCCGGCAGGCCTTGGCCTCGGTGATCAGCGTGGAGACCTCGACCTTCGGCTGGCGCTTGTTGTGCACGTCGTCGTAGTACGACTGCAGGTCGTCGATGTACTTCTGGCAAGCGGCGATCGGATCGGTCGGCTGCGCCGGGGTGCCCGGCTGCGTGGAGCCCGGCGCCGGGCTCGGGGTGGTCGGCTGCGCGAGCGCGGGCGCCGGCCGGCCCTGCGGGGTCGCCGAGGTGGGCGGCGCGGCGGCGCCGGCCGAACTCGGCGCCGGCGCGGGCGCGGTGCTCGACGC
Organism: Actinophytocola sp.; assembly: GCF_035712165.1. GTDB lineage: Bacteria > Actinomycetota > Actinomycetes > Mycobacteriales > Pseudonocardiaceae > DASYTH01. Next base: position 2,350 of record NZ_DASTBH010000240.1, on the reverse strand, counting down.
CGGCGGCTGCTGGTTCTGGTCGGTGGGCTGCTGTTGCTGCAGCGGGTACGGCTGCCCGATCACCTCACGGAAGTACAGCTTGGCGGTCTGACCGAGCGCCTTGGCCTGGTCGCCGCCCTCACCCGGCACGGTGATCACGATCTGGTTGCCGTCCAGGACGACCTCGGCGCCGCTCACGCCGATGCCGTTGACCCGGGCCTCGATGATCCGGCGCGCCGTGTCCAGCGACTCCTGCGACGGGTCCTGCCCATTCTCGGTCCGGGCGGTCAGCGTGACCCGCGTTCCGCCCTGCAGGTCGATGCCCAGCTTGGGCGTGGCCTGATGGTTGCCGGTGCCGAACACCAGCCCGTAGAGGAGAACGACGATGAACAGGAAGATGGCGAGATAGCGCCCTGGGCGGATCTGCCCGGCCGGTGGTGCCACGGTCGGTTGCTCTCCTCAAACTCCTCTGGCGTGCACGTTTGCGTACACGAACCTTGCCCTCGACTGTGCGCCCGCACCCCAACGAGCACAGGTGGGTGCGGGCGCAGCGTACCGACCCCGGTGTAAGCCCAGTGTCACCCGGGCGTACCGCTGGGTACTCAGCTCTTCTGCTTGCTGGGCTTCACCTCGGCCGGCTCGACGACCGGCTCCTCGATGACCTCGTCCTCGTCCACGAGCTCGTCCTCGTCCACCAACTCGTCGACGTCGTCGGTCTCCACGACCTTCTCCCGCACCGCCGCGCGCAGCCAGGTGGTCTCCACTCCCGGGGCGATCTCGATGTCGATCGTGGTGTCCCCGGAGGTGTCGGTGATGGTGCCGTACAGACCCGAGGTGGTCATGATCCGGTCCCCGACCGCCAGCGAACTCTGAAGCTCCTGCTGCTGCTGCATGGCCCTGCGCTGGCGCCGGCTCATGAAGTACATCATCAGGCCGAGCATCCCGAAGAGCAGAAGCAAGGGAAGCAGTTCCATTTTTCTCCATCCGGATGGACGTTGCCTGCGGGCGAAACGTCCGTTTTGTTCCTAGGTTCTCCGCCGAAAGTGTGCCAGTTCTTACTCTGCGGTGTGCGCGGGGTCACGCTCGCCGAACAGGGTAGGCGGCAACTGGCCGGCCGCGTCACGGGGGGCGGTCAGGCCCAGATGCGCCCACGCGGCGGCGGTCGCCACCCGTCCGCGCGGTGTCCGGGCCAGCATTCCCACCCGCACGAGGTACGGCTCGCACACCTCTTCCACGGTAGCTGGCTCCTCGCCAACCGCAACGGCCAGCGTAGAGACCCCGACCGGCCCACCACCGAACGAGCGCACCAACGCGCCGAGCACCGCGCGGTCCAACCGGTCCAGACCCAGCTCGTCCACGTCGTAGACCTCGAGCGCGGCCTGGGCGATCGCCCTGGTGACCGAGCCGTCCGCGCGCACCTCGGCGAAGTCGCGCACCCGTCGCAGCAGGCGGTTGGCGATCCGGGGCGTGCCCCGGGACCGCCCGGCGATCTCGGCGGCACCGTCCGGGCGCAGGTCCACCCCGAGGATCGTGGCCGAGCGGCGCAGCACCCGCTCCAGTTCCTCCGCCGAGTAGAACTCCATGTGCGCGGTGAACCCGAACCGGTCGCGCAGCGGACCGGTCAGCGATCCGGACCGGGTGGTGGCGCCGACCAGCGTGAACGGGGCGATCTCCAGCGGGATGCTGGTCGCGCCCGGTCCCTTGCCGACCACCACGTCGACCCGGAAGTCCTCCATGGCGATGTAGAGCAGCTCCTCGGCCGGCCGGGCGATCCGGTGGATCTCGTCGATGAACAGCACGTCGCCCTCGACCAGGTTGGACAGCATCGCGGCCAGGTCCCCGGCTCGCTCGAGCGCCGGCCCCGAGGTGATCCGGATGGCACTGCCCAGCTCGGCGGCGATGATCATCGCCAGGCTGGTCTTGCCCAGCCCGGGCGGTCCGGAGAGCAGCACATGGTCCGGCGGGTCGCCGCGCATGCTCGCCCCGGCCAGGACCAGCTCCAGCTGTTCGCGCACCCGCGGCTGGCCGACGAACTCGGACAGCCGCCGCGGTCGCAGCGTCGACTCGTCCTCCCGCTCGCCCGGCGCGGCCACCGGGGACAGCTCGGGCGGCTGGGGCGATCCCGCGCCGTCGTCGGTCATGACGTCGCCGCGTCGGTCATGAGGTAATGGTGCATCAGCGGCGGCCGAGGGTCGCCAATGCGGTGCGCAGCACCGCGGGCGTGTCCGCGGCCGCGTCGCCGGACAGCACCCCGTCCACGGTCTGCTCGGCCTGCCGGGCCGGGAAGCCGAGCCCGACCAGCGCCTCGATCACCGAGGAACGCACGCCGCCGGCAGCAACCGGCGCCCCGACCGGCAGCGCCCCGACCTTG
>NZ_DASTBH010000239.1:0-26035 GCF_035712165.1 Actinophytocola sp. | reverse complement strand
ATGCCATGATCGTGAAGAACATGATCGGCTTGGCGCCCGGCGTGACCACCACCCGGTCCGGTGTCGTGCGCATCCGGCCGGTGCGGTCCAGGAACTCGGCCCCGGCCGAACGCAGCTCCGGGATGCCGGGCGCCGGCACGTAGTGCGTGTGACCCGCCGCGAGCGCCTCCCGCGCGGCGGCGACGATGTGCGCCGGCGTGTCGAAGTCCGGCTCGCCGATCTCCAGATGGATGATCGTGCGGCCCTGCCGCTCCAACTCCTTGGCCTTGGCCAGCACCTCGAACGCCGACTCCGTCCCCAGCCGGTCCATCCGACGGGCAAGTTTCACGACCGCTCCCTCCCATGGTCAGGTACAGGTCACGCGGCCGGCACCGCGGATCACGCGACGCCGGCACCGCAAACCAACGCGATCCCGGCCCCGGGGTCAAGGTACAAAGACATCAGCTCCAGCGGCGGATCGGCTGAAACCACCGTTGCGGTGGGTTTGCCGGCCCGGTGGGCGGTGAAGCCCCTGCGGGTGAACGACTTTTTGGGTATCTATCTTCGGGACCAACTGGCGATGGGTGTGCTGTGGCGGGAGATGGCTCGCCGGGCGCAGCGGGCCAACCGCGACACCGCGCTCGGCGAGGCGCTGGCGGGTGTCGCGTCGGGGATCGCCGAGGATGTGGACACGTTCCGGTTGATCATGCACCGGGTCGGGGCGCGGCCCAATCCGGTCAAGACCGGGCTCGCCGTCGTCGCCGAGCGGCTCGGACGGCTCAAGCTCAACGGCCGGCTGACCAGCTACTCACCGTTGAGCCGGTTCGTGGAGCTGGAGTTCCTGGCGATGGGCATCGAGGGCAAGAAGCAGATGTGGACCACCCTGCGTGACCTCGCCGGCCTCGGTGAACGCCTCCCCGACATCGACTTCGATCACCTGATCGAGCGAGCCGAACAGCAGCGGGCCGCGCTGGAACCCTTCCGCGTCCGGACCGGAACCGACACCTTCGCCACCCGAATGGGCGCTAGTCGTCCTTGACCGGCGGCAGTTCTTCGAAGTCGACATACTCGATCGGGTGGTCCTCCGCCGGTACCGCGCCATGCCCCACCCCGGTTTCGGCCGGCCCAGGCCGGGAACCCAGGTCAGATGCCGGGTTTGGATGACAACGACGCACCCGCTGGGCCTGCGGACAGCGAACGCGACTACTACGCCGCGGCCGATGACTTCGGCGCCACCAGAAGCCATGCTCACCAAGTCCTGCAACAGGTCGAGGCCGAGGACCGGTCCGAACGACCCGGCCGGTACCACGCGGCACTGACCCAACTCATCGCCGATCTCAACCAGAACCCCCGGTGACCGGACAAGTCTCGTCCCGGGCGGCGGCATATAAGGGATGGGGCTGGGTAGCCCACGCGACGTGGTGAATGTGAGCGATGTGAAAGACGGTTTGCGCCGAAATGGACGACGGCTCCAGCAGCGGTATTCCGCCGGGAACGATCGTCCGCTACTGGCGTACTCGGTGGTGCTGGGCGGGTACACGGCGCTCGTCGGGTTGGCGGGTGTCATCGGGCGGGCTCGCGGGGTCCGGTTGCCGGCCCGGTTCAGCGTGCAGGACACCGTGCTGCTGGGACTGGCCACGCACAAGGCGAGCCGGTTGATCGCCAAGGAGTCGGTGACGAGCCCGTTGCGGGCGCCGTTCACCAGCTACGAGGGACCGACCGGGGAGGCGGAGGTCAAGGAGTCGGCGCGAGGCCACGGCATTCAGCACTCGATCGGCGAGCTCATCACGTGTCCGTTCTGCCTCGGTGTCTGGATCGCGACCGCTCTCACGGCGGGACTGGTGTTCGCCCCCAAGACGACCAGGCTGGCCACCACCGCGCTGACCGCGATCGCGGTCTCCGACCTGACCCAGCTCGTCTACGACGGCGCCAAGCCGAAGGACACCAACTGATTCATCACATGGTTTCGAGTCGACAAGCCGAAAGGAGCCTGCCATGCCCACCTATCGTCGATCCCGCACGTTGCGGGCCGGTGAGGAACGGGTTTTCGAGTATCTGGCCGATGTGCACAACCTGCCGCGCTACTTCGACCGGATGACCTCGGCCGAACCGGCCGGTGGCGACACGGTCGAGGTGACCGCCGAGGTGCACGGCGAGACCGAGCGCGGCGAGGCGTGGTTCCGGGTCGACCGCACGGCCCGGCGAATCCAATGGGGTTCCGAAGGCGACAACGACTATGCCGGCATGCTCGACCTGCGGGCCGACCAGGACCGGACCATCGTGGACATCGAGCTGCGCACCGAGCACGCCGCCGCCGAGGAGATCGACCAGTCGTTGGACACCACGCTCGACCATATCCAGCAACAGATCGAGGCCGGCTCGCCGGGTAGTTCATGACCTCGCACGTACTGGCCCGGACCGTGCCGGAGCTTCCCGAACCACGGGGGCCCCTGTCCACCGCGGTCATCGCGGCACTGCGCGACGATCCGCCACCGGACGGACTGCCGCTGGCCGAAGTCGAGCTCGCCGACCCCTACGGTGCGGACCTCACTCTCGCGCTGCACCTGTGTTACGAGTTGCACTACCGGGGTTTTCGCTCGGTACGGCCGGACTGGGAGTGGCAGCCCGATCTGCTGCGGCTGCGGGCTGTCCTGGAGCGCACGTTCCTGACCGCGGTCCGCCGCGATGTGGACGGGGGAGACGACGTGGCGGCCGCGTTGGACCCGCTGCTGGTCGAGCACGTGCCCGGCGCGGGCATCTCGCACCGGTTGCGGGACAACGGAACCCTCGACCAGGTGCGCGAGTACTTCGTCCACCGCTCGATCTACCACCACAAGGAGGCCGACCCGCACGCCTGGGTCATCCCACGACTTTCCGGCCAGGCCAAGGCATCCCTGGTCGCCGTCGAGTTCGACGAGTTCGGCGGCGGGCACGCCGACCGGATGCACTCCCAACTCTTCGCCGACCTGCTCGACGCCGCCGGGCTCAATCCCGGCTATCTGCACTACCTCGACGTGGTGCCGGCGCCGGCGATCGCCATCGTCAACCTGATGTCGATGTTCGGCCTGCACCGGGCGCTGCGGGGCGCACTGGTCGGGCACTTCACCGCCGCCGAGATCACCACCGCACCCAGCGCCCACCGGATGGCCCAGGCGCTGCGCCGGCTCGAACTGCCCGAGCCGTGTATCCGGTTCTATACCGAGCACATCGAGGCGGACGCGGTGCACGAGCAGGTGATGCGCCGCGACGTGGTCGGCGACCTGCTCGACCGGGAACCAGAACTCGCCGCGGACATCGTCCTGGGGGTGCAGGCGACCGAACTGCTCGAACAACGGCTGGCCGATCACCTGACGGCCACCTGGGACGCCGGAACGACCTCGCTGCGTCAACCGCTGCCCTGATCACACACCGGAGGGCGCACAACGTCAGGCGGTGGGCTCGGTGCGGTCACCCCGGATCACCACCAACTCCTCGTGGCGCTGACCGGCTTCGATGAGTCCGGCACGTTCCAGGAACCCGATTCGGCCGCGCATCACCGGCCCGAACGGCTCGGTCCGCCTGGCCACGACGGATGCCTTCAACCCGCCGCCGCGCAACTGATGCAGCGTGCGATCCACCCCGCACAGGGCCGAGTGCACGATCAGGATCACGCCGCGGGCCGTGAGCAGCATCGGTGCCAGCGCCGTCACCCGGTCCAGCATCGCGCGGCCGTCGCCACCGGCATCCCAGGCCCTGGCCCGCCCTCGGGTCGGCGGTTGGTGGCGGGACGGCACGTACGGCGGGTTGGCCAGGATCACATCGAACCTGTGGTCCGCGGCCGCCTCCAGCGCGTCGCCGCGGCGCACCCGAACCGGCGCACCCCGCAGGACCGCGTTCACCCAGGTCGTCACCACGGCGGGGCGGGAGACGTCCACCGCCAGCACCCGCGCGGCCCCGGCCCGGGCCGCGGCGAGCGACAGAGCACCGGCGCCCGACCCGACGTCCAACACCGAAGCGCCCCGCGGTATCGCCGCCTGCGCGATCGTCTCGGCCAACATCAAGGTATCCGCCTGTGGCCGGTACACACCCGGCAGCCGCACCATCATGGAAAGAAACCTCCAGAACCAACCATGACCACAATGGACAGAACGAAAAGCCCGCGCGGAGATCCCCTCTGCCGACGAGCGGCAAAGGGGATGGGGACCTGCGGGGGATGATCGGGAGCGCCGGCTGCTTGACGCTCCACAGATCTACCCGGAGAACCTCGCGGGAAACCTGGCTACTACACGAACGGGTAAGCCTGAACATCTGATGAAGCGGGCGTCGTCCGAAGCCATTGCAGGATGGCGTCGTAGACGCGATCGTGCCCGAGGAGGTCGAAGTGATGCAGCCCGCCCAGCCAGCGCACGTCCGCGTTGTGGGTCGGATCCGCGGCGCTTGCCGGGCGGACCAGCAGGTCGCCGACGAGTCTGCCCCAGATGCTGTGCTGCGACCGGGACAGCGTCGCGGCCACGAACAGCTGCCGTACAGGTGGGGGCGGCGGGGGGTCCCCGGAACGATCGAACCGTTGGCCGTCGGTGCCTCGGGTTTCGTGCAGGTAGCCCTTCGCGAGATCCTGGATGCCGTTGCTGCGAACCGCCAACAGCCGGCGAAGCGGTCCGGTCAGCGGCGACCGGCCGAGCAGGGCCGCCGTACGGGCCACCGCGCGCTCCAACGGCGCGCCGGTGTGTGGCGTGCCGAGACACACCAGCCCAGCCACCTGGGACCGCCACGGATGAGCGAGGTCGTGAGCGTGGTGCAGCGCGCTCCGCGCCACCAGGCCGCCCATCGAGTGTCCAATGAGGATGATCTCGGTGACCTCCACCGGCCAGTTGCCGACGAGGTCGCTGAGCAGACCGGCAAGCTCGTGGCCGTTGTCGGTGACGTGGCGACCGGTGCGGTATCGGACATACACCGGGCTGCATGCCAGGTCGTCGGCGAGGCGACCACCGAAGTCCCTACCCGCTGGGGTGCGAAACCAGGAGCGTTCGGTTTCCACCAACCCGTGAACAAAGATCACCAGCCGTCCCGATGCCGCCGGAAAGGCCGCGGCGAGCGATGCTCGGTCGGTAGGAATCCGGCGATGTCCGCGTCGCACCGACATCGCCGCGGGAAGGGCGTCACCGCGCACATAGGTGCGTTCGCCGAAGGCGCCGTGGGCGAAACCGATCGCTGAGGTCGCCAGAATGTGGTGCCAACGCCACACGGAACGGGGAGAACGCTTCACTGCGTCGAGATCGGACCCGTCGACGTCAAGGGTGGCCTGACCATGCGCCATTTGTCGTGCTCTCCTTGTGGCATATCTGCGGACGGACGTCGAGCTAGTGGATGTTGGCGAGTTGGTCGCGGACGGAGCTTTGCAACTCGCTCCAGGAGTTCTCGAACTTCTTGACGCCGTCGTTTTCCAGGGTGAGAAACACGTCGGTCAGGTCCACACCGGCCGTCTCGAGGTCGGTGAACACCTGCCGGGCCTGTTCGGCGGAACCGGTGAACCGGTCACTGTCGATGGTGCCGTGGTCGGCGAAGGCGCGCAGGGTCTTCTCCGGCATGGTGTTGACCGTGTGGGGTACGACGAGCTCGGAGACGTAGCGGGTATCCGGGTAGTCGGGATTCTTGACTCCGGTCGAGGCCCACAGCGGTCGTTGGGGCAGCGCGCCCCCGGCCTTGAGCGCTTTCCACCGGTCGCTGGAGAAGACCTTCTCGTAGGCGGCGTAGGCGAGGCGGCAGTTGGCGATGCCGGCCTTGCCGCGCAGTGCCATGGCCGCGTCGCTGCCGATGGCCTCGAGCCGCTTGTCGATCTCGGTGTCCACCCGGGAGACGAAGAACGAGGCGACGGACGCGATGCGGCTGATGTCGTGGCCGTTGGCGGCCGCCTGCTCGATGCCGTCGAGATAGGCGTCCATGACCAGTTCGTAGCGCTCGACGGAGAAGATCAGGGTCACGTTGACGCTGATGCCCTCGGCGAGGGTGGCGACGATGGCCGGCAGGCCCTGCTCGGTGGCCGGGATCTTGATCAGCAGGTTGGGTCGGTCGACGGCCTTCCACAGGTCGCACGCCTGGGCGACGGTGGCGTCGCTGTCCCGGGCCAGGGTCGGATCGACCTCGAGGGAGACCCGCCCGTCCAGGCCGTTGGTGGCCTTGTAGGTGTCGCTGAACAGGTCGCAGGCGTGCTGCACGTCGGCGACGGTGATCTCGCGGATCGCCGAGGTGATGTCGGTGCCGCGGCGGGCGAGTTCGCGGACCTGCTGGTCGTAGGCCGCACCGTTGGACAGGGCGGTGGCGAAGATCGACGGGTTGGTGGTGACGCCGACGACGTAGTAGTTCTCGATGAGTTCGGTCAGGTCGCCCGACCGCAGCCGCTCTCGCGAGAGGTCGTCGAGCCAGATGGAGACTCCTGCGGCGGACAGGGCGGCGAGCCGTTCATGGGTGCTCACAGTCGGTTCTCCTCCGGGAGCGTGTTACCGGCGTCGGGTTGTCGCGGACCGCCGCGGCGGCGGGCGAGGCGGCGCAGTTGGGTGATCCGGGCGGTGCCCAGGATCAGAGTGATCAGCACCGAGCCCACGGCGGCGATCAGCAGCGCGACGGCCAGCGAGGTGCTGGCGGTCATCCACAGGAACGAGATCTCGGTGCTACGGGTGTTCTGTACCAGGAACACGATCAGCGCGATGGCGATGACCGCGGCCGCGGCCAACCCCACCCACGCGGCCCCGGTGCGGGTGCGCGGCACCCGCCTCGGTGCTGCGGCCGGTGCGGACCCGCCGTTGGTCGCCGGCGGTGCGGCGGGCTGCGCGGGAGTTGTCCGCAGGGGTTCGACCGGTCGTTGCGCTGCCGGCTCCGCGGGTACGCGGCGTTGGGACATGGCGGATCACTTCCTGTTCGAGGGCGCAAAGTCCGCTGTCGGGAGGCGACGTGCATTTCCTGTCGACTTGAGTTTGCGCGCGAGGCGCTCGGGCCGGGGCCAGCGGACGTGCGTGGCCCAGCCGAGCTTTTCGAAGGCCCAGATGATCCGGGCCGAGATGTCGATCTGTCCCTTTTGGACGCCATGCCGGGCGCAGGTGGGGTCGGCATGGTGGGAGTTGTGCCAGGACTCGCCCATGGAGGCGATGGCCAGCGGCCAGAAGTTCGCCGCCTTGTCCCGGGACTCGAACGGCCGCTCACCGATCATGTGGCAGATCGAGTTCACCGACCACGTCACGTGGTGCAACACCGCGACCCGAACCAGGCTGGCCCAGAAGAACGCGGTCACCGCACCCCACCAGGACCAGGTGAGCAGACCGCCGAGCACCGCCGGCGCGAGCAGGGTCACCACGGTCAGCACCGGAAACAGCCGGTCGATGCGTTGGATGTCGTTGTCGGCCACCAGGTCCGGGGCGAACCGCTGGACGTTGGTGCGCTCCCGGTTGAACATCCAACCCATGTGCGCGTGCCAGAATCCCTTGGCCAGGGCGGCGGCCGAGGTGCCGAACAACCACGGGGAGTGCGGGTCGCCTTCCCGGTCCGCGTAGGCGTGATGGCGACGGTGGTCGGCGACCCAGCCGATGACCGGGCCCTGCATGGCCATGCTCCCGACGACGGCGAGGGCGATCCGCAAGCCGCGCCGGGCCTTGAACGCGCCGTGGGTGAAGTACCGGTGGAAACCGATGGTGACACCCAGGCAGGTCAGCGTGTAGAAGAACACGGCCAGGCCGATGTCGACCCAGCCCAACCCCCATCCCCAGGCGACCGGCACCGCCGCCGCCAAGGCGAGCAGCGGCACGATCGCGAACACCTTCACCAGCACCATCTGGGTCGGGCTCTTCTCACCCGCCAGCATCGGCTGCGGCCCGGTGCGGGCCTCCTGCGTCGAACGATCAAGCGTACTAGTCACGTGATATCTCCTGGTGACGACTGCGATGTGCGTGGCCACCGGGGACTGGGGTGACTAGGTATGAGTCATGTCGACGTGGCGATTGGTTGTGGGCCGGGCGGGAGAGTTCCCCGTCCGGCCCACACCGCCGTCAGTTAGTCCTTGAAAGCGTCCTTGACCTTTTCGACGCCCTGCTTCAGGTTGCCCTTGGCCTGGTCGCCCTGGCCTTCCGTTTCGAGGCCCTTGTCGCCGGTGACCTTTCCGGCGGCCTCCTTGGCCTTGCCCTTCAGCTCGTCGGCCTTGGCGTCGAACTTGTCATCGGTGCTCATGGTGATCCTTTCTGGTTGGGCTCAGTGGTTGGTGCTGCCGGGCCGGTCGACGTCGCCGCGCCATGCGCCGGTCTCGCTGCCACGGGATTCGATGAAGCTCTTGAACCGCTTCATGTCCGCCTTGACCCTGCCCTTGAGGACACCGAGCTTGTCCGCGACGTTCTCGACGAAGCCTTCGGGGTCGATCTCCATCTGCGCAGTGACCCGGGTGGTGGCCTCGCCGAGCCGGTGGAAGGTGACCACACCGGCGTGCTGCGGACCGTCGTTGGAACGCCAGGCGATCCGCTCGTCCGGATGCTGCTCGGTGATCGTGGCGTCGAACTCGCGCCGCACACCCGCGGCGCTCACCACCCAGTGCGTGCGGGTGTCATCCACCTGCGTGATCGAGTCCACGCCCTCCATGAACTGGGGGAAGGACTCGAACTGGGTCCACTGGTTGTACGCGGTCGGCACATCGACATCGACATCGATCGACTCGGTGATACTGCTCAAGATCTGGACTCCCTAACCGCTCAGACATCATGCTGAGCAAGAGAACTCGCTGGGAACGCACCGGCACGTTGTTTGAACCGGTAGAAGCGGAAACAGAGACCGGACGGGCCTCCGCCATCGCTGGTCGAGGGGTACCGCCGGTCCTGGTGAGCTAAACCTGCTGTGGCCGGGGTCTCGGAACGGCTCGAGCGGGGTAGGGTGAGCGGGTAAGTGCCCCAGCCCCCGGCGTGTCGAGAGCCGACCGAAGGGCCTTGTCATGGCACTCGTCGATGTTCCGGGTAACGGGAAGTCCGATTCCGGCGCCATCGAGATCATCCTGCGGGCCGCTCGGCTGGGTCTGTTCACCGCGGCCGAAGCCCGGCTGCTGATCGACCGCATCCGCCAGCACACGGCCGCCCTCGACCATCCGGCACACGGCGACCGGGCCGGTACGCCGCGCCTGACGGAGGTGTGCGTCTTCGCCTTGCCGGACCAGTCCGGTTCCGTGCGGATCAGCGTGCTGGACCTCGACCACCCGTGGTGGAGGGGTTAACCAGGGCGGGGTGGTCAGGCACGTGGGGAGGACACCAGGCCGCCGTCGACCTCCCAGCGCTGCACGGAGCGGTCGTCGGGCCGGTCGCCGGCCGGCGCAGCGGGCTCGGCGGCGAGCGGTGTGAGCAGATCCTCGATGCTGTCGACGTTGTTGCGCCGGGCCGCGATCATCATGATCGAGTGTGCGGTTGCGGCGTCGGTCGCGGGTGGGAGGACCAGCAGGGTCAGCCGCGTTCCGTTCGATGCGATCACGTCGATCGTGTGCGGGTGTTGGGCGTGGAACCCGCCCAGCCGCACCTGGTGCCCGTCGACGTCGACGCGACGGTCGGCGACGGTCCAGGTGGTGAGGTTGTAGCTGACCCGGCCGATGCGACCCAGCCGAACGCCCAGCACCGATAACAGCGCCGGCAGTTCGGCGGACAGGTCCCACGAGCGGGGCCACCATGCTCCGTCGACGTCGCCCGTGGTGGGCGCCTGCGGCTTGAGCTTCAACCGCAGGGTCTGCCGAGGCTCGGTGACCGTGCTGTCCGGAGAGGTGGCGAGATGAAGGTGCGGACCCGACGTCATGTCGGTGCTCCCGTCCCCGGCCGAACCGCGGCCGGTCTGGGGTGGGTCGTCGAGGACGACGCCCACAGGGATGGTCAGGTGCGGTTCTTGCGGACCTGCCGGCGCAGCTGCGTGATGCGCGCGGTGCCGATCGCCAGGGTGATCAGAACGGAGCCGACGGCGGCGATGAGCAGCGCGACGGCCAGTGGGGTGCTGGTGGTCATCCACAGGAAGGAGATCTCGGTGCTGCGGGTGTTCTGCACCAGGAAGATGATCAGCAGGACGGCGAGGAGAGCGGCGGCGATGAGGCCCGCCCAGGCGGCTCCGGTGCGGGTGCGGGGCACTCGTGCCGGTTCCGCGGCAGGCGGCTGAGCCGGCGGCGCAGGGGTGCGGCGCGTGGCTGGGGTGGGCGTGGCGCCAACGGAGGCTGGAGCCTGGCCGTTGGTCTCACGGAGGGTGCGGTGCGGGAGGGACATACAAACCACTGCTTCCAAAGGGGCCGGAAGGGCTGGCACCTCGGAGGTGGGATGTCGTCGCGACCGGAATACCTTCAGTGTACGCGCTGCGGGGGCCGATTGGCGCGGTTGGTCCGGGCGGGTCGAGACAGTCCGCAGTGGACGGACGTGCGCGCCCCCGGACCTTGGTCCGGCTGATGACGGGCTTTCTGCCGGTCGGGGGCGTACAGTGGGAGGGTAGCTGCCCCAGCCCCCGGCGTGACGCTCACCGATCGAGGGCTGCCTATGACACTCCAGCAGGTCAGGATCGCGGCTATTGCTCAGGACGGTCACCCGATCGGTGGTGCCCCGGTTGATCCTGACAGGACAGTGCGATGATCACGACCCTTTCGGCGCGGCCTGATCGGGGTCCGAACCCGGCGGTCCCACCCGGCCGGTCGAAAGGGTGGCGGAACTCATGACGAGCAGGGAACAGCTCATCGCCACCACGTTCGTGGAACTGGCCGACACGTTGGTCGCCGACTTCGACGTCATCGACTTCCTGCACACCCTGGCCATCCGCAGCGTCGAGCTGCTCGGCGCCACCGCCGCCGGGATCATGCTCGCCGACCAGCATGGCGAGTTGCGGGTGATGGCGTCCTCCACCGAGGAGGCCCGGCTGCTCGAGCTCTACGAACTGCAGAACAACGAAGGACCCTGCCTGGACTGCTACCGCACCGGAAAGCCTGTGGCCCGCGCCGGACTGCCCGCCATGCACTCGGCCTGGCCGGCGTTCACCCCGCGACTGCGGCAACTCGGGTTCCATTCCGCACAGGCACTTCCGATGCGGCTGCGCACGGAAACGATCGGCGCGCTGAACCTGTTCCGCGCCGAGCCGGGCCCGCTGAGCGAGGCGGATCGGGGCATCGGTCAGGCCATGGCCGATGTCGCCACCGTCGGCCTGCTGCAGGAACGCGCGATCGCCGCCCGTGCGCAGCTCGCCACCCAGCTCCAGGCGGCGCTCACCAGCCGGGTCGTCCTCGAGCAGGCCAAGGGCATGCTCGCGCAGCGCACCGGCCTGTCGCTGGACCAGGCCTTCCAGCTGATGCGCGGCTACGCCCGCAGCAACAACCGCCGCCTCAGCGACGTCGCCGCGCACATCATCGCCGGAACCATCGACAGTGACCTGCTTCGCGTCCACCGGCGCGCCAAACCCACACCACGTCCGACATGACCACCACCGGAAATGGCCGTCCGCCGCCGGTGGACACCAGCGTCATCAACAACGTCGTCTATCTCGACGGCCGGCCGGCCGAGTTCCCGGCCACACTGGGGGAGACGTTCCGGTTGCTGCGGCAGCCGGGCAGCATGGCCTGGATCGGGCTGTACCGGCCGGGCGAGGCGCAGTTGTTGTCCGCGGCCACCCAGTTCGGGTTGCACGAACTGGCGGTGGAAGACGCCATCACCGCCCACCAGCGCCCGAAGCTGGAACGCTACGGCGACACCCTGTTCGTGGTCCTGCGCTCGGCCCACTACCGCGACGAGGCCGAAGAGGTCTCCTTCGGTGAGCTGCACCTGTTCGTGGGACCGAACTTCGTGCTGACCGTGCGCCACAGCCAAGGACCGGACCTGGCCGCGGTGCGCCGCCGCCTGGAAAACGATCCCGCCCTGTTGCGACGCGGCCCCGAGGCCGTGCTCTATGCGGTGCTGGACGCCGTGGTGGACGCCTACGCTCCCGTGGTGACCGGTCTCCAGAACGACATCGACGAGATCGAAACCGAGGTGTTCGGCCGCGACCCGAAAGTCTCCCGGCGCATCTACGAACTCTCCCGCGAGGTAGTGCAGTTCCATCGCGCCACCCAACCCCTGGTCGGCATGCTCGACAGTCTCGCCGCCGGTTTCACGAAATACGACACCGACGAGGAACTGCGGCGCTACCTGCGCGACGTCGCCGACCATGCCACCACCGTGGTCGAGCAGGTGGACAACTTCCGCGGCATGCTCGCCGACATCCTCACCGTCAACGCCACTTTGGTCTCCCAAACCCAGAACGAGGAGATGCAACGCCTCGCCGAGGCCAGCAACCTCCAGAACGAGGAACTCAAGAAGATCTCCGCCTGGGCGGCCATCCTGTTCGCTCCCACCCTGATCGGCACCGTCTACGGCATGAACTTCCAACACATGCCCGAACTGCACTGGACCCTCGGCTACCCGTTCGCACTGCTGCTGATGGCCGCCGTCTGCGTCGGCCTCTACCTGATCTTCAAACGTCGCGGCTGGCTCTGACCCCTACGCTCCGCGGTGTAGGCTCGGTGGTACGGAGAGCAGTCGGACGGGAGGTCCGCGGCGCTCCGGTTTGGCGGTAGAACTCCGGCGAGATGCGATAGTCGGTGTTGTCGACGGCACCTCGTATTCCGGCGATAGAGCCGGTTTCGTCATCGACGAAACAACTTCCGGTCGCCGGCCGGAGACCGGAGCACGCACATGACCCCGATGATCTCGACGACCCAGGTTCTGACCACGCAGCGGCTGACGCTGCGGCCTTGGCGGGTCGACGACGCACAGTCCGCGCTGGACATCTTCGGGCATGTTGAGGTGACCCGCTGGCTCAGCCCCGACATGGACCTGGTCGCCGACCTGGCCGCGATGCGCCTGCTGCTGCAGCAGTGGATCGCCGAGGACGCGCGGCTGGCCGCGCCGGCCGGCCGGTGGGCCATCCAGCGCGACACCGACAGCCTGGTCATCGGCGGAGCCGCACTGCTCCCGCTGCCACCCGGCAACGAAGACCTGGAAATCGGCTGGCAACTCCACCCCGACACCTGGGGAAACGGCTACGCCAGCGAGGCGACCCACGCGCTGGCGACCTGGGCGTTCAGCCAGGACGTCAACGAGATCTTCGCGGTCGTGCGGCCCGAGAACGTCCGCGCCGCGGCCACCGTGCGGCACAACGGCATGCACTGGGTCGGCGAAACCACCAAATACTTCGACACCGACCTGCAGGTGTTCCGGCTCCGCACGGCCGATCTCGACCGGGCGGCGCCCGAGGGCCACCATCCACCCAACCTCAGCCACGACTGATCGCCTCGGCGGTCAGGCGTCCGGCACCCGTACGGCGATCTCCGTGCCGAGTTCGGCTCCGCCGGCCAGGTCGAGGCGGTCGCCGCTCCAGAACCGGCCGGGGTCGTACCAGCTCGGCCGATGTCCCGGCGGGAGCAGGCCCATCGCCTGGTAGGTGCGGGCGACGATCTCCGCGCAGTAGGCGGTGTCCAGGCCGGTGTCGTCGGCATTGCGCCTGCCGCCGCGCAGCCGGCCACCGAGCCACCGCGCGGCGAGCCGGGCGGTGCTGGGGAAGGGGGTGCCGTCCAGGCGGGCGATGGTGCGCAGCACGGCGTCGTCCAGCTCGCGGGTGCGCGGGCAGTGCAACTGGCGCAACCAGGCCCGTTGCCGGTACCGGGTGGCCCACACCATGACCGCGCTGCGCAGATCGTGCAGTTGCGCGCCCCGCTGGTGGGTGCCGGTCCACAGGTCCGGCAGTGATCGACCCAGTTCCGCGTGCCACATCAGCGCCGGCAGGTCCTCGATGACCACCGCCATGCCGACGTGGTTGACCGGGCTGTTCGTGGTGACCTGAATCGTCCGGTCGGCCGCGGAGCGCCCGCGAAAGAGCCACACGTCCCCCGTGCGCGTCAGGGCGACGGCCTCGTCGAGATCAAGTGGAGTACCCGGCACGGCGCTATCCTAGGTCGATGCGCTGGTGGAAGATGCTCGGTCTGGCGGCGTTTCTCGGCGTGGCGGCCACCGGTGTGGTGATCGCCCGGGACGAGCGGCGCCGCCGCGCCTACACACCCGAGGAGATCCGCAGCCGGCTGCACACCCGGCTGGCCGAAGCCGAGTCCCAGCCGGCCGACCCGCCGGCCTGACCGTGGACACACCGTCACCCCCCGCTCGGTGCCGAGCGGGGGGTGACGACTGCTCCTACTTCGTGGTGCCGTTCGATGTGCCGGCCAGTGCCGGTGACGCAACGGCATGCACCTCGATGCGCTTGGGCTTTGCCTCCTCGGCCTTGGGGATCACCACGCGCAGTACACCGTCTTCGAACGTCGCGTCGATGGCGTCGGCCGCCACATGCAGAGGCAGGGTGATCGAGCGTCGGAACTGGCCGTAGCGGCGCTCCACCAGGTGGGTCTGCTCGTCTTCGGAGGCCTGGACCTCATCCCGCTCGCCCTGGATGGTGAGCAGACCGTCCTGGTAGGCGATCTCCAGGTCGTCGAGCTTCACTCCGGGAAGTTCCACCGCGACGACGTAGGCGTCGTTGCGCTCGGAGATATCGATCGCCGGCGACCATGCCGCAGCGCTGGTCCCGCTGAAGCCGGACTGCTGCAGCTCCTGCCCGCGGGTCTGCCCCAGCATTCTGGTCAGGTAGTAGATCGCCTGTTCCTGCGCGCCGCGCAGATCGTGAAAAGCATCCCAGCGCGTCATGACTTCCATTGTGCACACGTCCTTGCTCTGTTTCACTGGCGGCTCGGGATGAATGTCCCAAACGGACGGAACACTGTTCACTTGTCGAGCAACCATGTTCACTGTATCGTGAACGACGTTCACAAGCAAATCTCGACGGGAGTGAACGGTGCCAGCCGAGGCCGACGCGACACTGTGGTTCAGCGCCCCCGAGGCCACCAGCCAGCGGCGACCCACGCTCACCCGGCAACGGGTGGTCACCGAAGCGCTCACGCTGATCGCCCAGGAAGGCGTCCCAGGGCTGACCATGCGCGCCCTCGCCGCCCGGCTCGACGTGGTCCCCGGCGCGCTCTACCGGCACGTGCGCAGCAAGGAAAGCCTGCAGGACCTCGTCCTGGACGGTGTGCTCGCCGAGGTCGACTGCGAGGTCGACCGCGCACTGCCCTGGACCGGGCAGATCACGGTGCTGGCGCATCGGTTGCGCGCGGTGCTGAGCGCTCACCCCGGGGTCGCCGCCCTGCTGACCACCCGCGACCCCCTCGGGCCGCACTCCCTTGCCCTCGCCGAGGCCTTCCTGCGCCCCCTACACGCCGCCGGGCTCGGCCACCGGCAGCTCGGTCACGCCTACTTTCTCATCGTCGGCTACACCGTCGGCTTCGAGATCGGCAACACCAGCACCTCGGCCAACCAGCAACGCGTCCACGATCCCGCCACCAGAAAGCAACTCCACCAGTTCTTCCGCGCGCTGCCCCCCGACCGCTTCCCCACCCTGGCCGCCCTCGGCCGCCACGTGTGGCTGGACAACCACGACAAACGGTTCGCAACCGGCCTCGACATACTTCTCGACGGGCTGAGCCAGCGAGCGAGCGGCGCGGTAGCCGGTCAGTAGCCGAACTGGGCTTCCAGCGCCCCGCGGCGGATGGCTACGTCGTCGGGGTCGTCGCCGAACACCAGTAGTTGAAGCGTGCTCTGCGCGACGGGGTTGTCGGTGCGGCGGGTGTCATGGCCGGCGATGACGATCAGGCCGCCGGCCGACAGCGCCGGTCGCAGTTCGGCGAGCAGCTCGGCGATCGGTGCGGCGACCGTCAGTTTCGCCGATTCGGCGGGCTGGTCGAGGGTGTCGGGCCGTACCGATCGCAGTGCCAGCAACGGGATGGTGCCGCTGGTGATCCGGAAGTTCAGGTCGAGGATGACGAGTTGGCCGTCCCAGCTTTGGACGCAGTCCAGGCCGCACAGGCCCCGGTATCCGAGGTCGGCCGCGCGCTGGGCGATCGCGACGCACTCGGCGAGCAACTCGGCCGGCGGTGCGGTGACCGGCCCGAATATGCCACCGACGTAGATGCCGGTGGCGTCGACGCGTTGTTCGGTGATGGCGAGCAGTCGCGCCCGGGCATCGACTCCGACGCAGAGCTGGATGCCCCAGTTGCGCCGGATCCGCAGGTATTCCTCGATCACGAACTCGCCGAGCACTCCGGTGAACGGGGGCAGCGTGATCTGTTCGCCCGCTTGGTGGAGGTACACGTCGAGGCTGCCGCCGTGCGCCTCGTCGGTCGCGGCCTTCAGTACCCAGGACCTGTCCGCCGGTGCCGCTTCGGGGAGTTGCCTACGCGCCACCACGCTGCGGCGCGCCTGGAAGCGCGGATCGACGAGGGTGCTGATGCTGGCCTTGTTGTTCAGGTGGCCGACGAGCCGCGCACTCTTGACGGTGCGGTCGTCCGGGCACAGCGTGGTCGGCTGCGGGTATTCCATCGAGATCAGCAGATCGTCGGCGATCGCCTCCCGCACGCGCGCGGTGAACTGCGCCTCGTCGCGGAAATCACGCAGGTCGGTGCTGACCGGCAAGCCGCCGTCGCGCAGCACCGCCAGCAGGCTCGGATCGGTGCCACCCGCGCTGCAGATGACCGGCGTGCCGGCGGCGACCGCGAGGGGTCTGGCGGACACCACGTCGCGGGTGTGGCGGTGCCTGCCCCGCGGCTCGGCAACCTCCAGCACCGGCCGCGCGCAGACGGCGACACCGGGACCGTAGACATCGGCCAGAGCACGGGGGGCGGCCACGGAAGGCGACAGCGGCGGGGAAAGGGTAATAGCGGATCTCCCGACGGTGCGGTCGAATAGTGATATGACAAGGAAGCGGACGCGCCCTGGGCGTGCGGAGCTCGCGAGCGGATTCGTGAGACCGGTGGACGAACAGCCCTCGACACCAGCATTCTACCTGGTCGGTCCAGTGTCGAGATCGATGGCTTCGTCGTGGCGCTGCCCGCGCGGTTGGCGAGTAGACTGTGAGTATCCGGACACGATGACATTCCCGTTTCGAGGTGCCAGCCACGCCGGCTAACCCAGAACCGGGACCTCATGCCAGTCCGTCAGCACCAGTCCACCGCTCCGATTGCTGAGCACCGACCCCCCGCCGCCGACGGTTCGGTCGCCGCGGAGTGTGCGGTATGCCCCCATCCCTGGGACTTTCACGATCGGATCGCGGCCCGCTACTGCACCGCGACGATCTCCGGGAAGTTCAACCGGGGTTGCGTCTGCACGGCTTACACCGACGCTGCCGAGATCCAACAGAAATGAGGACACGATGAGCACCAACGGAAAGTATGTCTCCCTGTACGACCTGAGGGTCAAGATGGTCCAGAAGGCGCTGCAGGACCACTCCACACTCGACGACAAGAGCTCGTTCGACCTTGCGGTGCATGTGCTGGACGCCCTGGACCACATCCCCGAGAAGTCGCGTTGACCGCGCGGGAAGCGTGGCCGACCTCGAACCCGGACACCCGCGCCGGTGAGCCGGCATCGCCGGCGCGCGAAGACGTGCGGTTACGGATGAAGCCGCACACGGCTACCCCCGGCCGTGTGGACGGGGCCTGGTGGCCGCGATCCCACGATCCAGCCAGGGAGTTCCCCGGACTCGTGCTGGCGATGAGCTCGTGGGTCGGCCCGGTCCGCCAGGTGGCCTACCACGTCGACGACTGGGACAAGACCACGCGCGAGCTGACCGTGGAGGACTGGTCGGTCACGTTGGTCGATTCTCCCGTGCTCGACGCGAACACGGTCGTGCTGACCGGCTCGAACCAGCGCCGGATGATGCTGCTGGTGGTGCCGCCGGACACACCCGGCGGCCTCGCCCGGGCCGTGCTGAGTTCGGCGGCCAGGTCGGACACCGTGGCCGGCGTCGAGGAGATCCTGATGAGCAACGGTATCCGGCTCGGCAGACGCACCGTCTCGGACACCCTGGGCCGGTCCGAGGTAGTGGAAACGGGGAGCCACACGTGAGCAGCCCCGGAAGCGGTGGCGCCGCACCGGACGACACTCGGCGCGACCCGAGCGTGATCGCCCAGCGGCTCAACCTGCCCACCGGGTTCCAGTGGTTCGAACGTGACTGGATCGTCCAACGTCTGGCAGCACTGGAGCCGAGGCTACGGTCCTTCCCGGACACCCAGGTCGAGTTGGAGATCAGGATCAAGGAACGCCACGGTGCCGGTCAACGGATCACGCTGGAGTGCTGGATCAGCCGCAATCCCCGGCTGCATCTGGTGTCCACCTCGTCGGCCCGGGATCTGACGGTCGCCGTCGGCGAGGTCCGGGACGACCTGATCCGGCAGATCGACGATGCCAAGACCAAGACGCGCACCGGGCACCGCGGCAACCACGCCCGGCGGCCCACACCGTAGCACCGCCGGTTCAGGCGGTCGCCGGGCCTTTCATCGCCAGTGCCGCAAGCAGGTTCCTGCCGCGTTCGGCAGTGCGCGGCTGACACAGCACGTCGTACCGGCTGGCGACGAGTTGGCTGTGCGAGACGAAGTCGCGTCGCCCGTTGGTCGCGGAGTACCTGAACGCGGCGGAGGCGACGCCGAATCCCACTCCGGAGACCAGGCCGATGAGGATCGGCAGCGCGCCGGCGCCGGTCGTCAACAGGCTCAACAGCAGGCCGACGAACAGACCGAGCCAGGCCCCGGAGGCCGCTCCCGCGCCCAGAACCCGCGCCCAGGTGAGCCGGCCGGCGACTCGTTCGACGATCATGGGCTCGACGCCGACGATCGTGATTCCCTGAACCGGAAAATTCTGGTCGGCGAGATGGCCGACCGCGCGCTCCGCGTCCTTGTACCTGTCGTAGGAACCGATCGGCCAGCCCTCCGGAAGAGTCGGCGGACTCATGGTCGGTGGGCGCTGCATGAATGCTCTCGTCACACCTGTATCAACGCTCAAATGCCACACGGTGATCGCGGATTCTGAGTCTTCACAGCTGATTCTCAGCTGGCTCGTTCGGGTCCACAGCAACCGATCATGACCGCCGCGGTGTAGTGTCCTTGGTGTCGAGGATATCTCGCATGTGGACGATCACGTCCGTGTCGTGCTCGACGACCCAGACCGGCCGTCGTTCGGCCGGGGACGGAGCACCGAGATGAATTCGGGCCCACACCTTCGCATCATCATCCCACCGGCCATAATGACCACTGAGCAGCCCCGGCGGAGACTTCGACTGAAGTTGAAGCCGAAGGCGCCCGCCACGGGGTACGTTGACGGAGCGTGGTGGCCCCGGTCACGGGACCTGTCTGCCGAATTGCCAGCATTGCTAGCGGTGCTGGCAATCCGGCTGGGTCGAGTCCTGCGGGTGAGCTACAACCTCACCGGGTGGGACGCCGCGCCGCGCCGCATCACCGTCGACGGACAACCGGTCCGACTCGGCGGCTTCCACTCTCAGGCCAACGACACGATGGACGTGATCGGGCCGAACGAGCCGCGCATCACCCTGCTCGTGATTCCGCCGCAGACCCGTCCGGAGGCGGCGCATCAGGTGCTGCTGCGAGCCTCCCGGCGAGGCAACATCGACAACCTCGGCGAGCTGCTCGCACCCACCGCCAGGACCGCGCCGGTTCCCGACACCGACCAGCCGCCCTGGCGGCTCGACGGTGGTCGCGGGTACGACCCCACGGTCATGTACCGAATTCCCCGGCAACGCTGAGCCGAACACCACCATCGACTGTCCCAAATGGACGATGTCCGACCGCGCGTCAGTCGGGGGGACCGGTGGGGTGGTTTCGGTGGAAGGCGAGCAGAGCGATGTCATCGCGGTTGTTCCGGCCGAAGCGGGCGAGCAGCCGGTCACAGAGGTGTTCGACGTTCTCGCCGGGAATCATTGAGGCGCGGAGGGTTTCGAGGTCCTCGTCGAGGGGGACCCCGCGGCGTTCGACGAGGCCGTCGGTCATGAGCACGACGGTGGTGCCGCGCGGGAGCGGGATCCGGGTCTCGTTGGGCCGGTCGACCCCGACGCCCAGCAGCGGTCCGCCGAGCGGGAGGTAGCGGGCGCCGGCGTGGTCGACGATCAGCGGGGGGAGATGCCCGGCGTTGGCGAGGGTGACGGCGCCGGTGTGCAGGTCGACGAGCAGGATGCAGAGTGTGGTGTAGCCGGTGGGGTGGAACCGGCACAGCATCTTGTCCAACTGGTGGATGATCTGCGCGGGTCCGTGGCCTTCGGCGGCGTAGGCGCGCAGAGCGTGGCGGACCTCGCCCATGATGGTTGCCGCTTCGATGGAGTGGCCGGTGACGTCGCCGATCGCGATCAGCATCGCGCCGTCGAGTTCGGCGACCTCGTAGAAGTCGCCGCCGACCTCGGTGTTGGCCGAAGCGGGGATGTAGCGCACGGCGACGGGCAGATCGGGGTGTTGGGGGAGATGGCTGGGCAGCAGGCCGCGTTGCAGGGTCAGGGCCAGGCGGTGCTCCCGGTCGTAGGCGCGCAGGCCCTGCGCGGCCAGGGCGCCCATCTGTCCCAGTTGCCGCAGCAGGTTGCGGTCTTCCGGCGTGGTGACCGTTTCGGCGGGTAGCGCGACGCACAGCGCCGGCTGGTCGGGTTTGGTGCGTGCCAGCACGGCGATGGTGTCCCGACCGAACCCCCTGGCGGTACCGACCTCGGCGCCGCCGCGGGTGCCGAGATGCGCGGCGGCGAGTTGTTCGAGGAGGGCCACCGGCTCGATGTGCACGTCGATGCGTTGCCCGGCGCCCGGTGTGGCGCCCCGGCACAGGGTGGTGGCCGATGCGGCGACCAGAACCTTCGCCGTACCGCCGAAGACGAGGGTGGCGCCGTGGGTGACCGCGGCGACCAGTTCCGGGAAGGTCTGTGCGCCGTTGATCGCCAGGCTGACGTCGGTCAGTTGGGTGAGCCGGTGAGCCAGCCGCTCGGCGGCGATGCGGGCGCGGGAGTAGCGCAGCGCCGCCTGCACGGTCGCGATGAGCTCACCCGGGTTGACCGGCTCGGTCAGGAAGGCGTCGGCGCCCTGGGCGCGGTCTTCGGTTTCGATGAACGACGCGGAGATGTGGATGACGGGCAGCGCCGCGGTGTCCGGGTGGGCCTTGATGCGCTCGCAGACGTCGAACCCGCTCATGTCCGGCAGCCGCGCGTCGAGGATGACCAGTTCGAACGGATGGTCGTGCACCATCGACAGGGCCTGGTCGCCAGTGCCGGCCACTACTACCTCGTGGCCGGCGCGGCGCAGCCACCGCGTCGTGATGTACCGGCTGGCCGCGGTGTCGTCGACGACGAGGATGCGGGCCGGCGGGGGCGGATCCGCGGTGCGCACTGAGCTGGTCATGTCGTCGGTCGGGATGGTTCGGGGGCGGCGAGTGCGTCGGGGCGGGACGGGTAGAGATCGAGGACGGTGTCCAGATGGGTGACCTGGAGGGGGAGCAGCGTGGTTCGGCTGGGTGCCACGATGCGCAGCGTGGTGTGCGGACCGGCGCGCTGGTATGTCTCCAGGAGTACGGAGATCCCGGCCGATCCCATGAACCGCACGGCCGTGAGGTCCACGATCAGGACCGGGGAGCGTTCGCGCAGGACAGCTTGAAGGGTGGCGAGCAGCCGGGGAGCGGTGAACGCGTCCAGCTCACCGCCGACGTCGACCACCACGGCCGGGAGGTGGTGGTGCACCTCGACAGTCAACGGAGGTGGTTCGCACAGGGCGGCCAGGGTGGCGTTGGTTTCCTGATCGAAGTTGGCAGGCTGCACGGGGTGCCCTCCCGGGTCGTGATCGCGTCGGGCGCGTCGCTTGCCGGGGTCTGGGGCAGCATCCAATGTGGCCACCTCCAGGTTACGCCGCTGGAGGGCGTCGGCAAGGCCTGCGACCAGGCTGGTCTGTCGGGGGTCGGCGAGGCCGGGAGTACGGTGAGGGGGTTCTTGGCGTGGGCCGGGATCCCGGCGGTGCTGCTTGGTCAGGTGGTTGCCGGATCTGCATGGAGCTGATGGCGGTGGACGATGCGTCGGTGTCGGTGCTGATCGAGGTGGCGGCGCCGTGACGGCCAGCCCGTTCGCCGGCCAACCGGCCCGAGAGCAATCGTGGGACGCGGCGCTGGCCGAGATCATCAACGGGGCCCACGTGGCCAGCGCGGACGATCTGGTGGACATCATCGACGGCGCGATGACCCGGCTGGGCCTGTCGCTCCAGCTGTATCTGGTCGATCTCGCGCAACGCCAGCTCAACCCGGTGCGCCCGCAGGCGGGCCCGCCGCTGGGGGTCGACGACTCCCTTGCCGGCCGGGCGTTTCGCCTGGTCGAGATCATTCCGGCGGACGCGGGGCAGCCCGGGCTGTGGGTGCCGCTGGTCGACGGCACCGAACGCCTCGGCGTTGTGCGCGTGGTCCTGCCCGCGCGCGCCGACCTCCACGACACCGAGATCCGCGAGCGCTGCTGGGTGCTCGCGGGGCTGATCGGGCACCTGGTGGCCGGCAAACTGCCCTACAGCGACCGGTTCCACCTGGTGCGTCGCACCCGACCGATGTCGGTGGCCGCTGAGCTGCTCTGGCAGCTGCTGCCGCCGCAGACCTTCGCCTGTTCGCACCTGGTGGTGGCCGCGGTGATGGAGCCCTACGACCGGGTGGGTGGGGACGGCTACGACTATGCCGTGGACGCCGACCGCGCCCATCTGGCCGTGTTCGACGCGGTGGGCCATGACGTGGCAGCCGGCCTGACCACCGCTCTGGCCCTGGCCGCGACCCGCAACGCGCGCCGGGCCGGGCAGGGTCTCTACGCCGCCGCCGCACAGGCCGACCAGGTCATCGCCGGGCAGGCCGGAATTCGCTTCGTCACCGCCCTGCTCGCCGATCTCGACCTGACCACCGGCGTGCTGCGCTATCTCAACGCCGGTCACCCACCCCCGGTGCTGATCCGCCGCGGCCAGATGATCAAGACCTTGCACAGTCCGGTCCGGCCGCCGCTGGGCCTGGGCCACCTGTCCCCGACGTCACCCCAGGTCGGTTCGGAGCAGCTCGAGCCCGGCGACCGGGTCCTGCTGCACACCGACGGCATCACCGAGGCGCGCGACCTGCGCGGAGCGGAGTTCGGGGTGGACCGGCTCGTCGACCTCGCCGAACGTCACCACCGCGGCGGACTGCCCGCACCGGAAACGCTGCGCCGCATCACCCATGCCGTACTGGACCACCAGCGTGGACACCTGCAGGACGACGCCACCCTGCTCCTGGCGGAATGGGCGCCCTCCGCCCCGGCCGGCCTGCTCCCCACGTTCTGACCTCAGTCGTGTCGGGGGAAGCGCGCGGTCAGGGCGGTGCCGTGGGAGGTCGGGACGAGATCGACCTGCGCGGCCAGTGCTCTGATCATCGGCAGGCCGTGCCCGCGGGGGCTGTCTTGTTCGGGGATCGAGTTTCTCCACTCGCCATGGTCGGTGACCGAGAACGACACCGTGTCCGGGTCCGCCATGATGGCGAGGTCCATCGTCCCCGGCGCGTCCCGGCGGCGGTAGGCGTGTTCGACGGAGTTGGTGAGTGCCTCGTGCGCGGCAAGGACGATGTCGGCACACATGGTCGGCGGGATGTCCTGGTCGGAGAGCCAGCGTTGCATCCGGTCACGCATCCACGGCAGCTGATCACCGTGCGCGGGCACGGTGATCGCCAGGAAGTTCGGGTCCGACCGCCTCATCACAGTGGTGGGGTGCCCAGATCCGCCGGGTTCACCCTCGAACGCGCCCGGATCCTCGTCGGGTCGTCGCGTGGCCCGATGACGGCGGCGACACCGCCCAGCACCGAGCCCTTCGCGGAACCATGCCGACCGCCGCGACGTTGACCGAATTGTTGTCGCACGTTCGACTGTGGCTCCCGCAGGTTTGAGCAGGTCCGAATGTGTGAACTCCTTCTGGTCACTCGAGTCCCCGGTGGCGAGTCCTGTTATGTGACGGCGTTACCGGGAGGTAGCAGTGACGAGCACGTTGGATCGGTCCGCGTCGGATTCCCGTCGCGGTGCGGAGCCGATGTTGGCGGGGGAGAAGACACCCCTGCAGATGTTCTTGGTGAAGGTGTTCGCGGTCGTGCCGTTGCTGGCGTTGGCGGCGGCGGTGCCGGTGGCGTGGGGGTGGGGGCTCGGGTGGGTCGACATCGGGCTGGCCGCGTTCTTCTACACGCTGACCTGTCTGGGTGTCACCGTCGGGTTCCACCGGTACTTCACCCACGGCGCGTTCAAGGCCCGGCGCGGCTTGCGGATCACGTTGGCCGTGGTGGGCAGCATGGCCATGCAGGGTCCGGTGATCGGCTGGGTGGCCGACCACCGTCGTCATCACGCCTATGCCGACCGGGAGGGTGACCCGCACTCCCCGTGGTTGTTCGGCACCTCGGCAGCGGCGCTGGCCAGGGGGTTCTGGCACGCCCACATGGGCTGGATGTTCGACCGGGAGCGCACCAACGCCCAACGGTTCGCCCCGGACCTGTTGGCTGATGCCGATATTCAACGGGTCGACCGGCTGTTCCCGTGGCTGACCGTGCTCACCCTGCTCGCGCCCGCGATGCTCGGCGGACTCATCACCCTGTCGCTCTGGGGTGCGCTGACCGCCTTCTTCTGGGCCAGCCTCGTGCGGGTGGCGGTGCTGCACCACGTGACGTGGTCGGTGAACTCGATCTGCCACATGATCGGTGAGCGGCCGTTCGAGTCCCGGGACAGGTCGGCCAACTTCTGGCCACTGGCCATCGCCTCGATGGGCGAGTCCTGGCACAACTCCCATCACGCCGACCCCACCTGTGCCCGCCACGGGGTCCAACGAGGGCAGCTGGACATCTCCGCCCGCGTCATCTGGGCCTTCGAAAAGCTCGGCTGGGCCAGCCAGGTCCGCTGGCCGAGAGCCGAACGCCTTGCCCGCAAGCTCAAGCGGCCCGCTCCCGGCCTGCTGAGCGGGTGACGTGCGCCTCCTTTCCCACCTAATTCGCCAACAATGCGCCGAAATGCAAATTGCCGAGTACAGTAGGAAATGTCGCTCCCTCGAGCGAACAATTTCTCACCTCCACCCCACAATTTTGGGAGGAACTATATTTTGAGCACGATCACCGAGTCGATCGACGTTGATGTCAACGTGACGACCGCGTACAACCAGTGGACCCAGTTCGAGTCCTTCCCCCGTTTCATGGAGGGGGTCGACACGATCAGCCAGGTCGACGACACCCATACACATTGGGTTGTCAGCATGGCGGGCGTCCAGCGGGAGTTCGACGCCACGATCACCGAACAGCACCCTGACGAGCGGGTGGCCTGGCGCTCCGACGATGGTCCTCAGCACGCCGGCGTCGTCACGTTCCGCCCCCTCGGCGATGCGACTACCCGGGTGACCGCGCAGATGGACATCGACCCGGACAGCTTCGTTGAGAACGCCGCCGACAAGCTCGGCATTCTCAACCGCCGGGTCAAGGGCGACATGGTCCGGTTCAAGGAGTTCATCGAGTCCCGTGGCACCGAGACCGGCCAGTGGCGCGGCGACACCGACCGCCCCGGCACAACCCACTGATCCACGAGGAAGGAACAGGTCAAGGACTGACCTGTCATGCGGGCCGGGCGATCATGCCCGGTCCGTACCGTGTTGTCACACAACCATTTCGTCGCGATCGGCGTGGCCGCCGCGCTCCGCCCCTGGCCGATAGGACGGCGGTGCCGCGAGTCGAACCGTCGAGAATGCGCCTTTCGGCATCAATTCGGGATCGGGTGTCTTCTCCGCAGACCCCTTGAGCACGCAAAGGGATTTGCGAGGCGCCGAAATGAGAAGCGTATTTTGTCAGCGATTGTTGGGTACTGCTCCTTCCCGGAAGTCGTGGTCGACACGGCCGGTTCGAACTTCAACACAGATCGAGACCCACCGTTCTACCAGCGCACCACCGACCAGCAGATCATGCGCGAGCACGGTGTCCGGATCGAGTCGTGGGGCCCGTTCGCGGAGGGCAAGAACAACCTGTTCGCCCACCCGGTGCTCAGCGCGATCGCCGAGGAGCACGGCAAGTCCGTGGCGCAGGTGGTGCTGCGCTGGCTGGTCCAGCGGGAGGTCGTGGTGATCCCCAAGTCCGTCCGCGCCGACCGGATGGCGCAGAACCTCGCCGTGTTCGACTTCGCCCTCACCGACGAGCAGATGACCCGCATCGCCGCCCTG
>NZ_DASTBH010000238.1:0-8112 GCF_035712165.1 Actinophytocola sp. | reverse complement strand
GATCGCCAACCCGTCCAGGTGATTGGTCTCGACCTTACTCGTCGGTAATGGTCACTGGGGGGAGACTGGGACGATGAGTACCGCCGCGGGGTTCTCACCGCTGACCCGTGTTCCCCTGTCCGAGTCGGCGCTCCCCGCGCTGGACCAGTCCATACCGCCCTGGCCCGGTTCCGAGTGCGCCGTCGGAGACCTGAGATTACATATCCGGCGGACGCCGGGGCCGCAGGACGCTCCGACCGCCGTGTACGTGCACGGGCTCGGCGGCTCGGCGACCAACTGGACCGACCTGGCCGCGCAACTGTCCGGTCATGTCCCGGGCATCGCGGTCGACCTGCCCGGCTTCGGCCGTTCCGAGCCGATGCCCGGGTTCGACTTCTCCCTCGCCGCGCACGCCGACGTGCTCGCCCAGTTCCTGCGCGTCCAGGATCTCGGCCCGGTGCACCTGTTCGGCAACTCGATGGGCGGCGCCATCTCGATGCTGTACGCGGCGGCGCACCCGGAACTGGTCCGCACCCTCACGCTCATCTCCCCGGCCGTGCCCGACCTGCGCCCGTCCCTGCGCCGGCTGTCCGACCGCCGGCTGCCGCTGACCTTCCTGCCGGTGGTCGGGCCGCGCGTGCGCCGCGCCCTGGCCGTGATGCCGCCCCGGGACCGGGCCATGCAGTTGATCCGGCTGTGCTTCGCCGACCCGTCCCAGATCCCCGAGTCCCGGCTGGCCGAGGCCACCGAGGAGGCCGCCGAGCGGGCCGCGATGAAGTGGGCGGCCACGGCGCTGAGCCAGAGCGCGGTCGGCCTGCTGCGGGCGTGGATGGTGCCGCGGGCGCGGTCGCTGTGGACCGTGGCGCCCCGCTTGACCATGCCCACGCTGGTGGTCTGGGGGACCGACGACAAGCTGGTGACGGTGCGTAAGGCGCCGCGGCTGGCCCGGATGCTGCCCAGGGCCCGGCTGCTGGTGCTGCCGCGGACCGGTCATGTCGCGCAGATGGAGCGGCCGGCCACGGTCGCCCGCGCGGTGCTCGGCATGTGGGAGTCCGGTGCTGACTGGTGACCCGGCCGAGCGCAGCGCGATGTGGCACTCTTGCCGGGTGGCGAGCGAGGTGACGGTGTGAGCGGGGCGACGCACGGGCAGCGCCCGCTCCCCAGACAGTCCCGCTCGGCATCGACCCAGCGGGTTGCCCGCCCGGCCGGCACCAGCCGCCGGGTCGGCCAGCCGCTGTCCGCGAACTGGCAGCCGGAGGGCCGGCCGGACGGCGGTCAGCACCGGCGCGGCGGGACGGGCCGGATGCTGCGCACCTACGGCTGGCGCATCCTCGCCATCCCGGTGCTGATCGGGCTCACCGCGGTCGTCGTGTTCCAGATCGGCCGGGAGGGCCCTGGCGCCGACGCCAGCAGCGGTGCGAGCGGACCGGACGGCGCGGTCTCCAACGCGCAGGCCAGCGAGTCGGTGGGGCCGCCTGCGGCCACCGAGCAGGCCCCGACCCCGGTGGACGTCAACGTGCCGACCGCGGAACTACCCAACGGCGGCGGTTTCACCCAGGCCGCCGCCGGAACCTGGCACATCGTGCCCGGCAGTGGGCAACGGGTCGGCGGCGCCGGGCGGCTGTTCACCTACACCATCGAGGTCGAGGACGGGGTGGACCCGTTGTCCTTCGGTGGCGACGAGGCGTTCGCCAAGCTGATCGACCAGACCCTGGCCGACCCGCGCGGCTGGACCACCGACGGCAAGGTCTCGGTGCAGCGGGTCGACTCCGGCAATCCCGACATGCGGATCAGCCTGTCCAGCCCGGAGACCGTGCACAAGCCCGACCAGTGCGGCTACAGCATCAAGTACGAGTCGTCCTGCTACCGCCGCGCCGACAAGCGGGTGCTGATCAACCTGGCCCGGTGGGTGCGCGGCGCCACCGCGTTCAACGGCGACATCCTCACCTACCGGCAGTACGCCATCAACCACGAGGTCGGGCACGCGTTCAACAACCAGCACGTGGGCTGCCCGACCGAGGGCGCGCTGGCGCCGGTGATGATGCAGCAGACCTTCGGCGTGGCCAACAACTTCGTCGCCGAGCTGAACCGGGCGGTCGGCAACCGCGAGCCGGTCCCCGCCGACGGCAAGACCTGCAAGCCCAACGCCTGGCCCAACCCGCAGGCGAAGCCCGCCGCCTAGGGTCCCGCCATGTGGGAGCGGAAGTTCCGGCGGCCCCGCGGCGTTTCCAGAAGAGGACACTGGGGAGCGCCCGCGTCCTAGAGGAGGAGCTGATGGCTGGCAGCCTGCCGCCGCTTGTCGAACCGGCCGCCGAGTTGACCAAGGAGGAGGTCGCCCGGTACAGCCGACACCTGATCATCCCGGACGTCGGGGTGGACGGGCAGAAGCGGCTCAAGAACGCCAAGGTGCTCGTGGTGGGTGCGGGCGGGCTGGGCAGCCCGGCGCTGCTGTACCTGGCCGCGGCCGGGGTCGGCACGATCGGCATCGTCGAGTTCGACGTGGTCGACGAGTCCAACCTGCAGCGCCAGGTGATCCACGGCCAGTCCGACATCGGCCGGCCCAAGGCGGAGTCCGCCCGCGACTCGATCGCCGAGATCAACCCGTTCGTCAAGGTCAACCTGCACCAGGTGCACCTGAGCTCGGAGAACGCCCTCGAGGTGTTCGCCGGCTACGACCTGATCCTGGACGGCACCGACAACTTCGCCACCCGCTACCTGGTCAACGACGCGGCCGTGCTGCTCGGCAAGCCGTACGTGTGGGGGTCGATCTTCCGGTTCGAGGGCCAGGTCAGCGTGTTCTGGGAGGACGCGCCGAACGGGCAGGGCCTCAACTACCGCGACCTGTACCCGGAGCCGCCGCCGCCCGGGATGGTGCCGTCCTGCGCCGAGGGCGGCGTGCTGGGCGTGCTGTGCGCCTCCATCGGTTCGATCATGGTGACCGAGGCGATCAAGCTGCTGACCGGGATCGGCGAGCCGCTGCTCGGCCGGCTGATGGTCTACGACGCCCTGGAGATGTCCTACCGCACGATCAAGATCCGCAAGGACCCGGAGAGCAAGCCGATCGAGGGCATGATCGACTACGAGGCGTTCTGCGGCGTGGTGACCGACGACGCCTCGCGAGCGGCCGCCGGGCACACGATCACGCCGCGCGAGTTGAAGGAGAAGTTCGACCGGGGCGAGAACTTCGCGCTGATCGACGTCCGCGAGCCGCACGAGTACGAGATCGTCCGGATCCCCGGCTCGGTGCTGATCCCGAAGGACCGCATCCTGTCCGGCGCGGCCCTGGCCGAACTGCCGCAGGACCGGCCGATCGTGCTGCACTGCAAGTCCGGCGCCCGCTCGGCGGAGGCGTTGGCCGCGCTGCACAAGGCGGGCTTCGCCGACGCGGTGCACGTGGGCGGCGGGGTGCTCGGCTGGGCCAAGGACGTGGATCCGAGCCTGCCGACCTACTGACACACCCGAGTGTGCTGCCGCTCTCAGCGGGTTACGGGCGGTAGCGTGGCCTGTCGTGAGCGAGCGTGCCTGCCAATCGCGGCCAAGGGGAACGGGACGCAACCCAGCCATCGGGGCCCTGCCGACCGAGCGATGGCAACTCACCGCCACAACAGGAGTAAATCCCGGAGAGGCGCGACGGTGAGCGCGTTACCGCAGTCCGCGCCGCCGGAACACGTGCGGGCGGCGTTCGGCGCCCGGGAAGCGGTCCCGGAGCCGGTCGGTCGCGGTCCGGTGTGGCGGTGCGCCGACGTCGCGCTGCGGCCCGCCCACCAGCCGGCCGAGGCGGCCTGGGTGGCGCAGACCCTCGGTGAGTTGGACGTTCCCGACCTACGCATCGGCCGGCCGGTGCGGTCCAGTGACGGCCGCTGGGTGGTGGGCGGCTGGGTGGCGTTCCGGTTCCTGCCGGGCAAGCCGGAGCCGCGCTACGACGAGGTGATCGCGGCGTCGCTGCGGCTGCACAAGGCGACCGCGGACCTGGACCGGCCGCGGTTCATCGCCAAGCGCATGGACGTGTTCGCGATGGCCGACCGGGCGGCCTGGGGCGAGAAGCCCGCCCCGCTGGAACCCGGGCTGGGCGGCACGCTGTTCGCGGATCTCGTCACCGCCCGGCGGCCGACCACGCTCACCCCGCAGGTGGTGCACGGCGACCTGTTCGGCAACGTGCTCTTCGCCGGCGACGCCCCGCCCGCCATCGTCGACTTCACCGCCTTCCACCGCCCGCCGGAATGGGCCGCCGCGGTCGTCGTCGTCGACGCCCTGGCGTGGGGCGGCGCCGACGAGGGCATCCTGCACCGCTGGTCGCACCTGCCGGACTGGCCCCAGGCCCTGCTGCACGCCCTGCTGTTCCGCCTGGCCGTGCATGCCCTGCACCCGCACTCCACCCCCGAGTCGCTGCACGGCCTCACCCGCGCCGCCACCCACGTCAGCGACTTCTTCTGACCCCGCGAGTCCCCACTTCCAGCCCGGCGAGTCCCCATCTCAAGCGCGACAGCTGAGAGGTGCCGTTCGCGGGAGTGGTTCAGAGCGCCAGACAGTTGAGGGTGATGCGGGCGCCGCGGAGGGCGTCGGTGATGCCGGAGTAGACGGTGCCGTCGAGGGCGAGGCCGACGTGTTCGACGATGCGCAGGGGGCACTGGGACTGGATCAACACGTTGGTGGCGCCGTCGGCGAGGGCGGCGTTGTGCACGGGCTGGACCAGTTCGTCGAGCGCGGTGTAGAGGTTGGTGTAGCGGACCGATCCGATCGTGTCGTCCCCGGCGTTGAGGTTGTTCAGGAACGCCGACCCGGCCGCCATCTGCTGGCAGGCCACGACGCCCAGGCAGTTGCCGAGGCCGAAGAAGGCGGCGATGTTGGCGACCACGGTGCCGTAGTGCGGGGCGCCGAGGCTGACCAGACTGTCCACTTCGGACGATCCGCCGAGGAACTTGATGTACTGGCGGGCGACCAGGCCACCTTGTGAGTGGGCGACGAGATCGACGCGGGCGGCCCCGGTCTGGGCCCGCACCCGGTCGGCGAACGCGTTGAGGTCCCGGGCTGTGTTGGCGATGTCGCCGGTGCCCAGGTTGGTGAGCTCGAAGATGGCCACCCGGTAGCCGTCGTGTCGCAGCCGGGCGGCGAGCGGCTCGTAGAAGAACGCCGGGCCGAAGGTCCCGTTCACGATGATCACCGGATCCGGGGCGGCGGCCGCGGCCGGAGCCGCCGGGATGACGAGCAGCGATCCCACTATTACCGAGAGTAGCGTGCCGAGGCGACGAAACATGGCGGGCCTCCATCTGCAGGACGTCGTTGACCTGTGGCGACTCTCACGTTAAGGCGCGCTCAAAAGTTACTCAATGGTAACCAGCTACAAAGTTACTGAACGGTAGCCCAACGCCCTCACCGTCGAGCCACTCGCGTTGAGCAGCCAAGTTCCCCTGCCCGAAACACGCGGGCACGCCCGGGTAACAACCCGTTCCTACGGTCGGGGCCTGACACGCCAGCGCGAGGGAGGTACGAGTGGCCGGTCCCGGCACCGACACCCACTGCCCGTACTGCGCGCTGCAGTGCGGCATGCGGATGACCGGATCGCGGGTGGCGCCCCGGGAGTTCCCCACCAGCGGCGGCGGGCTGTGCCAGAAGGGCTGGACCGCCGGCAGCCTGCTCACCTCGCCGCATCGGCTGACCACGCCACTGGTCCGCGTGGCAGGCGAACTGCGCCCGGCGAGCTGGGACGCGGCGCTGGACCTGGTCGCCCGCCGGATCACCGAACTGCAGACCGAGCACGGCCCGGACGCGGTCGCCGTGTTCGGCGGCGGCGGCCTCACCAACGAGAAGGCCTACCTGCTCGGCAAGTTCGCCCGGGTCGCGCTGGGCACCTCGCAGATCGACTACAACGGCCGGTTCTGCATGTCCTCGGCGGCGGCGGCCGGCCTCCGGGCGTTCGGTGTGGACCGCGGACTTCCTTTCCCGGTAACGGATCTGGCCGGCGCCGGCGCGGTACTGCTGGCCGGTTCGAACCCGGCCGAGACCATGCCGCCGTTCCTGCAGCATCTCGCCCGGGCGCGCGAGGGCGGCGGGCTGATCGTGGTCGACCCGCGCCGCACGCCGACCGCCGAGCAGGCCACCCTGCACCTGCAACCGGCGCCCGGCACGGATCTGGCGCTGGCCCTTGGCATCCTGCACGCCGCGCGGGCCGGCGGACTGCTGTGCGCCGACTACAGCGCCAAGCGCACCAACGGTTTCGACGCGGCCTGGCGGATCGCCGCCGGCTGGTGGCCGGAGCGGGTCGAGCGGATCACCGGGGTCAGCGCGGCCGACCAGCACGCGGCCGCCCGGCTCCTGGCCGGCGCCGAACACGCCTATGTGCTGACCGGACGCGGAACCGAGCAGCACGCCAGCGGAACCGACACGGTGAGCGCCTGGATCAACCTGGCGCTCGGGTTGGGCCTGCCCGGCCGCGCCGGCTCCGGCTACGGCTGTCTGACCGGTCAGGGCAACGGCCAGGGCGGCCGGGAGCACGGGCAGAAGGCCGACCAGTTGCCCGGTTACCGCAGGATCGACGATCCGGCCGCCCGGGCGCATGTCGCCGGGGTGTGGGGGGTCACGCCGGAGTCGCTGCCCGGACCCGGCCGGTCGGCCTACGAGTTGCTGGACGCCCTTGGCACCGAGTCCGGGCCGCGCGGCCTGCTGGTGTTCGGCAGCAACGTGGTCGTCTCGGCGCCGAACGCCCGCCGGGTCGCCGACCGGCTGTCCACAGTGGACTTCATGATGGTCGCCGACGTGGTGCTGTCCGAGACCGCGGCGCAGGCCGACGTGGTGCTGCCGGTCGCCCAGTGGGCCGAGGAGGACGGCACGCTGACCAACCTGGAGGGTCGGATCCTGTTGCGGCAGCGCGCACTTCCCGCACCGGCCGGGGTGCGCGACGACCTCGCCGTACTGCACGAACTGGCCGTGCGGCTGGGCCAGCCGCCGCAGCGGTTTCCGGCCGACGCCGAGCGGGTGTTCGAGGAACTGCGCCGGGCCTCGGCCGGTGGGCCGGCCGACTACGCCGGGGTCAGCTACCCGCGGCTGCGGTCCGGGGCGGCGCTGCACTGGCCGGTGCCGGCCGACGACCATCCCGGCACCCCGCGGATGTTCCTGGACCGCTTCGGCCATCCGGACGGCCGGGCCCGGTTCGTGCCGGTCGACCATCGCGGACCGGCCGAACTTCCCGATGCCGAGTTTCCCTTGCAGGCCACCACGGGCCGGGTGCTGCAGCACTACCAGTCCGGCGCGCAGACCCGCCGGGTGGCCGAGCTCGCGGCCGTGGTCGGCGAGGTGTTCGTCGAGGTGCACCCGGACACCGCGCGCCGGGCCGGGCTCGCCGACGGCGACGGCGCGGTGGTCACCTCCCGGCGCGGGGCCGTGCACGCCCGGGTGCGCACGGTCGAGTCGATGCGACCGGACCTGGTGTTCCTGCCGTTCCACTTTCCGGATGACCAGCGAGCCAACCTGATCACGCATGCCGCGCTGGACCCGATCAGCCGGATGCCCGAGTTCAAGGTGTGCGCCGTGGCCATCGCCCCCGAGGAGGTCCGGTC
The DNA here is from genome assembly GCF_035712165.1 of Actinophytocola sp. GTDB lineage: Bacteria > Actinomycetota > Actinomycetes > Mycobacteriales > Pseudonocardiaceae > DASYTH01. The sequence goes on along the minus strand of NZ_DASTBH010000238.1, from coordinate 580 downwards.
GTGACGATCCGGCGCGTGGTGACCATCGGCTACGGCATGGCCGGAGCCCGGCTCGCCGAGGAGATCCGGGCCCGGGACCCGAACGGCGACCGGGTGGCGGTCACGGTGATCGGTGAGGAGCGGCATGCCGCGTACAACCGGGTGCTGCTCTCCGCGGTGGTCGGCGGCTCGATGACCCCGGAGTCGGTCCGGCTGACCGAGCCGGCCGGGGTGGAGCTGCGGCTGGACACGGCGGTGGTCGCGATCGACCGGACCGCACGCCGGGTGCGGCTGGCCGATGGGTCCACTGTGGACTATGACGTGCTGGTGCTGGCCACCGGCAGCCGGCCGTGGATTCCGCCCACCGAGGGGCTCACCACCGAGGACCGTGAGCTGGCCGCCGGTGTGGTCGCCTTCCGCACGCTCGACGACTGCGAGCGGTTGCTCGCCCTGGCCACGCCGGGCACCCCGGTGGCGGTGCTGGGCGGGGGGCTTCTGGGTCTGGAGGCCGCTCGGGGCCTGGCCGCCCGGGGCTGCCTGGTCACCGTGGTGCACCCGGTGGGGCATCTGATGGAGCGCCAGCTCGATCCGGCCGGTGGCC
>NZ_DASTBH010000237.1:0-11850 GCF_035712165.1 Actinophytocola sp. | reverse complement strand
CGCCCTGGATCCCGTTCACCGCGCGGTCCATCAGCTCGGTGCCGGAGAAGTCGGCGGGCAGCGCACCCCGGGCGGCCTCCAGCTGCAGCCGGATCCCGGCCAGGGTCGGTCCGACGTTGTCGTGCAGCTCCCGGGACAGCCGCAGCCGCTCCTCCTCGCGGGCGGTGACCAGCTGCTCGCGGCTGTGCATCAGCGCCTCGTTCATCCGCAGCGCCGCGACCACCGGGGCGACCTGGTTGGCCAGCGCGGCCAGCGCGTGGCTGATCGTCTCGTCGAGGTGGGACCGTCCGGCCGGCGGGCTGACCACCAGCGCGCCCACCTGCTCGCCGCGGTGCCACAGCTCGAACGTCGCCGGGGTCGCCCCGGCCGTGCTGCGCCCGTCGTCCATCTGGGCCAGCGGCCGGACCCCGTCGGTGGTGTGCAGCTCCAGCCGGGCCATCCGCAGCCGCATGGTCTCGACGATCTCCGCGCAGACCGCGCGGGGCATCTCGGTGGCGTCCAGCTGGTTGCGCATCCGCTGGCCGAGACCGGTGGCCACCGCGAAGACGTCGATCTTGCGGCCCCAGGTGACCTGGCGGACCCACCGGGTCAGCACCAGGCCGAGCGGGAAGAGCAGGACACCGGACAGCGCGACGGCGAGCACCGAGCCGGGCACCAGACCCGCCGGGAGAACCACCGCCAGTACGGCGAACCCGCCGACGTAGCAGGCCAGCAGCGTCGCCACCACGGCGATGCCCACGATCGCCCGGCGCACGGCCAGATCGAGGTCGAACAGCCGGTCCCGGGTGATGGCGATCGCGATCGCCAGACCGAACAACGCGAACGCGAGCACCTCGAGGCCGCGGTCGAGCACCAGCGGAAGCTGGCCGGGCAGGCTGTGCCGCACCGCGGCCTGCGCACCCCCGAAGGCGAACACGACCAGCACGAGCGAGAGTTGGCGCCGGCGCACCGCGCACGCGCTGCGCCTGCGGACCACCAGGCCGGCAGCGGCCAGGACGGTCATGCCCAGCAGCACAGCCGCCCCCGCGGTCAGGCAGAACGTGGCGAAGGCCTGCCGGTCCGGATCGGCCAACGGGTTGCGCACGAGGTAGCGGCCGGCGAAGTCGCTGTCGGCGAGCAGCAGCCCGACCACGTAGACGGCCATGCCGGCGACGGTGCCGGCGACCGCCCAGCGCCAGCGCGGGCTCGGCAGCCGGCCATCCGGGTAGATCATCGGCAGCAGCGTGGGGATCGCCCAGATCGGGGGCGACCACAGCGCGGTCTGCACGATCATCAGCACCGGCACGGCCGGTTCGTCCGGCGAGTCGAACGCGCCGACCAGCGTGGTCAGCAGCACCCCGACACCGTCGACCGCGCCGATCAGCAGCATCGCCCAGCCGACCAGGTTGCCGGGCTTTCGCCACACCACCAGGGCGCCCAGCGCGGAGAAGATCAGTGCGATGGCGATGTCCAGCGGCACCGGGTCGTAGGCGGAGTAGGCCCACGCGTCGGCGGCCTGGGTGACCACGGCAGCGGCTACGCCGGCGGCGATTCCGAGTACGCCAAGAAACATCGCCACCCACACGGCCCTCGACGGGCGGGTGGCGATGTGTCTGTCGCTGTCGTCGACCATCTGGCCGGATCGTAGTGCCGCAGCCGGACGTCCTGGTAGTCGCCGGCTATGACCATCAGGCCCGGGCTTCGGTCACCGGAACCTGAGCACGATCGTGCCCACCGCCCGGTCGTGCAGCCCGCGTCCGTCGGCGTTGCTGATCAGCGCCGGAATGACCAGGAAAACCATGATCGTGCGCGGGATCGCCCGGATCGGTCCTACCATGACCGCACCGTCCATCCGCGCCACCCGGATCCCGAGGGCGTACATGCCGGGGGTGAAGCCGAAGAACGCCACGGTCGCCACGGTGATCAGGAACCAGGGCACCAGGCTCCAGTTCTGTGGCGGTGCCGGCGCGGTGAACCCCCACGCGATCAGCGCGGCCAGCACCACGTCGATGACCAGGGCCAGGGCCCGGGCGCCGAGCGTGGCGACCGAGCCGGGGCCGGTCTCGGGCAGGCCGAGCCGCTCCCCTCGCCAGCGTTGCCCGGCCGCGGGCTGATCGCCCGGTTCGAGCGCCGCACGGGGTCCGGACAGCCAGGAACCGGTCCACCTCGTCACCAGGACAGCGTAAGCGGAGATGAGGTCCGGCCTCTGAGCTGGCATGCTTTCCCTGACCAGGTGGCGTTAACACCCGTGAAACATTCGGGTGATGGCCGGGCAACACCACCCTCTTAGCTTCATCACGCACAGCAGCGCAAGACGAAGGAGCCAACGAGCGTGTTCAACACTTCCGATGAGGTCTTGAAGTACATTTCAGACGAAGAGGTGAAGTTCGTCGACGTCCGGTTCTGCGATCTGCCGGGCATTATGCAGCACTTCACGGTGCCGTCCCAGTTCTTCAACGAGGACGCGATCAACGAGGGCCTTGCGTTCGATGGCTCGTCCGTCCGTGGCTTCCAGCAGATCCACGAGTCGGACATGCTGCTGCTGCCGGACTTCGCCACCTCGCGGATCGACCCGTTCCGGAAGAACAAGACCCTCGTCGTCAACTTCTTCGTGCACGACCCGTTCACCCGCGAGGCGTACAGCCGGGACCCGCGCAACATCGCGCGCAAGGCCGAGCAGTACCTGAGCGAGTCGGGCATCGCCGACACGGCCTACTTCGGTCCCGAGGCGGAGTTCTACATCTTCGACTCGGTTCGGTTCGACAGCGCCGAGAACGGCGCGTTCTACGAGATCGACGCCGAGGAAGGCTGGTGGAACACCGGCGCGGACGAGGGCGGCAGCAACCAGGGCTACAAGATCAAGTACAAGGCCGGCTACTTCCCGGTTCCGCCCACCGACCACCAGGCCGACCTGCGTGACGACATCGTGCTGCACCTGATCAACGCCGGCTTCGACGTGGAGAAGGGGCACCACGAGGTGGGCACGGCCGGCCAGGCCGAGATCAACTACCGGTTCAACACGCTGCTGCACGCGGCCGACGACCTGCAGCTCTACAAGTACATCGTGAAGAACACGGCCTGGGCCGCCGGCAAGACCGCGACGTTCATGCCCAAGCCGCTGTTCGGCGACAACGGTTCCGGCATGCACACCCACCAGTCGCTGTGGAAGGACGGCGAGCCGCTGTTCCACGACGAGTCCGGCTACGCGGGACTGTCCGACACGGCCCGGCACTACATCGGCGGCCTGCTGCACCACGCGCCGAGCCTGCTGGCCTTCACCAACCCGACGGTGAACTCCTACCACCGGTTGGTGCCGGGCTTCGAGGCGCCGGTCAACCTGGTGTACTCGCAGCGCAACCGGTCGGCCTGCGTGCGGATCCCGATCACCGGCGACAACCCGAAGGCCAAGCGCCTCGAGTTCCGCTGCCCCGACTCGTCCGGCAACCCGTACCTGGCGTTCTCCGCGATGATGATGGCCGGTCTGGACGGGATCAAGAACAAGATCGAGCCGCCGACCCCGATCGACAAGGACCTCTACGAGCTGCCGCCGGACGAGGCCAAGGACGTCGCGCAGGTGCCGGCCTCGCTGGGCGCCGTGCTGGACAGCCTGGAGCGCGACCACGAGTTCCTGCTCGAGGGCGGCGTGTTCACCTCGGACGTGATCGAGACCTGGATCGACTTCAAGCGCGAGAACGAGATCGACCCGCTCCGGCTGCGTCCGCACCCGTACGAGTTCGCCCTCTACTACGACGTCTGATCGTCACCGACCCGGGGGCGGTGGCCGCGTGTGCGGTCACCGCCCCTGTTCATGCCTGGGCGAGCGCGGACAGGTCCGCGCCGGCCGCGGCGAGGACCGCGGCCGGGTCGGCGACCAGGCGGCGGGCCTCGAGATCCATCAGGCCCATCGTGCAGGTGATCTCCGCGGCCAGGGCGCCGTCCGCCTTGGTGATGTGCTGGGTGAGCTGGAACGTCTTGCCGGTGCCGAACTTGGCCGAGCAGCTCACCGCCACCACGTCGCCCTTGCGCAGCTCACGACGGAAGTTGACCGTGGTGGACAGCAGCACGGGCGCCGTGCGCGCCTCGAACAGGGTGTCCCAGCGGCAACCGGCGGCCTCGAAGGCCTTGCTGCGGGCCACCTCGGCGTACTGGTGGTACACGGCATGGTTGAGATGGCCGAGCGGGTCCAGCTCGTAGGTGCGCACCTCGATGCTCGTCGTGAAGGTCACGATCACCACTGTATGACCTGTCAGTCCTGGTAGAACACCCGCTCGACCACGGTGCGGGCCCGGCGCATGGTGCGCCGGTAGGAGTCCAGGAACAGTCCGGAGTCGGCGTCCAGCGGGTGGCCGAGCACGCTCGCGACGGCGGCGAGCTCGCGCCCCGAGGTCGGGATCTGGTCGGTCTGCTTGCCGCGCACCAGGGTGGCCGCGTTGCGCACCCGGGTGGCGAGCAGCCAGGCCTCGCGCAGCGCCGTCGCGTCGTCGCGGTTGATCAGCCCGGCGTCCGCGGCCGCCCGCAGTCCGTCCACGGTGGACGTCGTGCGCAGCTCGGGAACCCGGTGCGCGTGCTGCAGTTGCAGCAGCTGCAGGGTCCACTCCACGTCGGCGAGCCCACCGCGGCCCAGCTTCGTGTGCGTGGTCGGGTCCGCGCCGCGCGGCAGCCGCTCGTTGTCCACCCGGGCCTTGATCCGCCGGATCTCCCTGGTCCGCCCGGGATCCAGCCCGCCGGCGGGATACCGGACCGGGTCGGCCAGCGCCACGAACCGGGCGCCCAGGTCATCGTCGCCGGCCACCGGGCGGGCCCGCAGCAGCGCCTGCGCCTCCCAGACCTCGCCCCACTGCGCGTAGTAGGCCCGGTAGGACTCCAGAGTGCGCACCAACGGCCCGTTCTTGCCCTCCGGCCGCAGGTCCACATCCACGTGCAGGGGTGGGTCCTGGCTCGGCGCGGACAGCAGCTTGCGCACGCTCTGCGCGACCCGCGAGGCGAACGCGACCGCGGCGGCGTCGGACACCCCCGGCAGCGGCTCGCAGACGAACATCACGTCGGCGTCCGAGCTGTAGCCCAGCTCCGCGCCACCCAGCCGGCCCATGGCGATCACCGCGATGTTCGCCTGCCGCCCGTCCGCGGCGGCGGACTCGGCCCGGTAGACCGCGGCCAGCACCGCCTGCAGCACCGCGCACCACACCACCGACAGCGCCGCGCAGACCGACAGCACGTCCAGGAACCCCAGCAGGTCCGCGCTGGCGATCCGGGCCAGTTCGTGCCGGCGCAGCGAGCGGGCCGCCGCGACCGCGTTGCCCAGGTAGGCCTGCCGGTTCACCGCGCTGCGCAGCGAGCCGGCCACCTCCTCCGGGTCCCGCCCGGCCAGCGCGCCGGGATCGCTCAGCAGCCGCAGCACCTCGGGCGCGCGGGTGATCAGGTCGGGCACCAGCCGCGAGGTGCCGAGCAGGGTCGCCAGCCGCTCCACCACCGCGGCCTCGTCCCGCAGGATCCGCAGGAACCACGGCACCGGGGCGAGGGCCTCGGACAGCCGGCGGTAGGCCAGCAGCCCACCGTCCGGGTCCGGGGTGTCGGCGAACAGTTCGAGCAGCACCGGCAGCAGGGCGGACTGGATCGCCGCCCGCCGGGACACCCCGCCGGTCAGCGCCCGGATGTGGCCGAGCGCTCCGTCCGGGGCGGCATAGCCCAGCGCGGCCAGCCGGGCCCCGGCATCCTTGGCGGTCAGCCGCAGCGCCTCGGTCGGAACCCGGGCCACCGCCTCCAGTAGCGGCCGGTAGAACAACTTCTGGTGCAGCCGGCGGATCCGGTTGAGGTGCCCGCGGAACTCGGCCAGCAGCACGTCACCCTCGGCCCGGCCGCCGTCCGGGCGGATCCCGGCGGCCCTGGCCAGCCAGCGCCGCGCCGCCGCGTCCCGTTCCTCGGGGAACAGGTGGGTGCGCCGCAGCCGCTGCAACTGCAGCCGGTGCTCGAGGAGGCGCAGGAACCGGTAGGACTCGGTCAGCTCGGTGGCGTCCGTGCGACCCACGTAGCCGCCTGCGCCGAGCGCGGCCAGGGCGGCCAGGGTGGCGCCGAGCCGGAGGTTCTCGTCGTTTCGCCCGTGCACGAGCTGCAGGAGCTGCACCGCGAACTCGACGTCGCGCAGCCCACCGCGGCCCAGCTTCAGCTCGCGGTCGGCCAGCCCGGGCGGCACGTGCCGCTCCACCCGGCGGCGCATCTCCCGCACGTCAGCCACGAAGTTGTCGCGTTCGGCCGCCGACCAGACCAGCGGCCGGACCACCGCCAGGTACTGCTCGCCGAGCTCGGCGTCCCCGGCGGCGAACCTGGCCTTGAGCAGGGCCTGGAACTCCCAGGTTCGAGCCCATCGCCGGTAGTAGGTGGCGTGCCCGTCCAGGGTGCGCACCAGCGCACCGGCCTTGCCCTCCGGGCGCAGCGCCGCGTCCACCTCGAAGCAGGCCTGGCCGGCCACCCGCATCATCGTCTTGGCCACCCGGCTGGCCAGCGTGAGATCGCCCTCGCCGACGAACACCACGTCCACATCGCTGACGTAGTTCAGCTCCCGGCCGCCGCACTTGCCCATCGCGATCACGGTGAGCCGGGCGGCCGCCGGATCGGCCGGCTGCTCCTCGGCCCATGCGATCGCCAGCGCCGCGCCCAACGCGGCGTCGGCGAGCTCGGTCAGCCGGCCGGCGACCGGCTCGAAGCCGGGCCGGGCCAGCTCCGGCTCGACCAGGTGGCCGAGATCGTCGGCGGCGATCTCCAGCAGGAGACCACGGTAGGCGGCGCGCAGTTCGGGCACACCGTCCGCGGCGCGCAACACCTCGGCGTAGTCGTCCGGGTCGGTGGCGCACTCCGCGGCCAACCTCCGCCATTCCCCCGGCCGGGCGATCACGAAGTCGGCCAGCGCGCTGGAACCGCCGAACACCGCGAGCAGCCGGCCACGCAGCCCCGCGTCCTGCGCCAGGGCGGCGTCCAGCTTCGGCCAACCGTCCAGGTCGGACTCGCGTAGCCGGGCCAGCCCGCGCAACGCCAGATCGGGATCCGGGCTGCGGGACAGCGCGGCGAGCACGGGCTCCCGCGTCGCCACCGGACCCTCGTCGGCCCACCAGCCGACGGCGCGCAGCAGTTCCTCCGCCCGGCCGTCGGTCAGGCCGAACCGGGCGGCGGACGGCACGGACCGGGCGCGATCGACCACGCCCCACCGTATCCCGAGCATGTGATCGCCGGGCAGTTCGGCACTGGTGGCGGCGTCCGGGCGGGCCGCCGCCAGGCTTGTGGGAGCTTCAGGAGTGCCCGAGCACCGCGTGCGGCCGGTACGGCGCCTCCAGCCTGGCCGCCTCCTCGCCGGACAGGGTCAACTCCACCGAGGCGACCGCGTCGGCGAGGTGTTCGATCCTGGTGACGCCGACGATCGGCGCCGTCACCACCGGGTTGCGCAGCAGCCACGCCAGCGCGATCCGGGCCGGCGGCAGGCCGCGTTCGGCCGCGACCGCGCGCACCGCGTCGGCCACGTCGAAGTCGGCCTCGCTGTACAACTCGTCACCGAAGGCGTCGTTGTTGGCCCGCAACGTGTTCCGCACGCCGCCGCGGTCCCGGGACCCGGCCAGCAGGCCGCGGGCCAGCGGGCTCCAGGGGATGGCGCCGACGCCCTGGTCGGCGCACAGCGGAAGCATCTCCCGCTCCTCCTCGCGGTACACCAGGTTGTAGTAGTTCTGCATGGACGTGAACCTGGTCCATCCGTGGCGCTCGGCGGTGTGCTGCGCCTTGGCGAACTGCCAGGCGAACATGCTCGACGCGCCGATGTAGCGGGTCTTGCCGGCGCGCACCACCTCGTGCAGTGCCGCCATGGTCTCCTCGATCGGTGTCTCCTGGTCGTACCGGTGGATCTGGTACAGGTCCACGTAGTCGGTGCCGAGCCGGCGCAGCGAGGCGTCGATGGCGGACAGAATGTGCTTGCGGGACAGGCCTTTGTCGTTGGGTCCGTCGCCCATGGCGCCGCACACCTTGGTGGCCAGCACGTAGTCGTCGCGGTGCGCGAACAGCCGGCCGAGCAGCCGCCCGGTGACGGTCTCGCTCACCCCGTTCGAGTAGACGTCGGCGGTGTCGAAGAAGGTGATGCCGGATTCCACCGCGGCGCGCACGATCGGTTCGGCGGCCTCCTCCTCCAGGACCCACTTGCGGGTAGCGGGATCGCCGAAGCTCATCATCCCGAGGCAGATCCGGGAGACCTTGACCCCCGCCGAGCCGAGCCGGGCGTACTCCATGGTTTCTCCTCCTGTTGGTGGATCGCCACGCCGGCGATGACCAGCGCCACCCCGACGAGGTCCGGCAACGTGGGTAGCTGAGCAAGCACCACGGTCCCAATGATCGTCGCAGTTGCCGGCAGGATGCTCAGCATGAGCGCGAAGGTGGCCCGGCGCAGGCGGGCCATGGCGAGCTGGTCGGCCACGTAGGGGATCACCGACGAGCAGATGCCCACGGCGATCCCGGCCAGCAGCCAGGCGGGGTGGGTGAACGCGACCGCCGCCTGGCCGAACCCGAGCGGCAGCGCCACCAGTGCGGCGACCAGCATGGCCGCACCAAGCTGGTCCAGCGCCTGCCGCCCGGTGCTGGCGATGCGGTGGCCGAGCACGATGTAGAGCACGAACAGCGCGCAGTTGGCGAAGGCCAGCACGATCCCGAGTGGCTCGGTGCTGAGTCGGGCGTCGGTGAGCAGCGCGACCCCGGCCACGGCCAGGGCGAGCGCGCCGGCGTTGCGCCGGGTGCGTACTCCGACCGCGGCCAGCACGATGACCCCGAGAAACTCGATCGCGCCGACCGTTGCCAGCGGCAGCCGGGCGACGGCCAGGTAGAACACCGTGTTCATGACCGCGAGCACCACGCCGAGCGCGAGCAGCACCCGGCGCTCGCTCGGTTCGAGCCGCCCGACGTGCCGCCACGGCCGGCGCCAGACCGCGAACACCAGGGCCGCGGCGGCTATCCGCAGCCAGGCCACCCCGAGCACGTCGACGTGCGCGAACAGCAGCACGGCGAACGCCGGGCCCAGGTAGTGGAAGACCGCACTGACGGCGAAGTAGGCCGGCGCCGGCACCGTGTCGATCATTCGCATAGCGGTATCTTCCAAAGCATCCACCCGCCAGGGGAATGGCCATATGAAGGCAGGAGGCGCGACTTGCCTACAGATCAAAGGGTGTTGGACGAGGTGAACCTGCGGCTGCTCACCGAGCTGCACGGCAACCCCCGGCTGTCCATGTCGGCGCTTGCCAGGCGGGTCGGCATGTCGGCTCCGGCGGTGACCGAACGGATCCAGCGGCTGGAACGGCTCGGCGTCATCGCCGGCTTCCGGATGGACGTCGACCCCGCCGCGCTCGGCCTGCCGGTGACCGCGATCGTGCGCGTCCGGCCGGGCCCGGGCCAGCTGCCCAAGATCGCGACCGCGGCGCGGGACACTCCGCAGGTGGTCGAGTGCCACCGCATCACCGGCGAGGACTGCTTCCTGATGAAGGTGCACGCGCCGTCGATCGGGCAGCTGGAGGAGATCCTGGACCGGTTCCTCCTCTTTGGACAGACCACGTCGTCGATCGTGGTGTCCACACCGGTCCCGCTTCGGCCATTGCCGCTATGCGAGCCGCAGCCCGGAGGGTAGAGCCGGCGCCAGCTCACCGGCGGCCAGTTGGACGAACCGGGTGGCGAACGGCCGCCAGGTTTCCTCGAGGTCGCGGTGCACCTCGGCGAGGCGGTCCGGCTCCAGGTCGCCGGGCCGGGCGGTCGCGGCGAAGTCGGGGTTGGACCGGGCCCAGGCCAGCACCAGCTCCGGGGTGGTCTCGATGTGGAACGCGATGCCGTAGCCGGTCGCGCCGACCCGGAAGGCCTGGTTCTGGTACCGGGTGCCGGCGGCCATCAGCTCGGCGGTGGCGGGCAGCGCCACGATCGCGTCGGCGTGGAACTGCAGCACGTCGGGCATGAACGGCAGGTCGGCGAACAGCGGGTCGCGCCACGCGGCATCACGCTTGGCGACCAGCAGGGGGCCAACCTCGGGGCCGGACTCGCCCCGCTCGACCCGTCCCCCGGCGGCCACGGCCAGCAGATGAGCGCCGAGGCAGACGCCCAGCACCGGTACCCGGGCGGTGACCGCGCCGGCCAGCAGCCGGCGCACCCCGGGGAGCCACGGATGGTCGCGGTCGTCGGTGGCGCTCATCGGTCCGCCGAGACACACGACTCCCCGGTATCCCACCAGTTCCGGCAGCTGCGCCCCGGCCGGCCGGACGACGTCGAGGTCGGCGCCGGCATCGGCGAGCCAGTCCCCCAGCCGACCCGGCGGGTCCAGCTCGTCCGGCTGCAGCACAAGAAGTCGAGTCACCGTGCCGACCTTAGTTCTCGAACGCCAACTCGGTCTGGTCGTACACCGGGCGGTAGCCGATCCGCTGGTAGATCGCGTTGGACACCGGGTTGGCCAGGTCGGTGAACAGGCACACGTACTCGGCTCCGGCCTCGAGCGCCCAGCGGGACACCTCGGCGGTGATCGCCGCGCCGTAGCCGCGGCCACGCAGTTCGGGCGGCGTGTAGACCGGTCCGATCCGGGACATCCCGTCGACCGGCGCGCCGACCGCGGCGTAGGAGACGGCCTGGTCGCCGTCCTCCCAGAGCAGCAGCCCGTTGCCGAGGGCCAGGGACTGTCGCAGCATGTTCAGCACCTGCCCGGTCGACCGTCGCTCGCCGATCGCCTCGACCTCGAACGCGGCCACCCATTCGACCAGCATCGGCAGGTCGTCCTCGGTCACTGCCCTGGCCCGCCCGGCCGTTGCCGGCGGCTCGAGCGTGCCGAGCCGGAACAGCCGCATCGCCCGGACCTCACGGACCGAGGCGCCGGTCAGCGTGGACCACAACTGTCCGAACGGCTCGGCGGTGTCCCGTGGCCCGGACACGCACGGCAGGTCCACGCCGTGCTCGAGAAGCGCGTTCGCGAACGCTTCGCCGCCGGCGCCGGCCGGTACCGCACTGATCCCGAACGGCCATGGCCACTGCCGGAACGCCGCGCCCGCGATCCGGTCACCGTCCCACAGGGTCATCAACACGGGCGGCTCCAGGTCCGGGGCCGGCGTTTCGACCAGCCGCCGGCCCACGCTCAGCCCGTGCGTGTGCCGCAGCGGATCCGCGGCGAACACCGGCCGCGCGAGCGCCCAGTACTCGGCGGGATCGTCATGAATGCGAACCTTCACTCGCCCAGAGTCGCGCGTGCCGTCCGTGGGGTCCACCCGTTTTCCGGGTCCCGGCGGAAAGAGAAAGAGAAATGGCGGAAATGCAAACAGGGCCCCCGGTGTTTCGGGGGCCCTGTTCGGGATGTGTGTCCGGCGGTGTCCTACTCTCCCACACCCTGTCGAGTGCAGTACCATCGGCGCTGGAGGGCTTAGCTTCCGGGTTCGGGATGGGACCGGGCGTTTCCCCTCCGCCATGACCGCCGTAACTCTATGAAACTGTTCCACGGGTGTGGTGTTTCAGAGTTGTATAGTGGATGCGAAATGTGATCTGGTGCTCGCACACCAGCGGTGTGCTGGTGTGTTGCGTTGTGGGGTAAGTCCTCGGCCTATTAGTACCAGTCAACTCCACACATTACTGTGCTTCCATTCCTGGCCTATCAACCCACTGGTCTAGGTGGGGGCCTTAACCCACAAAGGGGTGGGAGACCTCATCTTGGAACGGGTTTCCCGCTTAGATGCCTTCAGCGGTTATCCCTTCCGAACGTAGCCAACCAGCCGTGCCCCTGGCGGGACAACTGGCACACCAGAGGTTCGTCCGTCCCGGTCCTCTCGTACTAGGGACAGCCTTCCTCAAGTCTCCTGCGCGCGCGGCGGATAGGGACCGAACTGTCTCACG
>NZ_DASTBH010000236.1:0-2916 GCF_035712165.1 Actinophytocola sp. | reverse complement strand
CGGATCGCCCGCGAGCTGCACGATGCCGTGACGCAGAAGCTGTTCAGCCTCCGGCTGACCGCGGAGGCGGCCGGCGCGCTGCTGGCCGGCGACCCGGTCCGGGCCGGCGCCGAGCTTGCCACGGTGCGCCGGCTGGCCGCGGAAGCCAGCGACGAGCTTCGCGCGATCGTGGTCGGCCAGCGCTCGGTCGACCTCACCGGGGACGAGCTGGACGTGGCCCTGCGCAAGCAGGTCGAGCTGCTGGACCGGGTGCATCAGGTGCGGATCCGGTTCACCGGGACCGGATTGCCGCGGCTGGCCGGCGACGTTTCGCAGGCGGTGTTCCGGGTCGCCCAGGAGGCCCTGCACAACGCGCTGCGGCACGCCGACGCCACCGGAGTTCAGGTCGATCTGGTGGGCCGCAACGGTGTCGTGGTGCTCGCGGTGACCGACGACGGGTGCGGCTTCGACCCGGAGGCCACCGGGCGCCGGCTGGGCCTGGTGTCGATGCGGGAGCGGGCCCGCGCGGTCGGCGGCCGGCTGGCGGTGCGGTCTGCCCCGGGCGCCGGGACGACGGTCCGGCTGGAGGTGCCGGCCGGTGGCTGAGCGGATCAGGGTGCTGGTGGTCGACGACCATCCGGTTGTGCGGCAAGGGCTTCGCACGTTCCTGGACGTGCAGGAGGACATCACGGTGGTGGGCGAGGCGACCGACGGCGAGTCCGGGGTGTCCGCCGCCGAGGAACTGCACCCGGACGTCGTGCTGCTCGATCTGCGGATGCCCGGATCGGACGGCCTGGCCGCGCTGCACGGCCTGCGCGAGCGGGGCAACCCGGCCCGGGTCCTGGTGATCACCAGCTTCACCGAGCCGGCGGCCGTGCTGCCCGCGGTCCGGGCCGGCGCCGCCGGCTACGTCTACAAGGACGTCGACCCGTCGGCCCTGGTCGCCGCGATCCGGTCCGTGCACGCGGGCCATGTGCTGCTGCACCCCGACGTCGCCCGGCTGCTGTCGGCGGGCGAGCCGGCCGCCGCCGAGCTGACCGCACGCGAGCGCGAGGTGCTCGCCGAGGTGGCCCGAGGCCGGTCCAACCGGGAGATCGCCCGGGCGCTGTCGCTGTCGGAGAAGACGGTGAAGACGCATGTCAGCGCGATCCTCGGCAAGCTGGGCGTCCAGGACCGGACCCAGGCGGCCCTGCGGGCCGTGCGGTCCGGGCTGGTGAGCTGAGGGTTACCGGGTGGGCTGGCGGCGCGTGGCACCGATGGCCACGATCCCGCCGCCGGCCAGGATCAGCAGCAGCCCGCCGAGCGCCAGGCCGTTGACGTCGGCACCGGTGGCGGCCAGCGCCTCGTCCTCCGCAGTGGCGCTGCCCGCCGCGCCGGCGTCGCCGGAGTCGCCGGTGAACGCGAGCGGTTCGGCCACGGCGTAGTCCGCGATCTCGGCGCTGACCGGGTCGTAGACGGTGTCACCGCTGTAGGTGGCCACGATCCGCGTGCTGCCGGCCGGCAGCGTCACGGTGCACGCGGCCGCGGCCACCGGCAGGCTTTCGCACCCGGCGATGACCGTTCCGTCGGCCTCGAACCGCACCGTGCCGGTCGGGACGACGCCGCTGGAGTCACCGGCGACCGTGGCGGTGAAGGTGACCGGCTCACCAGCCGCTGCCGGTGACTGCGGGTAGCCCACGAGGGTCATCGTGGCGGCCCGTTTCAGGTCGTAGGTCGCCTGATGGCTGTCGGTGAAGTAGTGCCCGCTGCCGTTGTACTCGGCCGAGACCGAGACGGTCGCCCCCGGAGTCACCGTCACCGGGCACGTTCCGCTCGCCTGGCCGGGGCCGGGACCCGGCACCAGCACCGCGGTGCAGCTGTCGGACTCGGAGCCGGACGTCACGGTGATGGTCACGGTTCCGGTGGGGGTGCCGCCGTCGCTGCTGGTGACAATGGCGGTGAGCGACACCGAGCGCCGCCCGGCCGCCACCGCCGGTCCGGGCGACACGGCGACCGCGACGTCCACAGTGGCCGTCGGCGTCTGGTAGGTGGCCCGTCCCGTGGTGTTCTCGTAGATCGCGTCACCCGAGTACGTCACGGTCACCAGCACGCTGGTGTCTGACGGCACGGTCAGCGGGCACGTCCCGGTCGCCTCGGTGGCGCCGCTCACCAGGGCCACCGCCGTGCATCCGCCCAGCCCCTCCGACGCGACGAAGTCCACCGTCCCGGTCGGCACCTCCCGGGTCCCCGACACGCTCGCGGTGAAGTTCACGTTCCCCGACGGCCCCTGCCCGTCCGGCGTCACGACGACCGACGGGGTCGCCTTCGCGGCGACGTAGTCGACGTCGCCGGTGGCGGGGTCGTAGGCGGTGTCCCCGGTGTAGGCGGCCGTCACGGCGACGGTCTGGCCGGGGGTGATGCTGAGCTGGCAGGTGGCGGCGGCGTCATCGGTGCCGGTGCCCGCGGTGAGCGCGACGTCGGTGCACGTTCCGGCGGTGCTGTTGAAGTCGACGGTTCCGGTGGGTCGCAGCCCGCCGGTGCCGGTGACCGTGGCGGTGATGGTGATGTCGCCGCCAGGCCCGGACCCCGGGGTCACGACGACGGTCGGCGTGGCTTTCGCGGCGGCATAGTTCTCGGTGGCGGTGGCCGTGTCGTAGGCGCCATCCCCGGAGTAGTCGGCAGTGACGGCGACGGTCGCGCCGGGTGTGACGGTCAGTTCGCAGGTAGCGGTCGCGTCCTCAGTTCCCGCACCCGGCGCGAGGGCGATGTCGGTGCAGTTGCCGGCCGAACTCGCGAAGTCGACGGTCCCAGTGGGCCGCAACCCATCCGCCCCAGTGACCGTGGCGGTGACCGTGACGGTTCCACCCGGCCCCGAAGCCGGAGTGACGCTCACCGTGGCGGTTGCCTTGGCGGCCGCGTAGTCGACATTGCCGATGGCGGTGT
Source organism: Actinophytocola sp. (assembly GCF_035712165.1). Taxonomy (GTDB): domain Bacteria; phylum Actinomycetota; class Actinomycetes; order Mycobacteriales; family Pseudonocardiaceae; genus DASYTH01. Next base: position 15 of record NZ_DASTBH010000236.1, on the reverse strand, counting down.
CGTAGACGGCGTCCC
>NZ_DASTBH010000235.1:0-5391 GCF_035712165.1 Actinophytocola sp. | reverse complement strand
GTCGGAGAACGTGCTGATCACCGCCCGGGAGGGCAACCTGGACAGCGCCCGGGCCCAGGCCGCGGCGGCCGACGTGCGGGCCAGCATGTCGGGGCTGTCCCAGGTCGGCGAGGTCAGCGAGGCGCTCCCCTCGCCCAAGGGCACCGCGGTTCTGGTCAACGTGGAGATGACCGGTGACCCGCACACCGCCGAGGAGCGGATCCAGCCGCTGCTGGACACCACCGCGTCGGTGCAGCAGCGCTACCCCGACCTGCGCATCGAGGAGGTCGGCGGGGCGTCGCTGGACAAGGCGCTGTCCGAGACGCTGGGCAAGGACTTCCAGAAGGCCGAGCTGATCAGCATCCCGGTGACCCTGATCATCATGCTGCTGGTGTTCGGCGCGCTGATCGCCGCCGGGATCCCGGTGCTGCTGGCGATGTCCGCGGTGGGCACGGCGCTCGGTCTGTCCGCGCTGGTGTCCCACCTGATCCCGGCGACCGACAACACCTCGAGCATGATCCTGCTGATCGGCATGGCGGTCGGGGTGGACTACTCCCTGTTCTACGTGCGGCGAGAACGTGAGGAACGGGCCAAGGGCGCCGGCCACGTGGACGCGGTGGAGATCGCCGCCGCCACCTCCGGGCACGCGATCGTGGTCTCCGGGATCGCCGTCGCGGTCGCCATGGCCGGCATGTTCGTGGTCAACGACATCGTGTTCTCCTCGATCGCCGTCGGCACGATCCTGGTGGTGCTGGCCGCGATGATCGGCTCGATCACCGTGCTGCCCGCACTGCTGGCCAAGCTCGGCCGGTGGGTCGACCGGCCGCGGGTTCCGGTGCTGTGGCGGCTGTCCATGCGTCCCGGTGGCGAGCCCCGGTTCTGGCGCGCGGTGCTGAAGCCGAGCCTGCGTCGCCCGGGCCTGACCCTGCTGATCTCCGGCGCCGCGCTGGTGGCCCTGGCGATCCCGGCGTTCGGCATGAAGCTCAACGCGCCGACCGAGGCGGACCTGCCGCGCTCCATCTCGATCATGCAGTCCTACGACCGGATGACCGATGCGTTCCCCAGCACCGGCGGCGCGCACTCGATCGCGGTCCGGGTGCCGGCCGACCAGACCGCCGCCGGGCGGGCCGCGGTGGACGACCTGCTGGGCCGGCTGGCCGCCGACGACAGCTTCGCGTACGACCAGGCGCCGCGGGTGGACGAGGCCGCGGGCGGCCGGATCTTCGTGGTGCGGGCCGGCATTCCGGACGACGCCGGCAGCCAGGCCGCCGACGACTCGCTGGCCAAGCTGCGCACCGAGATCCTGCCGCAGACGCTCGGCACGGTGGCGGGCGTGGAGTTCGCGGTCAGCGGGCAGACCGCGGGCGAGAACGACTTCATCGACACGATGAACGACGCACTGCCCTGGGTGATGGGGTTCGTGCTGCTGCTGACGTTCCTGGTGATGCTGTGGGCGTTCCGGGCGCCGGTGATCGCGCTGAGCGCGATCGGGCTGAACCTGCTCTCCGCCGGAGCGGCATACGGAGTGCTGGTCCTGGTGTTCCAGCACACCTGGGCGGAAGGCCTGCTCGGCTTCACCTCCACCGGCGGCATCGTCGCCTGGCTCCCGGTGATCCTGTTCGTCACGCTGTTCGGCCTGTCGATGGACTACCACGTGTTCGTGGTGAGCCGGATCCGGGAGACGGCCGCGGCCGGAGCCGACACCCGCACCGCGATCGCCACCGGGATCACCCGCTCGGCCGGCGTGGTGACCAGTGCGGCGGCCGTCATGATCGGGGTGTTCTCGATCTTCGCCACGCTGAGCACGATCGACATGAAGCAGCTCGGTGTCGGGTTGGCCACGGCCATCCTGATCGACGCGACGCTGATCCGGGCGGTCGTGCTGCCCGCCATGATGGGCGTGCTGGGCCGGGCCAACTGGTGGACGCCGCGGTTCCTGCGCCGCCGGGGTGAGACCGTCCCGCCGGCAGGCGCGGCGGCCGAGCCCAGGCAGCTCGAGCCGGTCGGCTGACCCAGGCGACCACAACGGGGCTGGACCGGTTCGCGGTCCAGCCCCGTTGCCGTGTGCTGAGTTTGTGAAGACTCCGTGGAGAACGGCGCCCGCTGTCCTGGCCGGTGTTACGGTTCGCGCATCGTTGGCGCGCTGGGGAAATCACACCGGACACATGCGATGTTCGCACGCCTGGAGGAGATCGCGATGGGGGTTTGGCCGAGGGCACTGCTGCCGCGCCGGGGCGCGCTCAAGCTGATGGGAGCGTCCGCGGGCGCGGCCGGGGTGACCACGGTGCTGGCCGCGCCGGCCGTTGCCGCGCCGCCGGACCAGATCAAGCCGCCGCCGGACTCCGCCGCCGGGGTGCCGCAGCCGAGGCCGGAGCTGGAGCAGTTGCGCGGCGAGGAGCGGCTGTTCCGGGCGAACTCGGTCGGCCCCGGCTTCATCGGCCCGCTGGAGGACGAGTGGGTGCGGCACGCCCAGGAGTGGGTCAACGCCGTCTACGGAGGCAAGCCCGGATTCAACCGAGCGCCGGAGGACGGCCACACGGGCTGGGAGACCATGTACGCCCTGACCCGGGCGCTGCAGATCGAGCTCGGAATACCAGCCGACAGGCTGTCCGACACCTTCGGTCCGGCCACACTGGCCGAGCTCACCAGACAGTTCGGCGAGATCGGGCCGGGCGCGCCGACGAACATCGTCCGGATAGTCCAGTGTGGACAGTACTGCAAGGGCTACTGGGGCGACCAGCTCTCCGGAAACTACGGCGAGACGACCGGCGACTGGGTGCTGAGGATGCGCCGCGACATGGGTTTCACCGACGAGCGCAGAACGTTGGCCCCCAAGGAGTTCAAGGCACTGCTCACCATGGACGCCTACGTGGTGGTGGAGAACGGCTCCACCACCGTGCGCTCGGTGCAGCAGTGGATGAACCGGACCTACTACGCCCAGTCCTGGTTCTCCATCATCCCCGCCGACGGCCACGGCTCCCGCGACGTGGCCAAGGCGCTCATCTGGGCGTTGCAGATCGAGATGGGGGTGCCCGGCGCCAACGGCACCTTCGGACCCGGGACCCGCGCCACGTTGCGGGCCAGACCGAGGTTGACCGTCGGTGCCGCGGACACCGGCACCTCGGTGTACGTCCGGCTGTTCCAGGCCGGCATGATCTTCAACCGGTACGAGATCCCGTTCGACGGGAACTTCACGGCGACCGTGCGCGACCAGGTGACGAGCTTCCAGGAGTTCGTCGGGCTGCCGGTCAACGGCACCGGCGACTACCAGACCTGGTGCTCGCTGCTGGTCAGCAACGGTGACCCGGACCGGCGCGGAGCCGCCTGCGACTGCATCACCGAGATCACCGCCGCCCGGGCCGGGGCGCTGTTCTCGGCCGGCTACCGGGTGGCCGGGCGATACCTGTCCAACGTGCCGGGCGGCACCCTGGACAAGAAGATCAAGCCAGGTGAGCTGGCCGCGATCTTCGGCGCCGGAATGCGGGTGTTCCCCATCTTCCAGACCTACGGCGGTAGCGCCGGCTACTTCAACGAGCAGCAGGGGGCGCGGGACGCGAGCCTGGCACTGTCCGCCGCGACCGGCTACGGCTTCCTGCGCGGCACCACGATCTACTTCGCCGTCGACTTCGACGCGCTGGACAAGGAGATCACCGAAAAGATCATCCCGCACTTCCGGGCGCTGAAGCGGGCCATGAACCTGTATGGCAACGCCTACCGCATCGGGGTGTACGGCGCTCGTAACGTGTGCACCCGGCTGTTCAACGAAGGACTGACCGAGACCAGCTTCGTCTCCGACATGTCCACCGGGTTCAGCGGCAACCTGGGTTTCTCGATGCCCCGCAACTGGGCCTACGACCAGATCGCCACGATCACCGTGGGCTCCGGTGCGAGTGGCATTCAGATCGACAACAACATCTACAGCGGACGCGACTCCGGCCAGTCCGAGGTGGTCGCCCGGCCCACCCCCGCCGACGCGCCGGACAACTACTTCAACGTCGACCGCAAACCGGCGCTGACCACCGACCTGGAGGCCTACGCCGAGACCGTCACCTCCAACAAGACCGGGCTCAAGCACTCCGTCGCCGAGTCGGTCGACGTGGTCGTCGCCTACGACGAGCTGATCACCAACCTCAGCCGCTCGTTCGGGGTGCGCAAGGCGCTGATCCAGGCCGAGGTGTTCTGGGAGTACTGGAAGCAGACGCCGCTGGACGACGTGGCCGACGGGCTGGTGGTGTCCTGGTACGCCTACAAGATCGCCTACGAGGCCTGGCAACGGGTGCCGGTCGGTCCCGCGCCGACGCCGCCGGTCGGCGGGCAGGAGGACGCCAGCACCGGGATCGCGCAGATCTTCGCCGCGACCGCGATCCGGGCCCGCAACTGGGCCCTCGGCCAGGGTCTGATCACCGGCAGTCCGCTGGTCGGCTCCGACTGGCATGTCGTCTACCAGGTGTGGAACGGCCTGCACGACGACGGCAACGACAACATCGCCACCGTCCCGGTGGTGCTGTTCGAGGGCGCCGCCGCGGTGGGCATCGGCGGTCTGCGGCTCAACTACACCGACGACGAGCTCCGCCGGATCTTCGCCCGCTACAACGGGACCGGGCCGGACGCCGACCACTACGGGGCCGAACTGCTCGGCACCTACCGGGTTTTCGAAGGGCACAACGCTGCGCTGCGCTAGTGTCGCGGTGTGGCCGGGTTGCAATGCCGGCCCGGGAGGTCAGTCGGTGCCGGAGCGGACGGCGACCACAGCCAGGCGCGGTCGCGTGGCACTGGCCTGGCTGCTGACCAACCTGGCGATCGGCTACCTGTTGGCGTTCCCGCTGCTGCTGGTCGTCGTGTACAGCTACTACGTGCGGGCAACGGTGTGGGGCACGGTGTCCTCCCCCTTTCGCGACGGCGAGGCCGACGTCGGCGTGTTCGTCATCCTGATCACCGCCGTTCCGCTGGCCGTCGCCGCCGTCGCCGTGAACCGGCTGCTGCGTCGCCGCTGGGGGCTCACCGGGCGGGCCGCGGCCGCGTTCTGGACCGGGACGGTGCTGCTGCTGTTCGGCCCGTTCACCGCCTTCGCGCTGAGCGACCTCACCGTCCCGCAGATGCTCGGCCGCGGCCTGCTCTGGTGACCTACTCGCCGGTGAACTCCGGCGGACGCCGCTCCAGGAAGGCCTGCACCGCCTCGCCGAGATCCCGGCTGGGCAGGAACGCGGCGTTCCAGGCGCCCACGTAGCGCAACCCGGCGGCCACGTCGGCCTCGCGGTCGTGGTTCAGCACGTCCTTGATCCCCTGCACCACCAGCGGCGCGTTGCCGGCGATCTCGGCGGCCAGGGCCCGGGCCGCGGCCAGGGTCGCCTCCTGGTCCGGGTGCACGTGGTTGACCAGCCCGATCCGCCGGGCGTGCTCGGCGTCGATGTC
>NZ_DASTBH010000234.1:0-2404 GCF_035712165.1 Actinophytocola sp. | reverse complement strand
GCTGGTGGACGCGCCGTGCACCGGGCTGGGCGCGCTGCGGCGCCGGCCCGAGGCGCGCTGGCGGCGCGTCCCGGCCGACCTGCCGCCGCTGACCCGGCTCCAGCGCGAGCTGCTCGGCGCGGCGCTGCGGGCGGTGCGTCCGGGCGGCCTGGTGGCGTACGTGACCTGCTCGCCGCACCTGGTGGAGACGCAGGTGACGGTCACCGAGACGGCCCGCCGCTCGGGGCTGCCGGTCGAGCTGCTGGACGCCCGGCCGCTGCTGCCCGCGGGCATGCCGGGCCTGGGCACGGGCCCGTCGGTGCAGCTGTGGCCGCACCGCCACGGCACCGACGCGATGTTCCTGGCGGTGCTGCGCCGCGGTTAGCTGCGGCTTAAGTCCTGGTTAGGCACGCGCGCGGTTGAACCCATCGATGCCCGGGGCCCGTACCCCGGGTCGTGCGATCTCAGGGTATGGACCTCAACGTGCTGCGCCAGGGCGCCCACAGCGCCTCCTACTTCGCCCTGGCCCGGAGCATGGGGGAGGGGGCGTCGATCGTCGACTTCTGCATCCCCTGCAACCCGTACTTCCCCACGCAGGAGATGTTCGACCGGCTCTCCGCCGACCTGCAGAACATCCTCAAGTACTACCCGAGCGACTCCGGCACCATCACCAACAAGCTGTGCAGCGTCCTCGGCCTGCACCCGCAGACCGTGGCGATGGCCAACGGCTCCACCGAGCTGATCACCTGGATCGACCACCTGCTGATCAATTCGAGCATCGCCATCCCGATCCCCACCTTCGGGCGGTGGACCGACCAGCCGCTGGAGACCGGCAAGCGGGTCGACATGTTCCTGCTGCAGGAGCGGGACAACTTCACCCTCGACCTCGAGGAGTACGTGCGGTTCATCCGCGCCCGTGGCTCCCGCGTGGCCGTGCTGTGCAACCCGAACAACCCGGACGGCAACTACCTGCCCCGGCGTGAGGTGCTGCGCTTCGTCGACGAACTGGACGACCTGGACCTCGTCGTGGTGGACGAGTCGTTCGTGGACTTCGTGGACGCCGAGCGCTACCCGTCGGTCGGCCCGGACGCCGCGATCCGGCCCAACGTGATCGTGCTGAAGAGCCTGGGCAAGAACTACGGCCTGCACGGCATCCGGTTCGGCTACCTGGTGGCCAACCCGGCGCTGGCCGCCAAGGTCGGCAAGGCGCTGCCCAAGTGGAACCTCAACTCGCTGGCCGAGGCCGTCGTCCACATGATCTCCGACCACGAGGCGGAGTACCACGACAGCCTGCGGCTGCTCAGCCGCGACCGCCGGCACCTGACCGAGGAGCTGTCCCGGGTGCCGGGGCTGACCATCTTCCCGTCGCAGGCCAACTTCGTGCTGGTCAAGCTGCCGGTCGGGTGGCACGGCGTGGAGCTGCGCGATTACCTGATCTCCCGACACGGGGTGTACATCCGCGAGTGCGGCAACAAGCTCGGCATGTCCAGCCAGTTCGTGCGGCTGGTGGTGCGGCCGCGCGACGACGTCGACCGCCTGGTCGACGGCATGCTGTCGTACGGGCGTTATCTGCACGGCGGCATGCTGGAGCTGGCGGACTCCGACCGCGAGCGCGGGCTGGGCGCGGAGCTGAGCGCCAGCGAGGGCGGCGCCGATCTCATCATGCACCCGGCCAGCCGGTCCACGATCACGCACATCCCGGCGGAGCGCTACACCGGCCTGGCGGCGGTGGGACGGTGAGACTGGCGTTCCTCGCCACGTCCGACCTGAACGGCTGGAAGGTCAAGACGTACGGCATCTCGGCCGACGACGCCCGCCCGCGCACCGAACTGGTCCGCGCGGCCCGCGCCCTGGCCGCCTCGGAACTGCCGGACCGGCCCGACCGCGACGGCGCGTTCGGGGTCGGCTTCCTCATCGTGCGCGACGACCCCGCGAGCTGCCTGGTGCTGGTGGACTGGTGGGCGCACGCGGGCGAGCTCTACCAGCGGGCGTTCGCCGCACCGTGGGACCGGCCGGGCGCGCTGGCGCCCCGCTCCTCGCCGGCCATCGGCGGGGTGTGCGAGCTCCAGGTGACGGCGCACGAGCGGCAGGCGTGGCTGCGGCACGTGCTCAACAACCCGGCCGGCTGGAACATCGACGGCTACCTGGCCGACACCTGCGCCGCCGCGATCGTCCCGGTCCCGGTCTAGCGCCGGCCCGAGGTGGTGACCGGCGTCAGCCGCGGGTGAGGTCCGCGCAGCCGGTCTCGTCCGGCAGCAGCGGGCGGAGGGCGACGGTCCACGTCTTGCCGCCGGAGCGCCACGGCGTCGCCGCGCTGGCGTCGCGCGCCGCCGCCATCACCGCCCGCGCCTGGTCGCCGGTGGCCACCACGCAGCCGGTCTCCGGGCCGATCGACTCGCCGGGCAGCGCCGGACCGGGCCACTCC
>NZ_DASTBH010000233.1:0-5871 GCF_035712165.1 Actinophytocola sp. | reverse complement strand
GCCATGCTGGGCTACTACATCGGCCGGCAGGCCCCCGGCCGGCGGGACTTCGCGGCCGCGATGGCCGCGACCCACCACCTGCTGCTCGGCCACGGCCTGGCCATGCAGCGGCTGCGGGGGGCGGCGACCCGGCCCATGGAGCTGGGCATCACGCTGAACACCGGCCAGATCACCCCGGCGACCGACAGCGAGGCCGACCGGGACGCCGCCCGCCGCGCCGACGGCCTGAGCGTGCGGATCTACCTCGACCCGCTGACCCACGGCCGGTACCCGGCCGACGTGCTCGACGACCTGGCGGCCCGCGGGGTGTCCATTCCGGTCGAGGACGGCGACCTCGAGATCATCGCCACTCCGATCGACGTGCTCGGCGTCAACTACTACTTCACGTCCGTGGTGTCCGGTGTGGACGACGCGGGCAACCGGTTCGACCCGGCCGGGGTCCCGGTCGAGCGCCCGGTGACCACCGGCCGGCCGGTCACCGCAATGGACTGGGAGATCGCCCCGGAGGGCTTCACCGACCTGCTGGTGCGGCTGGGCCGGGACTACCCCGGGATCCCGATGGTGGTGACCGAGAACGGCGCCGCCTTCGAGGACGTCCCGGACGAGCACGGCTCGATCACCGACGAGAACCGGATCGCCTACCTGTCCGGCCACATCGCCGCGGTCGCCCGCGCCCGGCAGCTGGGCGCGGACGTGCGCGGGTACTTCGCCTGGTCGCTGATGGACAACTTCGAGTGGGCCTATGGCTACGCGAAACGGTTCGGCCTGATCCGGGTCGACTACGACACCCAGGACCGCATCCCGAAGGCGAGCGCGCTGTGGTACCGCAACCTGATCCGCGACGTGCGCGGCCGGCCCTGACCGGCGTCAGGTGCAGACGTCGAAGTTCGCGTAGTTGTATCCGAGGTTGTGCACATCACCGGAAATGCTCATGCTATAGATTTCTTCGTCGCGCCAGAACGTGATCTGCCGCAACGGCCCGTCGGCCCTGCCTGTGAACGTCCACGCGGTCAACTGAAAGGGCTCGAAACGCGCGCGGACCTTCTGCAGGGCGCGCCAGCCGACGATGCCGTTGTCGTCAAGATTGTTCCTCCTCTTCCAGGTTCTCGTCGCCTCCGCTGTCTGCGACCCGAACCAGCAGTCGATGCCGGACCACGGCAGCAAGCCGTCGGCCCACAGGACCTGCTGCCACATCGCAACGACGTTGCTGTGCAGGTTTTCCGAGACGGAGAGCGGGCCCTCGTCGTCCCAGTCGTCCAGCGCGTCGTCGCCGAAGCCGACCCCGAGCACGTAGCCCTGGCTGACGTTGGCCGACGCGGGCACCGGTGTGACGACCACGGTCGCGAAAATGGTCAGGAAAACGACGGTTCCGGCGCAGAGGCGCTTCTTCAGGCTGGTTTTTCCCATGTCCGCCGACCCTGCCCGGGTCAGATGGTCAAGTCTTGGAGAAAGCCGACATCGGCCAGCGGAATGCTGGTCACCTCGCCGGCCACCCGTTGCAACACCTGCGGACCGCCGTGCCCGGCACCGTGTTCCAGAAGGAACCGGGAAATCGTGCGGCCCGTCATGGCCATGAACTCGCCGTCGAGATGTGCCTGGTCGTAGAAACCGCAGGCGGTCGCGACAACAATGGCGGGCCGACCCGCGACGAGCATCCGCACGGCTCGCTGGAATCGCACGATCCGCCCGGCCGCCTTGGGCGAATGGCCGATCTGCTCCGCGAACCGGCGTTCGAGCTGGCGTTCACTCCAGCCCACCGCCGCGGCCAGCCGCGCGACCGGAATCGTGCCGCCGGACCGGACGAGCATCCGCCAGGCCCGCAGGATGCGCGGTGAGCACGCCGGCCCGGCCGCCCACCACAGCCCCAGCACGTGATCGAGCAGTGCGAAACGTCTGGCCCAGGAGGAGGTCGCGGCCAACGCGCCGGTCAGCTCGCGCACCTTCACGTCGAGCAGGTCCGACGCCTCGACGTTCTTGTTCTTCAACTCCCCCAGCGGGGTGCCGAACAACGTGAACGCGGCCCACGGTTCGAGGTTCACCTCGATGCCGTGCAGATATCCGTCGTGCTGGCCCACCGTGGCACAGGTGCGGATGCCCGCCACAACCGACGTGAACGAACGCATCGTCGCGAGGTCGTCCCCCGGCTCGCCCAACCGCAAACCACGATCGAAAATCAGCGTCATCGTCACGACGGCGACCGGCACCTCGAGCCGCCATCGCGGCCGGCCGAGCGCGAACCGGAAACCCCGGTAACTACGCACCCCCGGCCGAAGCCGCGCACCAGGGACGGCGTCCGCCACCTCCCACGCACCCGTGGCATCGGTACGGAGGGCCACCAGCCTGACCATACCGGCGAAAGCGGGCCGGAAGGGGACCGTCAGGTGCCGGCAGCACTGTGGGGACTGCGACGAACACCGGAAGCCAACCCCGAAGGGACCGACCATGCGCACGTTCAAGCTCCCTGGCCGAGACGGTGCGCCGCCTCAAGGAGGCGCCCGGCGGCGACATCATCACCTACGGTGGCGCGACGCTCGCCGCGAACCTGATCGCCGAGGGCCTGCTCGACGAGCGTCGCCGCGCGCCAGTTCGACTGCGGGATCACCGGGCTGCACTACGAACCGAAGCGCTCCTGACCCCGGTCAGTTCGCCGCGGCCGGCTCCGCGCCGGCCGGGACGAAGCTCACCTCGGCGGTGGTGGCGACTCCCGCGCTGCGGCCCGGGGCGTCGTGGTGCTCCCAATAGATGTTGGTGTGCGCGATCACCAGATCCGGGGTCGGCGCGCCCCACTGGCTGAGGTCCTCGGTGGTGTGCGCGTCGCTGACCAGCAGCGCGTCGTAGCCGCGCACGACGGCGCCGTGCAGCGTCGCGCGGATGCAGGCGTCGGACTGGGCGCCGGTGACGACCAGCCGGCCCACCCCGTGCTCGGCCAGCCGCTCCTCCAGGTCGGTGTCCTCGAAGGAGTCGCCGTAACGCTTGTGCACCAACGGCTCGGAGTCGCGGCGGACCAGCTCCGGCACGTACTGCCAGCTCTCGCTGTCCCTGGCGAGCTCGTCGCTGGTGTGCTGCACCCACACCACCGGCACGTTCTCGGCACGGGCCCGGTCCACCAGGGTGTTGATGTTCGCGATCACCTCGTCCCGGTTGTGCGAGCTGTTCACCACACCGTTCTGGACGTCGATGACCACCAGAGCCGTGTTCGGCCGCCCGGGCAGTGTCGTCATGGGAGCGTCCCTCCTGTCGTCCTGACTGTCGGTTCGACCCTAGAGGGGCCTACCGACAGTTCAGGTCAGCTCGCCCAGTCGAGCAGTGGCCGGCTGCGACCCGGATCGCGCAGGGTGACCAGCGACTCCTTCTCCAGCTGCCGGATCCACTCCTTGGTCAGCCCGAGCCGCTGCGCGATCTCGGCCAGGGTGTGCTCCCGACCGTCGGTCAGGCCGTAGCGCAGGCTCATGATCAGCGCCTCGCGCGGCGCCAGGGTGCCGACCAGGGTGCGCAGCTGGGTGGTGAGCGCGCGCCGTTCGGCCAGCTCCTCGGGCTGGACCGCCGCGGAGTCCTCGACCAGGTCGCCGAACAGCATCTCGCCGTCGTCGCCGAGCGGCGTGTCCAGGCTGACCGTGTTGCGGGCGGCGCGCCGCAGCTCGGTCACCCGCTCCTCCGGCAGGTCGCACTCGGCGGCCAGCTCGGCCGCGACCGGGGCCCGGCCCAGCCGGTCGGCCAGCGTCCGCTCCACCCGGGTGATCTTGTTGACCTGTTCCACCACGTGCACCGGCAGCCGCACGGTGCGGGACTGTTCGGCCAGCCCGCGCTCGATCGCCTGCCGGATCCACCACATCGCGTAGGTGGAGAACTTGAAACCCTTGACGTAGTCGAACTTCTCCACCGCGCGGATCAGCCCGAGGTTGCCCTCCTGGATCACGTCCAGCAGCGCGACACCCCGGCGCTGGTACTTGCGCGCCGCCGCGACGACCAACCGCAGGTTCGCCCGGATCATGTGGTCCTTCGCCGCCTGTCCGTCCCGGGCCGCCTCGGCCAGTTCCTGCCGGCGCGTCGCCGGCGGCTCGATGCCCTCCGCCGCGGCCCGGCGCAGCAGTTCGGCGGCGTACACACCGGCCTCGATCCGCTTGGCCAGGGCCACCTCCTGGGCGGCGGTGAGCAGCGGCGTGCCGCCGATCTCCCGGAGATAGTGCCGGACCAGATCGGTTTCGTCGGAGCGTCCGGCGGAGTCGCGGGTCCGCTCGATCCTCGTGTCCAGCGCCATGGTCGCCCCCTTCTCGGATGCGTGCACCGGCCAGCCGGTAGCCCGGGTGCCGGTCGAACCTGGTGGTCGCGCGAGCGCGCAGAGATCTCAACACTCCCGGTCCGCCGCGCATTCCGGATGGCGGAAATTTCTGTCGGGGCGGTCCGCCACAATGACCCGGTGAGTGTGACCAGCGGTCAGTTTCTGCGGATGGTGGGCAGGCTTGCCGAGGTGGAGCGCGCCGAGGCGCGGGACTACACCTCGTTCAGCGTGTGTGGCAAACGGTTCGGCTACCACTGGCCGCGCACCCGCACGGTCGGTCTCAAGCAGACCCTCTCCGAGCAGCTCGCGCTGGTCTCCGAGCGGCCCGAGGTGTTCGAGATCCAGTTCACCGCCGGCGGCTTCGGCTGGGTCGTCGTGCACCTGTCGCTGATCGACACCGACGAGCTCCGCGAGCTGCTCTACGAGGCCTGGCGGCTGTCCGCTCCCGACGCCCTCGCCGCCGAGCACCCGCTATAGGTCGTCGACCGGGGGTTGCCCGGAGAGCCAGTTCTGCTCGCTGTCGATCATGAACTGGTCGCCCCAGCCGGCGGTCAGCGGCGGCCAGTCCTGAAAGTCGCGGATGGTCTCGTAGAACTCGGTGACGGCCGGCGCGGACGGGTTCTCGTGCAGGTCCTGGATGCGGTCGAGCAGCCCCGCCGGCTTGTCCTCGACACGCCGCAGGACCTCGAGAAACCATTTGTGATACGGGTAGAGCGCGTGGTTGTGCGCCAGGACGAGCCGGCCGCCGAACAGCACGAGCCGGGCGATGGCGACGCCGAGCAGGTACCGGTTGTCCAGTCGGAGGGCCTCGGTGGCGTACCAGTGCCAGGCCTGCAACTGGGCGTGGAACCGGCGCATCCGGTCGGTCCGGCCCTCGGTGGGGTATCGCGCGGCGGCCCGCAGTAACTCCGGCAGCCCGTCCACCCGGCTGAACAGCACCTGCGCGTCGGCGAAGGCGAACCGCGCCGGCTCGCTGCCCCGCTCACCCACCGTGGTGATGAAGGCCCGGGTCAGGTACTTGCCGTCCACGTACCCGCCCGGATAGGTGCACAGGTCGTGGCTGAGGAAGGTGAGCCGGCCGGTGGCCCGCCGCCGCTCGTGCTCCTCCTCCGAGATCACGATCGCCACGTCGACGTCCGACTCCGCCCTGGCGAAACCGTGCGCGATGGACCCGCCCAGGATCAGCCCCTCGACCTCGGGCAGGGAAAAGAAGTGCTCGGTCACCCGCTGGATCGACTCGGCGTGGTGCGCGGCGAAAGTCATGATCAAAAGCTAACCAGCGCGTCAACCGATCGGCGGTGTCGCACAACGCGTTCGGCCCATTACCGTCGCCTCAGCGGGTACCGAACACTGTTCGAGATACCGGACGTGGAGGTCACAGTGCGCCGACGCATCGCCCTGACCGCCGCAGGCGCTCTCCTCGCCGCCGTGGTCGCCATCCCGGCCCCGCCGGCAGGCGCGGCGACCACGATCACCATCAACGGCACCGCCGCCGGCCGCACGTTCGACGGGATCGGCGCGGTGAGCGGTGGCGGCGGCAACAGCCGGCTGCTCATCGACTATCCCGAACCGCAGCGCACCCAGATCCTGGA
>NZ_DASTBH010000232.1:0-2118 GCF_035712165.1 Actinophytocola sp. | reverse complement strand
GCGGTGTCCCCGGTGTCCAGGACGTCCAGTTGCCGGTGCAGCCCGCGCAGCTCGCCGGCCAGCACCGCGAGCGAAAGCTCGGGCTGGACGGCGATCCGGGCGGCCACGATGCTGATCGCCAGCGGCAGGCCGGCGCAGAAGTCCAGCAGTTCGGTGGCGGCCCCCGGCTCGGCGGCGAGCCGGGCCGCGCCGAGCTGGCCGGCCAGCAGTTCGCGGGCCTCGCGCTCGCGCAGCACCTCCAGCTCGACCGGCCGCGCGCCGTGCGCGACGACCAGGCCGGTGAGCCGCTGCCGGCTGGTCACCAGGACGGTGCAGGTGTCGCCGCCCGGCAGCAGCGGGACGACCTGCTCGGCGTCCCGGGCGTTGTCCAGCAGGACGAGCATGCGCCGGCCGGCGACCAGGCTGCGGTACAGCGCGGCCCGAGCGTCCACATCGGACGGAATGGCGCCGGGTGCGACCCCGAGGGCTTCGAGGAACCCGCGCAGCGCGGACGCGGGTGACAGGGGTTCGCCCGACGGGTCGAACCCGCGCAGGTTGACGTGCAGCTGGCCGTCGGGAAACCGGTGCAGTGCCTGGTAGGCCCAGCACAGGGCCAGCCACGTCTTGCCGATCCCGCCGGCGCCCCCGATCACGGCGATCGCCGGGCCACCGCCCGACACCGAGTGCAGCCAGGTGAGCTCGCGGCCACGGCCGACGAACTGCCGGGGCCGGGCCGGAAGCTGGCGTGGCACCGCGACCGGCACGACCCGGCCGGGGCCGGCCGGCGGGGCGAGCACCGGATCGTCGGCCAGGATCCGCGTGTGCAGTTCGCGCAGCGGTGCGCTGGGATCGGCGCCGAGCTGCTCGGCGAGCTGCCGGCGCAGGTTCTCGTAGTGCACCAGCGCCTGCGCCTGAGCGCCGGTGCGGCACAGCGCGGTCAGGTACTGGCCGGCCAGGCGCTCGTCCAGCGGATGCCGCCCGACCCATTCGGCGAGCTCGCCGACCACCTCGGCGTGCCGGCCCCGGCGCAGCTCGATGTCGGTGAGATCCAGCCGGGCGCCGAGATGCTGCCGGTGCAGGGCCTCCCGCAGGGACCGCAGCCAGCCGAAGTCCAGCCCGCCGAACGGTTCGCCCCGCCACTGGTTCAAGGCCTGCGCCAGCAGTGCGGCGGCCCGGTCGTCCGGGGCGCTTCTGGCCTGGCGCAACAGATCGCGGAACCGGTGCAGGTCGATCGTGGCCGGGTCGGCGGTCAACCGGTATCCGGGCGAGCGCCAGGTGATCGTGACGTCCGGGGATCCGGCGAGGGCGTTGCGCAACAGGGTCACCCCGTGCTGCAACGCGTTGCGCGGGCGGTGCGGCATCCGGCGATCGCCCCAGACCCGGTCCACCAGTTGGTCGACCGGCACCGTCCGGTTGGCCTCCACCAGCAGCGCGGCGAGCACGCAGCGAAGCTGCGCGTAGCCGACGGGGACCCGTGCACCGTCGATGACGGCCTCAACATCGCCGAGCAGCCGGAATTCCACCGCCATGCCGGTCCCCTTCGCGCAGCGCCCGCACCTGTCTTAGCGACTCCGACCAGCCAACGCAAGCATCACCACAGCGCCACGAATGCGTTGCGGCACAGACTCACCGCGCGCCCACCCCGCTGTCCGACCCGAGGAGGTACGACAGATGTCCAGCCCGTCCATCCTTGCCCGGATCCGCCGGCCACTGGTGGGGGCGGCGATGACCGCCGCCCTGGCCATCGGTTCGCTCGCCGCCACCGTTCCGGCGCAGGCCGACACGCGCGACGCGAACACCGCCCCGTGGACGGTGTCGGCCACCGGGAAGGCTCCCACGCCGCGCGGCGTGGGAGTCCAGGCGTTGTGCTTCCCCCCGACCCGCTACAGCAACGGTGCGGTCTGGTCCTGTGACGTGTTCTCCGGCCAGTACATCCAGGCCTGGATGACCTGTGGCGGAGTCACCTACTACAGCAACCTCATCGGCGAGGGCTCGTGGTGGATCGTCGGGATCTGCCCGCCCGGCACCTGGCGCGACGACGAGGGAATCTACTACTACTGATGTGGCAACGTCGCCAGGCCGCTTCCCCGACAAGCGGCCTGGCGGCCTTCACGCCTCCATCGAGCGCCGGAGCAGTTC
>NZ_DASTBH010000231.1:0-7363 GCF_035712165.1 Actinophytocola sp. | reverse complement strand
GTGGCCCTCACGGCGGCGACGTTGACGCTGGCCGCGTGCGGCGGCGACGAACCCGCGAACAACAGTGGGCCGCGGGAGTTCAAGTTATGGCACTACGAAGGCCCGAACAGCGCCATGGGCGCGGCCTGGGCGGCGGCCATCAAGGAGTTCGAGGGCAGCCATCCCAACGTGACGGTGAAGTTCGAGGAGAAGGGCTTCGAGCAGATCCAGAAGACCGCGCCGATGGTCCTCAACTCCGACGACGCGCCGGACCTGATGGAGTACAACAAGGGCAACGCCACCGCCGGCCTGCTGTCCAAGCAGGGCCTGCTCACCGACATGAGCGAGGAGGTCGGCAAGCGCGGCTGGGACAAGTTGCTCAGCCCGGGCCTGCAGACCACCTGCAAGTACGACGAGCGCGGCGTCATGGGCGGCGACAAGTGGTTCGGTGTGCCGAACTACGCCGAGTACGTCCTGGTCTTCTACAACAAGGACATGTTCGCCCAGCAGGGCATCAAGGTGCCGACCAGTCTGGACGAGTTCGTCGCCGCGATGGACAAGTTCAAGCAGGCCGGCGTGACGCCGCTGTCCGTCGGCGGCGCCGAGTACCCGGCCCACCAGCTGCTCTACCAACTCGCGCTGACCAAGGCCGACCGCGGCTGGGTGGACCGGTACCAGCGCTACACCGGCGACGTCGACTTCCACGACAGCGCCTGGACCTACGGCGCCAACACCTTCGCCGAGTGGGTGCAGAAGGGCTACATCGACAAGCAGGCCACCAGCCTCAAGGCCGAGGACATGGGCACCGCGTTCATCTCCGGCAAGGCGCCGATCATGGTCTCCGGAACCTGGTGGTACGGCCGGCTCAAGACCGAGATCAAGAACTTCCAGTGGGGATCGTTCCTGTGGCCGGGCAAGATGAGCGCCGGATCGGGCGGCAACATCTGGGTCGTCCCGCAGGGGTCCAAGAACAAGGACCTCGCCTACGACTTCATCAACATCACCATGCAGCAGCAGAACCAGAGCGTGCTCGGCAACGCGGGCGGCATCCCGATCGCGGCCGACCCGAACGCCGTCTCCGACCCGGAGGTCAAGACGCTGATCTCCGACTTCGGCACGCTGGCCAAGCGGGACGGGCTCGCCTTCTACCCGGACTGGCCGGCACCCGGCTACTACGACGTGCTGGTCTCGGCCACCCAGAAGCTGATGAACGGCAGCGTCGGCCCGGACCAGATGCTGGACGAGATCGCCAAGCCATACCAGGAGAACCGGGCCAACCTCGGCGGATGAGATGACACTTCCGGCACAGGCGGCGCCGGCCGCGACCGACCCGGCGCCGCGAGTGGAACGCAGCCCGGCCGGCCGGCGCCGGCCGGGCGCGCCGGATACCTGCCCTACCTGGTGCCCGGTGCCGCGCTGTTCTTGGTGATCATCGCCATTCCGTTGGCGGTCAACGTCTGGATCAGCTTCACCCGGTGGCAGGGCGTGGGCACGCCGCGCTGGGTCGGCTTCGAGCAGTACCGGAAGCTGTTCACCGACGAGACGTTCTGGGCGTCTACCCGGAACAACCTGGCCCTGATCGTGGCGATGGCGATCATCCCGACGTTCCTCGGGCTGCTGCTCGCCGCCGCCCTGTTCGACGTGGTGGCCAAGCGGGTCGGCCAGCGTTCGGCCAGCGCGCTGCGGGCCTCGTTCTACCTGCCCCAGGTACTGCCGGCCGTGGTGGCCGGCGTGGTGTGGGGCTGGATTCTGCATCCCGAGTACGGCGCCGTGAACGAGTTGCTGCGGGTGGTCGGGCTGGGCTCGTGGACCCAGAACTGGCTGGGCGATGAGAAGACCGCGTTGCTGTCGGTGATGGCGGTGCTGGTCTGGATCCAGCTCGGCTACCCGATCGTGATCTTCATGGCCGGCCTGCAACGGGTCGATCCCGAGTTGTACGAGTCGGCCGAGGTGGACGGCGCGTCGTGGTGGCAACGGCTCTGGCTGATCACCGTGCCGCAGATCCGTCCCGAGATCTTCGTGGTGTTGTTGACCTGCACCATCGCCGCGCTGAAAACCTTCGACAAGATCTTCGTGCTGACCCGGGGCGGGCCGGGCGGCGCCACCAACGTGCCGTCCTACTTCTCCTTCCAGAACTTCTTCGAGAAGGCCAACGTCGGCTACGGAGCCGCGATCGCCACGCTGCTCACCGCGGTCATCGTCGGCCTGACCTTCGTTTTCCTGCGGGTGCAGCAGCGGGGGGAGTCATGAGCGCGGTAACCGTCCGCCGCCGCCGCGGTGATCCGGTTCGGTTCGTGGTGCTCACCGGGCTGGTCCTGCTCGCCGTGGTCACGCTGGTGCCGTTCCTGCTGGTGGCCGTGAACGCGGTGAAGTCGCCGTCGGACTACTCGCGGAACGGACCGCTCGGGTTGCCGGAAAGCCTGTACCTGCGGGGAATCGTCGACTTCTGGGTGCGGGTGGACTTCGCCGAGAAGCTGATGAACAGTGCGGTGATCGCCGGCGCGGTCGCCGTGCTGGCGGTGCTGGTGTCGATCTCCGCCGCCTACGCGCTCGGCATCGGCCGGGTGCACGGCCGGTTGTGGATCATCGGGGTGTTCCTGCTGGCGAACCTGATGCCGCAGGAGGCGCTGGTCTACCCGTTGTACTACATGGCGAAGAAGGTCGACCTGTACGACACCAGGCTCGCTGTGATCATCATCTTCACGGCGGTGCAGAGCGCGTTCGGCACGTACCTGCTGTCCTCGGTGCTGTCCCGGTTCCCCCGGGAGATCCTCGACGCCGCCCGGATCGACGGCGCGAGCAGGTGGCAGACGCTGTGGCGGGTGGTCGTGCCGATCAGTTGGCCCACCCTTTCGGTGCTGCTGGTGTTCTTCTTCATCTGGACCTGGAACGAGTTCTTCATCCCGCTGGTGATGCTCGTGTCCAACGACAACCAGACCGTTCCGGTCGCGCTCGGCGTACTGCAGGGCCAGCGGCTGATGGACGCCACGACACAGAGCGCGTCCGCCCTGCTCGGAATCCTGCCGGCGGTCGTCTTCTTCATCCTGTTCCAACGAACACTGACACGCGGCATCGCGGCGGGAGCGGTCAAATGAAGTTCACCGACGGACATTGGCGGATGCGGGCCGGGGTCGAGCCCGCCTACCCGGTCGAAGTTCTCGACGTGGAGCCGGGCCAGGGCACGCTCACCATCCACGCGCCGTCCTACCCGGTGACCAGCCGGCTGGATCTGCAGAAGGGTCCGGTGTTCACGGTGGACATCTCGGCGCCGATGCCCGGCGTGGTGGGGGTTTCGGTCACCCACTACGCCGGGGTGCGGCCGCGTCCGCCGCGGTTCGAACTGTTCGCCAACGGGTCCGGCGAGGCCCGGGTGAACGTCGCCGAGGACGTGGCGACGCTCACCTCCGGTGCGCTGACGGTCCGTGTGGACCGGGCCCGGTGGCGGCTCGACTTCCTTGCCGGGGACCGGGTTCTGACCACCAGCGGCCACGAGGACCTGGCCTTCGTCACCGTCGCGGGCGGCGGGCACTTCGTGCGCGAACGGCTGCGCCTCGGGGTGGGGGCGGCGGTTTACGGGCTCGGCGAGCGGTTCGGTCCCCTCGTCAAGAACGGCCAGGTGGTGGACATCTGGAACGCCGACGGCGGGTCGAGCAGTGAGCAGGCGTACAAGAACGTGCCGTTCTTTCTGACCAACGCCGGCTACGGCGTGTTCGTCGACCATCCCGGGCAGGTGTCGTTCGAGGTCGCCTCGGAGGACGTGACCCGGGCGCAGTTCAGCGTCGCCGGGCAGACCCTGCGGTACTACCTGATCTACGGTCCGACACCGAAGGAGATCCTGCGCAGGTACACCGCGCTGACCGGCCGCTCGGCACTGCCCCCGGCCTGGTCCTTCGGCCTGTGGCTGTCCACCTCGTTCAACACGCCCTACGACGAGGCGACCGTGAACAGCTTCGTCAGCGGAATGTCCGAACGCGACATTCCGCTTTCGGTGTTCCACTTCGACTGCTTCTGGATGCGTGAGATCAACTGGTGCGACTTCGAATGGGACCCGCGCACGTTCCCGGACCCGCGCGGGATGCTGGCCCGGCTCAAGGCGAGCGGCCTGCGGATCTGTGTGTGGATCAACCCCTACATCGCGCAGCGCTCACCCCTGTTCGCCGAGGGGATGGCGCGCGGTTACCTGCTCAAGCGGCCGGACGGAAACGTGTGGCAGTGGGACCTGTGGCAGCCGGGCCTGGCCGTGGTCGACTTCACCAACCCGGAGGCCCGGGAATGGTACGCGGCCAAGCTGGACGCCGTGCTGGACATGGGGGTGGACTGCTTCAAGTCCGACTTCGGTGAGCGGATCCCCACCGACGTCGAGTACTTCGACGGCTCGGATCCGGAACTGATGCACAACTACTACACCTATCTCTACAACAAGACCGTCTTCGACCTGCTGCGCAAACGCCGGGGCGAGGGTGACGCGGTGGTGTTCGCCCGGTCGGCAACCGTTGGCTCGCAACAGTTCCCGGTGCACTGGGGCGGAGACAACTCGTCCACCTACGAGTCCATGGCCGAGACGCTGCGCGGCGGGCTGTCGCTCGCCCTGTCCGGGTTCGGTTTCTGGAGCCACGACATCGGCGGGTTCGAGGGCACTCCGAGCGCCGAACTGTTCAAACGCTGGATCCCGTTCGGGCTGCTGTCCTCACACAGCCGGCTGCACGGCAACTACTCCTACCGGGTGCCGTGGCAGTTCGACGAGGAGTCGGTGACCGTGCTGCGCCGGTACACCAGGCTCAAGGCCCGTTTGATGCCCTACCTGTACCAGGCCGCGGTGACCGCGCACCGGGACGGGATTCCCATGCTGCGGGCCATGATCCTGGAGTTTCCGGACGACCCGGCGTGCGTCTACCTGGACCGCCAGTACCTGCTCGGCGCCGACCTGCTGGTCGCTCCGGTGTTCAGCGCCGAGGGCGAGGTCAGCTACTACGTCCCGGCCGGCACCTGGACGCATTTCCTGACCGGCGAACAACTCCACGGACCGGCCTGGGTGCGCGAACGACACGACTTCACCAGCCTGCCGCTGCTGGCCCGCCCCGGCTCGGTGATCCCGGTCGGGTCGGTGGACAGCCGCCCCGACTACGACTACACCGACGGCGTCACCCTGCACGCCTACCAACTGAGCGAGGGCACGGTCCGCACCGTCATCCCCACCACGACCGGCGAACCGGCCGCCACCTTCACCACCACCCGCACCGGCGACGAGCTCCGCGTCTCGGTCGACCATCCGCCACCGTCCTGGCACCTCTTCCTGGCCGGGGTTGCGGTCGACGCGGTGTCCGGCGCGCCCGCGGTGGCCCACGGACACGGCACCCTGGTGACGGGCGGGCCAGGCGGACTCACGATCCGCCTGGCCCGATAAACCTGGTTGTGATCAGCGCGTTCCGCGCCGGGTGAGCCGACCGGACCCGAAGGCCACGCTCGCTCCACCGGCCAGGAGCAGCAGCAGCGCGCCGAGCAGCAGGTCGTCGACGTCGGCGCCGGTCGCGGACAGCGCCGTGGTGGCGGCGACCGCGGCGTTGACCTGGTAGCCGGCGGCCTGCGCGCTACCCGCCAGATACTCGGCATCGCCGCTGTAGGTGGCGTTGAGCGTGAGCGAACCCGTCGGCAACGCAGCCGTCGTGCAGGTCGCCGTGCCCGCGCTCACCGCCACAGCCTCACACCCGGCGATCGCCGTACCACCGGCATCGAACCGCACCGTCCCCGTCGGTGCGATCCCGCTGCTGTCCGCCGCAACCGTCGCGGTGAGGGTCACCAGGGTGCCCACCTCCACCGGCGACGCCGGGTTCACCGCCAGGCTCACCGCCGCAGTCCGCTTGCCCTGGAAGGAAATCGCGACCGGTGTGGTGGCGATCGCGAGGTGGCCGCTGCCGCTGTAGGCGGCGACGACGTTCACGCTCGCGCCCGCGGGCACCGTCAATAGGCACGTTCCGCTCGCCTGGCCCGCGCCGGGACCGGGCAGGAGGGTCGCGTCGCAACTGGTGGTGCCCTGCGGGCTGGCGGTGGGCTCGGGGGTCTCCAGGCTGATGGTCACCGTGCCGGTCGGCGTGGATCCGTCGCTGCTGGTGACGATGGCGGTGAACGGTACCTCCCCGGCCCCGGCCCCGGGCGGCGCGGAGACGACCACGGTGACCGTTTCCGTCGGCGTCTGGTAGACGGTGGACCCGCTGGCGTCCGGGTCGTAGTTCGAGTCACCCGAGTAGGTCGCGGTGACCGTCACGTCGGCGTCCTCCGGGATGCCCACCACTGTGCAGGTGGCCGTCGCTGAGGTCGCGCCGACCGTCAGAGTCTCGTCAGCGCAGCCGCCCGGCACACCTTCCACCGTGAAGTCGACGGTTCCCGTGGGAACCGCGCCGGCACCGGTGACGGTGGCGGTGAAGGTGATGTCGCCGGGGTCGCCCTGTCCGTCCGCCTCCGGCGAGCTGACGGTCACCGTCGCGATGCCCCGGGCCACGTAGTTGAGCGGAGTGCTGGTGGCGTCGGCATAGATCGGGTCGTCGGAGAACTCGGCGGTGACATCGACCTCCTGGCCGGGGTTGATGGTGACTGCGCAGGTGGCGGCGGGCGGGCTGCCGGACACCGCGACACCGGCGCAGGCGACCGTGCCGTTGACGGTGAAGTCCACCGTGCCGGTCATGGGTTCGACGCTGGGCGTCAGCTGCGCCCGGAAGGTGACGAGGCCGGACTCGCCGGTCGCGGTGGTGCTGACGGTGACACTGGTCGTCTTCTTGTTGGCCTGGTAGTCGACCGAGTCGGTGCCCGGATCGTTGGTGCCGTCTCCGGAGTAGCTGGCGGCGACGGTGATCAGTTGGCCCGGAAGGACATCGATCATGCAGATGGCGGTGCCGTCATTGGGGCCGCCGGCGGAAACAGGGACATCGGTGCAGGCCGCAGCGCCATCCGCGGTGAAGTCGACGGTCCCCGTGGGGTTGCCGCTCGCGGTGGTGATCGTGGCGGTGAAGGTGATGCTGCCGAAGATTCCCGACGTTGGTGTCACGGCCACGGTTACCGGAGCGAGTGCGAGCGCCTGCGGGGCGGCGTCCTCGTCGTCGCCCGGCTGGTCGGACTCGTTGTCGCTGGGCTCGTCGGTGTCGGGCTCGTCGGACGGCTGGTCGGACTGGTCGTCCGGCTGGTCGGCGGGTTGGTCGCCCTCGGTCTGCTGGTCGTCGGTGGGTTGGTCTGTGGACTGGTCGCCGGGCTGGTCAGCGGACTGGTCGTCGGGCTGGTCGGTGTCCGTGTCGGCGGGGTCGTCGGACTGGTCGTCGGTGTCGGGGTTGTCTTGGTCGTCCGAATTCGTATCGTCCGGCGGTTGTGCGTCGGTGTCGGTATCGGGAGGTGCGAC
>NZ_DASTBH010000230.1:0-10725 GCF_035712165.1 Actinophytocola sp. | reverse complement strand
GTGAGTCAACGGCGCAGCCCAACCGGCCGGGAGATGCTCGCGGTTAGCCCCGCCACGTACGTGGTCCGCCTGGTGACACCCACGGCAACGCTGGAGTGGGCAGTGCTCATGGACCAGCTGAGCTGGGCACTCAGTCGCTTGTCGAACGGAAGCGATGGCCGAGCGGCAACGTAGGCACCCGGTCAAGATCTTTGTGACCCTGTCCCCCGGGAGTGCGCCAGACGGGTGCCCACTCCCACCGACGGCCAACCAATGGGGGTCCGGGGGCGTAACCCCCCCGGGCGGGGTTTGGGGGTTGCACCCCCAAAAACACCAGCGCAACGACCCGGCGAGCGCGTTCCGCGAGCATGGGTCCCCGGAGTGGAGCTGAGGGGAATCGAACCCCTGACCTCCTCGATGCGAACGAGGCGCGCTACCAACTGCGCTACAGCCCCGGAAACGCTGGGAGCATAACAGGAGGCTACTCGCCCGCGGCGCGGCGGTAGGGGAGATTGTCCGGGCGGTCGAGGTCGTCGAAGGCCGGATCCTCGTCGTCGACGTCGACGACCACGGTGCCGGGGCGGGCGGGGCGGGCCGGTGGGCGGGGGGTTTGGGCTACCGGGGTGCGGGCCGGAGTGGGCGGCTCCTCGGGCTCCTCGAGCGGTTCCTCGAGGTCGGCCTCGTCCTCGGCGACCTCGGGTTCGGGGGCGTACACCCGGTGGGCGCGCATCCGGGCCAGGCGGCGTTCGCGGATCTCCTGCTCGATGCGCACCTGCCGGCGGAGGTAGCCGAGATAGCTGACCAGGGCGAGGTCGACCGCCGCGTGGACCCACCAGACCCGGGAGTCGACGATGATGGCGGCGACACCGGTCAGGATCGCGGCGATGATCATGATCAGCACGACGCGCTGGCGGAAGGCGTACTTGGCCTGGGCGAGCACGGCGGCGGCGTCGGGGTCGAAGCCGCCGCGGCCGGGCCGGTAGCCGCGCACGGCGGGCTCGAACAGCGACGGCGGGGGACGGTTCTCGACCGGCTCGGGATCCACCTCGGCGGTGTCGGGCGGCTGGGCCTCGTCGACCTCCGTGGAATCGCGCATCGGCTCCTCCTCGGCGCTGCGGACCACCCGCGCGGCCAGGGCCGAGTCCGCGGTCCGGGCGATCTCCTGGCGTTTGCGCACGATCATGGGGACCAGGACGACGAGCCAGGCCACGACGAGCGCGACAATGATCAGCGAGCTCGGCATATCCCGACACCTCCCCCGGCAGACACTTCTCTACCAGCCATTTACCCGCGCCACGTTAGTCACAACAGTCACAACAGCGACGGAGGCGCGCCGAAAAAATCATCCGGCCGGACTCAATCGATATGTGCGCGACCACTGGCCAACAGCAGGGAGACCAGGCCGTTGGGCACGTCCTCGGTGGTCAGCGCCAGGCAGAAATGGTCCCGCCAGGCCCCGGCCACATCCAGATAACGCTCGAACACGCCCTCCCGGCGGAACCCGAGCTTTTCCAGAACCCGCAGGCTGGGCACATTCTCCGGGCGCACGGTCGCCTCCAGCCGGTGCAGTCCGGCCACGGCGAAGCAATGGTCGACGACCAGGGCGACGGCGGCGGTCGCCACCCCGCCACCGGTCAGCCGGCTGGTCACCCAGTAGCCGACCCAGGCCGAGCACAGCGACCCGCGGACCACGTTGCCCACCGTGATCTGCCCGGCCAGCCGGCCGTCCACCAGGATCACGAACGGCAGGGACATGCCGCGCCGGCCGAGCGCCCGCAGCGTGGAGCACTGGGACGGCCAGGACAGCACGCCGTTGCGCTCCTCCCAGGTGCCGGGCACGGTCGGCTCCCAGCTCTCCAGATGGTGCCGGTCGGCCAGCCGGACCCGGCTCCACGCGCTCGCGTCGGTGAGCCGGGGCTTGCGCAGCTCGACCACCCCGGCGGCCACCCGCAGCGGCCCTAACCGGGCCGGCCAGCCGGGATGCCGCCCGGTGGCGGGCGCCGGCACGAGGCGCCGCTCAGCCACGTTGGGCCAGGAAGCTCACCAACACCTCGTCCCCCACAGCCACGTCGGTGGTCTCCTCGTTGACAAGAATCAGGCAGTTCGCCTCGGCGAGCGAGGCGAGCAGGTGCGACCCGGACATTCCCAGTGGCTGCACGAGGTACTCCCCGTTCGTCTCGTCCCGCAGAAGCTGGGCGCGCAGAAAACCCCGGCGCCCCTTGGTGGAGCTCACCGGAGAGAGTAGGCGGGCGGCGATCACGCGCCGCTGCGGGTTGCGCTTTCCCTGCGCGGCACGGATGAGCGGGCGCACCATCACCTCGAACACCACCAGCGCGCTCATCGGGTTGCCGGGCAGCAGGAAGGTCGGCACCGCGTCCGCGCCGAGCCGCCCGAAGCCCTGCACCGAACCGGGATGCATGGCCACCCGGGTGGTGTCCACGTCGCCGAGCTCGGACAACGCCGCGGCGATCTCGTCGGACATCGAGCCGCCGACCCCGCCGGCGATCACCACGATCTCGGAGAGCAGCAGCCGGCTCTCCACCACCTCGCGCAACCTGTGCGTGTCGGCCGGCACGATGCCGACCCGGTGCACCTCGGCCCCGGCGTCCCGGGCCGCGGCGGCCAGGGCGTAGGAGTTGACGTCGTAGACCTGGCCCTGGCCCGGCGTGCGGTCGGTGTCGACCAGCTCGTCGCCGACCGCGATCACCGAAACCCGGGGCCGCGGGTAGACCAGTACCTTGGCCCGGCCCACGGCGGCCAGCAGACCCACCTGGGCGGGGCCGATCGGCGCGCCACGCCGCACGGCCACGTCGCCGGTCTGCACGTCCTCGCCGGTGCGCCGGACGAACGCGGCGGAGGGCACCGGCTGCTGCACGGTCACCCGCGCGTGGTGGCCGTCGGTGTAGCCGACCGGGACGACCGCGTCGGCCAGGGTCGGCAGCGGCGCTCCGGTGACCACCCGCACGGTCTGGCCGGGTTGCAGCCGGCGCGGCTGACGGGACCCGGCCGTGATCTCCCCCACGACCGGCAGCCGCACCGGTTCGGTGCCGGCGAGCTGCACGTCGACGCTGCGCACCGCGTAGCCGTCCACCGCGGCCTGGTCGAACCCGGGCAACGCGCGCTCGGCGACCACGTCCTCGGCGCAGAGCAGACCCTGCGCCTCGGCGATCGCCACGCGCACCGGAGCCGGCCGGACCGCGGCCGCCAGGGCCCGACCAAGCTGCTCGTCGACTGACCTCATCCGCCCCGACCGCCTACCCGTCCGCTATACGACCTCGAAGCCAATCACGCAGATCGGGCCCATACTCCGGGTGAGCGAGCGCAAAGTCCACGGCGGCACGCAGGAAGCCCGCAGGATTGCCCAGGTCGTGCCGTCCGCCGCGGTGCACGACGACGTGCACCGGGTGGCCCTCGGAGATCAGCAGCGCGATCGCGTCGGTGAGCTGCAGCTCGCCCCCGGCGCCCGGGGTGATCCGCTTCAGCGCGTCGAAGATCGCCCGGTCGAGCAGGTAGCGGCCGGCGGCGGCGAAGGTGGACGGCGCCTCGTCCGCAGGCGGCTTCTCCACCATGCCGTTGACCCGCTTGACATCGGGGTCGTCGGTGTCGTCGACGTCGAACACGCCGTAGGCGGAGATCTCGGCGCGCGGGATGTCGAAGGCGCACAGCACGGTGCCGCCCCGTTCGGCGCGCACCCGCGCCATCCGGGACAGCACGCCGGTGGGCAGCACCAGGTCGTCGGGCAGCAGGACGGCGACGGCCTCCTCCTCCGGCCGCAGGTTCGGCTCGGCGCAGCCCACGGCGTGCCCGAGGCCCAGCGCCTGGTCCTGGATGGCGGTCTCCACCTGGATGAGGTTGGCGGCCCGCTGGACGCGGCCGAGCAGCTCGGTCTTGCCGCGCTCCTCCAGGGTCGCCTCCAGCTCGGGTTGCGGGCGGAAGTACTCGGCGACGGCGTCCTTGCCCGGCGAGATCACGATGACCAGCCGGGACGCGCCGGCCTCCGCGGCCTCGGCCGCGACGAGCTCGATTCCGGGGGTGTCGATGACGGGAAAGAGCTCCTTGGGCACCGCCTTGGTGGCTGGCAGGAACCGGGTGCCGAGGCCGGCGGCCGGCACGATGGCGGTGGCGAAAGGAAGGGCCATGGACGTTGACCCTAACCTCATGGCGTGGCACAGCTAGGCAGCGATCTGGATGCGACCCGTGCGTGGAGCAAGGCGAGATGGCGCAGCGAGCTCCGCGCCGCCCGGCGCGGGGTGCCGGCCAGCGTGCGGTTCGCCGAGGCCATGGCCCTGTCCAACCAGCTGACCAGCGGCCGGATCGTGCGTCCGGGCCAGACCCTGTGCGGGTACGTGCCGGTGGGTTCGGAGCCGGGTTCCGCGCAGATGCTCGACGACGTCGCCGACTTCGGGGTTCGGGTGCTGCTGCCGGTGGTGGCCGGGCGGGGGCCGCTGGACTGGGCCTGGTACGCCGGGCCGGACTCACTGCGGCCGGGTCCGTACGGGCTGCTCGAGCCGATCGGGGAGCGGCTGTCGACCACGGCGCTGCGCATCGCGGACCTGGTGCTGGTCCCGGCGCTGGGGGTGGACCGCACTGGAGTGCGGCTGGGGCAGGGCGCCGGGCACTACGACCAGTCGTTGCCGCTGACCGCGCCGGGCACGCCGCTGGTGGCGGTGATCCGGGACCAGGAGCTGGTGCCGGAGCTGCCGGCCGAGCCGCACGACGTGCGGGTCACCGCGGTGATCACTCCGCACCGAGGTCTGATCCGGTTCGACTGAGCTGAGCTATCATGGTTAGCACTCAGGTAAGTAGAGTGCCAAGCCTTGCCCCGAGGGAGCTGACCGTGCCGACCTATCAGTATGCCTGTACGGCCTGTGACCACCGCTTCGAGCAGATCCAGGCCTTCACCGACCCGTCGCTGACGGAGTGCCCGGCGTGTGCCGGGCGGCTGCGCAAGCTGTACGGCTCGGTCGGCGTGGTGTTCAAGGGCAGCGGCTTCTACCGCACCGACAGCCGGGCCAAGAGCCCGTCGGCGGCCTCTTCGTCCTCGTCGGACAGTGCTTCCGGCTCGAAGGAGACGAAGACCACAAGCGCCTCGAGCGACAAGTCGAGCTCCACGTCGTCCTCGTCGGGCACGACCTCCACCTCGAGCACGGCCCCGGCAGCCAAGGCCTCCTGACCACCGGCTGTCCACAGCTCCCCCGGGTTGTCCACAGGCCGGCGCTGACGCCCGCCGGGCGACGCGCGCCTGGCTAGCGTCGGGCCATGCCCATCACCGACCGTCTCACTCCGGTCCTGCGCGACCGGATCCGCACCGCCCTCGGCGGCCGCTGGCCCCGTGCGCTCGCGCCGCGCCGAATTCTCGCCGCCGCCCTGTTGCTCGCCGCCGTCCTGCTCGCCCTGCGTCCGGACCCCGGCGGCGGCCCACCGACCCGGCCGATGCTGGTCGCGGCCCGGGATCTCGCCCCGGGCAGCGCCCTGACCGCCACCGACGTGCGCGTCGTGCGGGCGCCCGAGACGCTGCGTCCGCCCAGCGCGTTCGAGGCGGTCGAGGCGGTGACCGGGCGGGTGCTCGCCGGCCCGGCCGGAACCGGTGAACCGATCACCGCCGCCCGGCTGCTCGGCCCGGAGAACACCCGGTTGATCACCGGCGGCCCGGACGCCGTCGCCGTCCCGGTCCGGCTGACCGACCCGGCGGTCGCCGACCTGCTCGGTCCGGGCGTCCGGGTGGACGTCGTGTCGGTGGACCCGAAGGGCGGCGCCGGGGTGCTGCTGGCGTCCGACGTCACCGTCGTCACGGTCCGAAACGAGGACCACGATCGGGTTACCGACGGCCGGTTGGTGGTAATCGGCATGCCACGGGAGGCTGCGACCCGGGTGGCGTCCACCGCCCTGGGCCAGCCGGTCACCGTGACGCTGCGCTAGCCGAACGCCGATCAAGAGGGAGCATTGGGGTGCTGAAGGGTTTCAAGGAATTCATCATGCGCGGCAACGTGATCGACCTTGCCGTCGCGGTGGTGATCGGTACCGCCTTCACCGGGGTGGTGACCGCTATCGTGGAGCGGCTGATCAACCCGCTGGTGGCGGCGTTCGGCGGGGGCAACGAGATCGGCTGGGCGGTGCAGCTCGTCTCGGGCAACCCGAAGACCGTACTCGACTTCGGCGCCATCCTGACCGCGGTGATCACCTTCCTCACCGTCGCCCTGGTGATCTACTTCGTGATCGTGCTGCCGATGAAGAAGCTCGAGGAACGCCGGGCCCGGGGCGAGGAGCCCCCGCCGAACAAGCCCAGCGACACCGACCTGCTGATCGAGATCCGGGACCTGCTGCGCGAGCAGCAGCAGCTACACCAGCCGGCGCCGCGCAACCGGTAACTGTCCCGCCGCTCCGGGATTTTGATGCGGTCGTCGCGTTCCCGGGGGAAGGTGCGGATCGCGGGTGGGTTGTGGCTGGGTGCCGTCACGGTCCCCTGAGGTGGCGGTTGGGCGGGACGACGAGCCCGCCCTAGCGGTCGTGGTGGGGTGGGCGGTTGCGGTGGTACCAGTCGTCGTCCGGCGGCGGGGTGTCGGGATCGCGCTCGTCGGCGGTGGTGTCCGGGAGCACGTCGCCGAAGATCTCGTCGAGGTCGCGGCGGCGGCGCGGCGGGCGGTCGGGCTCCGGTTCGCCGTTCACCGGCTCATTTCGTCCAATCCGGACAGTTCGCCGATCACGTAGGGCACCAGCGAGGACAGCGTGGCCATGCCGTCCCGGACAGCGGCGCGCGAGCCGGCCAGGTTGACCACGAGCGTGCTGCCGGACACGCCGACCAGCCCCCGCGAGATCCCCGCGTCGACCGCTCCGGCCGCGAGACCGGACGAGCGCAGCGCCTCGGCGATGCCCGGGATCGGCCGGTCCAGCACGCCCAGGGTGGCGTCCGGGGTGACGTCGCGGGGCGAGACCCCGGTGCCACCCACGGTCACCACCAGGTCGGCCCCGCCGATCACGGCGGTGTTCAACGCGTTGCGGATGTCGACGGTCTCCCCGGCCACCGGCACCACCCCGTCGACGATGAACCCGGCTTCCTCGAGCAGTTCGACGACCAGCGCGCCCACCGTGTCCTCGTGCTCCCCATGCGCCACCTTGTCGTCCACGATCACGATCAGAGCCCGGCCAAGCCGCTGCGCGCTGCGTTCCATGGGACAACCGTAGCGGCCCCTCATGATCGGACGAATCTGACGGCATGAACGAGTAACCGCGGCCGACCGCACGACGACGCCGCAGCGGACGCCCGGATATGACCGTTCGGTGACGTCCGCCGGAATCCGTGCCGGATCCGTGCCATACCGGCCTAGCGTCGGGGTCATGCGCGTGTTGATCACGGGCGGAGCCGGGTTCGTCGGCTCGCACGTCGCCGATCTGCTCGCCGAACGCGGCCACGAGCCGGTGCCGCTGGACAATCTGCTGCCCCAGGCGCACGGTCGCCCGCCGGACTACAGCGCGCGGCACGGCCTGGTGCGCGGCGACGTCCGGGACGCCGGCCGGTTGGCCGGGCTGCTGCGCGGGGTGGACGTGGTGTGCCATCAGGCGGCCGTCGTCGGCCACGGCCTCGACCCGTCCGACGCGCCGGAGTACGTGGCGCACAACGACTACGGCACCGCCGTGCTGCTCGCCGCGATGCACGCGGCCGGGGTGGGCCGGCTGGTGCTGGCCTCGTCGATGGTGGTCTACGGCGAGGGCCGGTACCGCTGCCCGGCGCACGGCGTGGTGCGCCCGGGCGCCCGGCTGCCGGCGGACGTCGCGGCCGGGCGGTTCGAGCCCCGCTGCCCGCGCTGCGGCGGCGAACTGGCGCCCGGCCTGGTGCCCGAGGACGCGCCGATGGACCCGCGCAGCACCTATGCGGCGACCAAGGCCGCGCAGGAACTCCTGGCGGCGGCCTGGGCAAGGCAGACCGGGGGCGAGGTCTGGGCCTTGCGCTACCACAACGTCTACGGCCCGCGGATGCCGCGCGACACGCCCTACGCCGGGGTGGCGTCGCTGTTCCGGTCCGCGCTGGAGCGGGGCGAACCGCCGGCCGTGCTCGAGGACGGCCGGCAGCGCCGCGACTTCGTGCACGTCTCGGACGTGGCGCTGGCCAACGTCCGGGCGATGGAGACCGCCGGGACGCCCGGCGCGCTGGTCGCGGTCAACGTGTGCTCGGGCGAGCCGCACACGGTCGGCGAGCTGGCCGCGACGCTGGCGGCCGCGTGCGGCGGCCCGCAACCGCGAGTCGCCGGCGGCGCCCGGCCCGGCGACGTGCGGCACGTGGTCGCCGACCCGGCCCGGGCCCGGGAACTGCTCGGCTTCCGGGCCGCGGTCTCCTTCGCCGACGGGGTGGCCGCGTTCGCCACCGACCCGCTGCGCGAGCCGGTGCGGCCGTTGGGCGCGCGCTAGACCGGCGCCAGCGGCAGGCGGACCTCGAACCGGCAGCCGGGGCCGTGGTTGTGCGCGTCGATCGAGCCGCGGTGCGCCTCGACCAGGCCCTTGGCGATGGCCAGGCCGAGGCCCGCGCCGACCGGTTCGGCGGTGGGGGTGCGGGCCGGGGCGCCGCGGAAGGCGACGTCGAAGACCCGGGCCAGTTCGGCCTCGGGGATGCCGCCGCAGGAGTCGTCGACCGCGAGCACGGCCTGCGTGCCGTCGATGCCGACCTGGACGGCCACGGTGCCCTCCGGCGGGGTGTGCCGGATCGCGTTGGACACCAGGTTGCACACGATCCGGCCCAGCTCCGGATCGCTGCCGATGACCACCGGCCAGCCCTCGGCGTTGGCCAGCACCCGGACCCGCTTGCGTTGCGCCAACGGCACCTGGGTCACCAGGGCGTCGGCGACCACGTCCTGCAGCGGCACCTCGGACATGGTCAGCCGCAGCGCGCCCGCGGTGATCCGGGACAGCTCGAACAGGTCGTCCACCATCCCGGACAGGCGCCGGGTCTCCACGCCGATCCGCTGGGCGTAGTCGGTGACCTCGGCCGGCTCGCTGACCACCCCGTCGGCCAGGGCCTCGCTCATCGCCCGGATGCCGGCCAGCGGGGTGCGCAGGTCGTGGCTGATCCAGGCGACCAGCTCCCGCCGGGACGCCTCGGCGGCGCGCTCCCGGTCCCGCGCCTCGCGTTCCCAGACGCTGCGCCGGGCGATGACCCGGCCGAGCAGCACCGCCACCGGCACGGTCACCAGCACCACGAGCAGGAACACCAGCAGCATCGTGGTCAGCGTGTCGTTGAACATGAACCCGCTGACCCCGACCACCCCGATCACCGTCGCGGCCATCGGCACGAGCACCAGCACGGTCAGCGTGGTGCCCAGCGATCCCTTGCGCACCAGGTAGAGCAGCAGCAGCCCGGCCAGCAGAACCGGAACGGTCAGGGCCAGCACCACCGGCAGGATGTGCCAGGCATGCTCGAGCATCTGGCCGAGCGTCTCGTTCGACCCGATCACGCCGGGCGGTTGGGCTCCGGTGGGCGGGTCAGCTGTGGTCATAGCGGTACCCAACTCCCCACACGGTCACGATCCGGCGTGGTTTCGCCGGTGTGGCCTCGATCTTCTCCCGCAACCGTCGCACGTGGACGGTCACCGTGGACTGGTCGCCGAAGTCCCAGCCCCATACCCGGTCCAGCAACTGCTCCCGGGTGAACGCCTCGCCCGGGTTGGCCATCAGGAACACCAGCAGGTCGAACTCCCGGGTGGTGAGCGCCAGCGGGACGCCGGACAGGCTCGCCCGGTGCCCGGCGACGTCGAGCACCAGGTCGCCGTCGGCCAGGTCCGCCGCCGCGCCGCGCGGCGCGGCGGCCTGGGCGCGGCGCAGCACCGACGCCACCCGCAGGGCCAACTCCTTGGGGCTGAACGGTTTGGTCACGTAGTCGTCGGCCCCGAGCTCCAGCCCGGCGATCCGGTTCTCCTCCTCGCCCAGCGCGGTGAGCATGACCACCGGAACGGCGCTGCGCGCCCGCAGCCGCCGGCACACCTCCAGGCCGTCCATGCCGGGCAGCATCAGGTCGAGCACGACCAGGTCCGGCTGATGCTCGGCGACCCAGCGCAACGCCTCCTCGCCGTTGTCGGCCAGCGCCACCCGATGCCCGCCGCGCTCCAGATACCGGCGCACGACGTCCCGCACGGTCAGGTCGTCGTCGACCACGAGCACGTTCGGCATGCGATCACCAGTTCGTCAGCAGGACGTGGTTCATCACGAGGGCGAGCACCACCCCGGCGGCGAGCCAACCCCGGCGGCCGGGCGCCGGCAGCAGCGCGGCGCCGGCCACCAGCCACACCGTGAACGGTAACCAGATCCGCTCCACTTCGGCCTTCGACAGTCCGGAAAGGGTCGCGGCGAGCACCGCGAGGGCCGCCGCCCCGACCAGCGGGGTGAGCGGCGTGGGCAGCGTCGATGGTAGGTAGGCTTCCGGCTGGGCCGCCGGCCACGACAGCGGCTGCTGGGTTAATCTGAACTGATCGGCGGCGCGCTCGCCGCGCGCGATCTGGACGAACAGCTCGCGTTGCTCGGGCGCGATTCGCAGCGCATCGGCCAGGCGCTCGGCGACCTGGCGCGAGGGTCGGCGCTCCTCGGCCTCGATCTTCCGGATGAGCGACTCGGCGCAGCCGACGTGCTGCGCAAGCGCGGCCTGGGTCAGGTCGAGCGCCTTGCGCTGGCGGCGTATTAAAGCTCCGAACGAGTGCGCCGAGAGCATCGCATATTCCTCCCGTCATCGAGTTTGTAGCGCTCTAACGTAGTGGTTCAGCACAG
>NZ_DASTBH010000229.1:0-54992 GCF_035712165.1 Actinophytocola sp. | reverse complement strand
ACCGGGCCAGGGCGTGCCGCAGCCACCGGCCGCCCTCGCGGTAATGGCCGGGCACCCGGCAGTAGCGGCGCAGCGCCGTCGCCAGGCGCAGCTCGGCGAACCCGGCGCCGGGCTCGGCACGCGCGTCCTGCGCCAGCCTGGCCAGGAACAGCCGGGCCTGCCGCTGCCGGCAGGCCGGTTCGTCCGGTTCCGGGCGGGGCCGGGCGCGGACCACCCTGGCCGGCGGCGCGGTAGCGGGGTCCAGTTCGGTCGCGCCGGCCAGCAGCGCCATCTCCAGCCGGCGCAGCCGGGGTCCCGGTTCGGTGCCCAGTTCGTCGAGCAGCGCCGTCCGGGCCTGCCGGTAGGCGCGCAGCGCCTCGGCCGGCTGCCCGGCGCGGTGCCGGGCGATGACCAGCAGCTCCCAGAGCCGTTCGCGGCCCGGCTGGCAGGCCACCGCCCGCGTCAGGTCGTCGGCCACCCGGCCGGGCCGGCCCAGCCGCAGCTCGGTCTCCGCCAACGCCTCGATGGCGCCGGCCAGATCCTCGCGCAGCCGGGCCAGCTCTGCGCGGCCCCAGTCCTCGACCGGACAGCCGGACAGCGGGTCACCGCGCCACAGCTCCAGACCCACGCGCAGCTCGATCGCGGCCGTGGCCAGGTAGTCGGCCTCGATCGCCTGCCGGCCGGCCGCCAGGTGCGCCTGGAAACCGCCGGCGTCGAGGCTGCCCGCCGGCAGCACCAGCGCATAGCCGGGATCCCGGGTGACCAGCAGCCCGTCCAGCCCGACCGCAGCCAGCGCCAGGCGGATCCGGGCGAGCTGACGGTTCAGGTTCTGCTCCGCGGCGGGCGGCGGATCCGCGCCCCACAGCCCGGCCACCAGCCGCGACCGCGACACCACGTCGGGCGTTCGCAGGGCCAGCAGGGCGACGATGGCGCGCTGCCGCGCCCCGGTCAGCCGCACCGCTCCGCGCGTACCGGCCACCTCGAGCGGCCCGAGTAATCGCACGGTCACGGACAGTTCCAGCTCGGGAACCTCGTCCATGAACCGGGAATTGTGACAGCCGGGATCCGCTTCGTCACCACCGGTCGGTGAGAACCGCGACCATCTGGTCGAGGGTCAGCGGCGGGTGCGGGCCGAGCAACTCGGTGTTGCCGTGCGGCGAACGCTGGTTGCTGACCACGAGGATGAACGAGTTGCCGTCCGGGCGGTAGGTCTGGACGTACCGGTTGAGCCCGCCCGCGGGGCCTCTCGCGCTGAACTCGCCGCTGACCACCCGGGTGCCGTCCGGCAGGGTGTGCTCCTCGAAGTCGCCGGTCCACGACGTCCCGCCCATCGCCATCGGATAGCCGGTCAGGTCGAAGCCGCCGGTGACGCCGCCGGCGGTCAGCGTGCCGCGGATGGAGGCGCCGATGCGGACCTCCGGCGGCGTCGCACCCGTCGACACGTCGTGGGGCTCGATCTTGGTCCCCAGGCCCGGACCGCTCTCGGTCACGGTGAAGGTCGCGCGGTCGCCGAGTGCCGCGCGGAACCGGTCGGTCAGTTCCCGGACGTCCGGGCCTTCCGTCCGGGCCGGGGTCGTCGCCCGGGTGCTCGGTGGGGCCATGGTCTGGCTCCCGGAGTCGAAGGCGGGCGCGAGCACTCCCACGCCGGCGGCGATCCCGACCACGACAGCGGCGGCGGCGGCGAACGGCACCAGCCGGGCGGCCGCGCGGGGCGCCGGGACGGTGGCGTGCGGCGTGCCGGTCGCGGCGTCGGCCCGCCGCTCCAACTCGGTGAAGGCGTCGGCCAGGACGCGGAGGTCGGTCATCGGGTCTCCTGGTAGGTGGGCGAGCTTTCGGCCAGGTCGATCCGCAGGGCCGCGAGCGCGCGGAAGATCTGGCTGCGGACCGTGGTCTCCCGGCAGCCGAGCAGGGCGGCGATCTCGCTGTCCGGCAGCCCGGCGTAGTAGCGCAGCACCACGGCGGCGCGCTGGCGCCGGGGCAGACCGGCCAGCCGGCGGATCATCGCGTCCCGCTCGGCCCGCTCGTCGGTCCCGTCGCCGTAGCCGGCCGGTTCGACCTCGGCGCGCGGGGTGACCCGGGCCAGTCGCCTGCGCCAGGACAGGTACTCGTTGACGACCATGCGGCGCACGTAGGCGTGCGGCTGGTCCATCCGCGAGATCCGGTCCCACCGCTCGTACGCGCGGCACAGCACGTCACTCACCAGGTCCTCGGCCAGCCAGGTCTGGCAGGTCAGCACCGTGGCGAACCGCATGAGTGCCGGCCGTTGCCGGGCCACGTACGCACCGAACTCCATCGGCTCACTCCCGATCCCCGTGGGTTACACCCCTGAACGCGGGGGCACCCGGATCCGTTGCATCGAGGTCAGAGCCAGCCGTTGGCGTCGGCGAGGCGGGCGGCCTCGGCGCGGGTGCGGGCGCCGGTCTTGCCGATCGCGGCGGAGAGGTGGTTGCGCACGGTGCCGGTGGACAGGTGCAGCAGCCGGGCCACGTCGGCGATGGTGCCGCCGTCGCGGGCGGCCAGCAGCACCTCGCGTTCCCGGTCGGTCAGCGGACTCTGGCCGGTGGCAAGGGACTCGGCGGCGAGTGCCGGGTCGACCACGCGCAGCCCGGCGTGCACCCGGCGCACCGCGTCGACCAGTTGCTCGGGCGGGGCGTCCTTGACGACGTAGCCGGCCGCGCCCGCGGCCATGGCCCGGGCGAGATAACCGGGCCGGCCGAACGTGGTGCACACCACGATCCGGCAGGACGGCAGCGCGCGGTTCAGCTCGGCGGCGGCCTGCAGTCCGTCCCGGCCGGGCATCTGGATGTCGAGCAGGGCGACGTCGGGGCCGGTCCGGCGGGCCGCGGTCAGCACCTCGTCGCCGGAGCTCACCTCGGCCACCACCTCGATGTCCGGCTCCAGGCCGAGCATCGCGGCCAGCGCGCCGCGCACCAGCGCCTGGTCGTCGGCCAGCAGCACCCGGATCATGCCGGCTCCCGGGTGGCGGAAACCGTTGCCCGCAACCGGAACCCGCCGTCCTCGGCGGTGCCCGCGTCGAGAACTCCGCCCAGCGGAGCCAGTCGCTCGGCCAGCCCGGTCAGCCCGTTGCCCCGGTCGGCGGCTGCGGTGCCCGGTGCCAGGCCATTGTCGCGGATCTCGATCCAGGTCTCGCCGAGCCGCACCTCGCACCGGCTGGCCCCGGAGTGCCGGATGACGTTGGTGACGCCCTCGCGCAGCACGTAGGCGAACGGCTCCTGCAACGACACCGGCACGTCGTCCACCGCGTACGGCAGGTCGGCGCTGATCTGCGCGGCCCGCAGCGCGGCGCGGGCGCCGGCCAGCTCGGCCGGCAGCGACGCGGTGCGCCGGCCGGACACGGTGAGCCGCACCTCGGCAAGTGCCTGCCGGGACAGCAGTTCGACGTCGGTGATCTCGGCGACCGCGCGGCCGGTGTCGGCGCCGGACTCGAGCACCCGGCGGGCCAGCCCGGCCTTGACCGTGATCGTGGTGAGGCTGTGGCCGAGCACGTCGTGCAGGTCGCGGGACATTCGGGCGCGTTCCTCGGCGACCGCGAGGTCGGCCACCCGGTCCCGGGCCGCGCGCAGCTCGGCGACGGTCCGGATCAGCGCGGTGAACCCGAACATCGCCATGGTCATCACGACCAGCAGCATGGCGTTGTCCCAGTGCGGGTTGCCCGTCTCGATCGTGCTGACCACCAGCAGGCTCACCGCCGAGGCCAGCCCGATCAACGCACCCACGTTGCGCGGCAACAGGACCAGCGCGGCCACGATGGCGTAGGTCCAGTACACCAACAGATCCGAACCACCGAACAGGGCGAGCACGACCGGCATGGCGAACAGGGCGGCCACCGCGGTGATCCGGAACAGCCGGGACCGCACGCGCATCCCGATCGCGATCGCGGCCAGGTAACCCGCCCCGTAGACCACGGTCACGGTCACCACCGCGACCCGGAAGCCGGGGGAGTGCGGGCTGTTGAACGCTGCGACGATGGGTTGCGCCAGGTAGAAGAGGAACAGGGCCGGCCAGACCACCGCCGGCAGCAGGCTGCGGGTGCCCTCGGCGGACGGGCGAACCGGCCACTGCCAGCCGCTGGACCGGCCGTCCTGGTCGTGCTCGCCCACCGCGTTCCCCCTCTCAGACCCGGGCACTGTCCCGACGGTACCTGCGGGCCACGGCCAGCCCGAGCACCACCGTCCACGCCGCGAGCACCAGCGCCGCGTTGCCGAGGCTGACCGACAGTTCGCTGGTCACCGCGCCGCGGCCGACCTGTTGGAGCCAGTAGGACGGCAGCAGCCTGGCGACGGTGAGCAGGCCGGCCGGCATGCCGTCGATCGGGATGAAGATGCCGCCGAGCAGGGCCATCACCATCATCACCACGCTCATCAACGGCTGCATGCTCTCCGCGGTGCCGATCTGGCCGAGCAGCAGGCCGAGCACCGCGAACGGGATCACCGCGAGCCAACTGCCCAGGACCACCCGGCTCCACTGCCCGGCGTCCAGTGACACGCCCTCGAACAGCACCGCGACCAGCGGCACCAACAGCACGCCGGGCAACGCCAGCACCATCGCGGTGACGCCCTTCGCGGTCAGGTACCCGGCGCCGGACAGCGGGGTGAGCCGTAGCTGGCGCTGCCAGCCGGCCGCGCGTTCCAGGGCGATCCGGCCACCGGCGAACATCGCCGCGGTCAGCGCGCCGTAACCGGTCATGTTGACCATCAGAACCGCGGTGTAGCCGGGTTGGTCGCTGGCGAAGATCCCGGTGTAGAGCAGGAACAGCGCGACCGGCATGGCGACGGTGAAGATCAGGAACCGGATGGACCGCAGGCCCCGGCGCACTTCGAGCAGCAGGTATCCGAAGCTCATTGCACGACACCCCCGGTGAGGTTCAGGAACGCCTCTTCCAGACCCAGCGCGGTCACCTCGATGTCCCGCGCCCGTGGGAAAGCGGCCAGCAGGGCGCGCAGCGTGGCGTCGGAGTCCTTGCTGGACAACGATATCCGGTCACCGCGCAGCTCCACACCGGACGCTCCGGGCAGGGCGAGCAGCTGCGGCTCGGTGGCGCCGGGCACGACCGCGCGGATCGTGCGGCCGGCGGTCAGCGCGGTCACCTCGGCCACCGACCCGTCCGCGACGATCCGGCCGGCCCGCAGCAGCACCACCCGGTCGGCGAAGCTTTCCGCCTCGTCCAGGTAGTGCGTGGCGAACAGCACGGTCCGTCCGGTGCCGGTGAACTCCCGCATGCTCTGCCAGAACTCGCGGCGGGTGGCCACGTCCATGGCCGCGGTCGGCTCGTCCAGGACCAACAGGTCCGGGTCGCTGACCAGCGCCACCGCGAACCGCACGCGCTGCTTCTGCCCGCCGGAGAGCTTCGAGCACCGCCGGCCGGCCAACTCGGCGACCCCGGCCCGTTCCAGCGCGTCGGCCACCGGCAGCGGGTCGCGGTGCAGCGCGGCCACCAGGGCGACCGTCTCGCCGACGGTCGCGTCGTCCAGCAGGGCTCCGCCCTGCAGCATGGCGCCGATCCGGCCGCCCGCCACCGCGCCGGCCGGGCGCTCGCCGAACACGGTCACCGTGCCGGAGTCCGGCTCGGTGAGCCCCAGGATCATGTCAACCGTGGTGGACTTGCCCGCGCCGTTGGGCCCCAGTAGCGCCACCACTTCGCCCGGCGCGATCACGAGGTCCACCCCGTCGACCGCCCGAACCTCGCCGTACCGCTTGGCCAGCCCGGTCAGCGCCAGGGCCGTGCCAAGCGAAACCGGGCCGGCGGTACCCGTTCGTCGCAATGTGTTCACAGCGACAACGGTGCCCGCCGGCCCGGTTATGCCCGCATAGCGGCCGTCATGTCCTGACCGTGACAAAAGTCAGGGGGCGGCCGTTACCGTGCGGATCAGTACCAGTGCGCCCGGCCACCCACTCGGCGGCCCATGCCGCCCATCAACGCAAGGACGGCACCGATCACGACCAATACGATTCCGATCGTCCACAGGATCGAGATGTTGGTCAGAAAACCGATGACCAGCAGGATGACGCCTAAGATGATCATGGGTCGTATTCCCTCCGGGGCTTCTTCGCTGGTAGAACCGCAGCTGAGATACCCGGTGGGCCGTGGTCTAAACATCCGCCCCGATGGTCCTTAATGGACCGGTAAAGCGGGCATATCCACCGGCCCCCAAGGGTTTTGTGCACGCGGAGTCACAGTTGCGCAACGGAAACGGAACCATCGGGCCGGTGTATGCAGGATGGTCGGGACCCCTGCACGCAACCGGAAGGAAGACCGTGACCCGTTTCCGGGCTCGCGGCGGCGCGAGGTTGCTCACCCTGGCCGCGGCCATAGCAGTAGGGCTCGCCGGATGCGCGAGCATCGACACACCGCAGCAAGGGGGGTCGACCCAGAGCGGCGTGGACGACAAGCCGCTGAAGTCCGGCGGCACCCTGCGGGTGGCCCTGTCCGCCGAACCGGACCGGCTGGACCCGACCCTGGCCCGGACGCTGGTCGGCCGGACCGTGTTCAACGCCATCTGCGAGAAGCTCTACGACCTCGACGACAAGTTGGAGATCGTGCCGCAACTCGCCGCCGCGCTGCCGGAGCTGTCCTCGGACGGCCGCACGGCCACCGTGAAGGTCCGCAGCGGGGTGAAGTTCGCCGACGGCACGGCGCTGGACGCCGCGGCCGTGAAGACCTCCCTGGACCGGCACCGCACGCTGGAGGGGTCGGCCCGGCGCAGCGAGCTGGCCAGCGTCAAGGACGTGAGCGTCAAGGACCCGGCCACCGTCGAGATCCACCTGACCGACCCGTTCGCGCCGCTGCCCGCGGTGCTCGCCGACCGGGCCGGCATGATCATGTCGCCGGCCGCGCTCGCGGCCAAGGGCGCCGACTTCTCCTCCGCGCCGGTCTGCGTGGGCCCGTTCAAGTTCACCACCCGGATCGCGCAGGACCGGATCGAGGTGGACCGCGACCCGAACTACTACGACGCCGCGAAGGTCAAGCTGGACAAGGTGATCTACAAGATCATCTCGGACGCCAACACCCGGTACAACAACCTGCGCTCCGGCGATGTCGAGGTGCTCGACACGGTCAGCACCGTCAACGCCGAGGAACTGGGCAACGACCCGAACCTGCGGCTGCTGTCCACCCGGTCGCTCGGTTACCAGGGCATCACGATCAACGTCGGAAACGTTGCGGGAGTGGGCAAACCGCCGGGGCAGGTGGCGGCGCCGTTCGTCACACCGCTGACCACCGAGGCCAGTGTGCGCCGGGCGTTCGGGCTGTCCATCGACCGGGAGGCGCTGGTCCGCTCGGTGTTCCGCGGCCAGTTCGAACCGGCCTGCGGACCGGTCAGCCCGGCCAGCCCGCTGTCCTCCGACGCCGCCCAGGCCTGCCCGCCGCACGATCCGGCGCAGGCCAAGAAACTGCTCACCGACGCCGGGCTGTCCACGCCGGTCCAGATCGGACTGATCGTCGGCAACACCCCGGATGGGCAACGGGTCGGTGAGGCGATCAAGTCGATGGCCGTCGAGGGCGGGTTCGACGTCCAACTCGCGCCGACCGAGTTCGCCAGCTCGCTCGACCTCACCGACGCCGGCCGGTTCCAGACCTTCCAGATCGGCTGGTCCGGCCGGGTCGACCCGGACGGCAACATCACCCCGTTCGTGCAGACCAAGGGCTCGCAGAACATCTCCGGCTACTCCAACAAGCAGGTCGACGACTGGTTGAACCAGGCCCGGGCCGAGCGGGACCAGGGCAAGCGCAAGGACCTGTACGGCAAGGTGGTCACCACGTTGCAGCAGGACGCGCCGCTGATCTACCTGTGGCGGCAGAAGAACCTGACCGGGGTCAGCGACAAGGTCGGCCAGGTCCGCGAGTACGGCGACGGCCTGCTCCGGTTCGGTACCGCGGGCTTCGTGGAGTAGACCCGATGAGTCGGTACCTGCTGCGCCGGCTCGCCGAATCGGTGATCACGCTGCTGCTCGCCACGGTCGTGGTGTTCCTCGGTATCCGGGCGCTGCCCGGGGACCCGGCCCGCACGCTGGCCGGGGAGGAGAGCGACCCGGAGACGGTGGCCGAGATCAGCGCGGCGTACGGGTTCGACCAGCCGCTGCCCGTGCAGTACGTGCGCTATCTGGGCCGGGCGTTGACCGGCGATCTCGGCACCTCGCCGCGCACCGGCCTGCCGGTCACCGACTCGATCATCCACGCGCTGCCGGTCACCCTGGAGCTTGCCCTGCTGGCCATGCTGATCGCGGTCCTGATCGGACTGGTCGCCGGCACCGTCGCCGCGGTGCGCAGGCGCGGTCCGCTGGAGTGGGCGGCGAACTCCGTTGCCCTGATGGGTCTTTCGGTGCCGAACTTCTGGTTCGGGCAGATGGGCGTGCTGCTGTTCGCGATCTACCTCGGGGTGCTGCCGGCCTCCGGGTTCGTGCCGCTGGTCGAGGATCCGGTGGCAAACCTGGAGCACATGATCATGCCGGCGGTGGTGCTCGGCACCGGGCTGGCCGCGCTGATCATGCGGCAGACCCGGTCGGCCATGCTGGACGCGCTCAACGACGACTACGTGCGCACCGCCCGGGCCAAGGGCCTGCCCGGCCGTCAGGTGATCATCGGGCACGCGCTGCGGAACAGCCTGATCGTGGTCACCACCATCGTCGGTCTCGAACTGGGCGTGCTCATCTCCGGCGCCGTGGTCACCGAGTCGATCTTCGTGCTGCCCGGGTTCGGCAGGCTCACGCTGGACGCCGTGTTCACCCGGGACTACGCGATGATCCAGGGCATCGTGCTGTTCACGGCGACCGCCTACATCGTGCTGAACCTGCTGGTGGACCTGCTCTACTCGGTGATCGACCCGCGGATCAGGGTCGGGGGTGTGCTGCGGTGACCCTGGTCGAGCTGGCCGCCGTCCCGGAGCGGCCGAGCCGGGGGCGGATGCTGCGCCGGTTGCGCCGCAACCCGATGGCGATGTCCGGCCTGGTGGTGGTCGTCGTCGCCGTGCTGGCCGCGGGGCTCGCTCCGCTCATCGCGCCGTATCCCTTCGACGCCACGGACTTCACCGCGCCGGCGCCGCAACCGCCGTCGCCGCAACACTGGTTCGGCACCGACGAGCTCGGCCGGGACGTGTTCTCCCGGGTGCTCTACGGACTGCGCGCCTCGATCGTGGTCGGCGTGCTCACCGTGCTGCTGTCGATCGTGGTCGGGGTTCCGCTCGGCCTGCTCGCCGGGTTCTACGGCTGGCTGGACCCGGTGGTGTCCCGGCTGACCGACCTGCTGCTGGCCTTCCCGTTCCTGATCCTGGCGGTCGCCCTGGCGGTCATCCTCGGGCCGTCGCTGTTCACCGCGGTCATCGCGATCGCGGTGGGCGCACAGGTGCCCGGCATGATCCGGGTGACCAGAGGGGAGGCGCTGCGGTTGCGCGGGATGGACTATGTGGACG
The DNA here is from genome assembly GCF_035712165.1 of Actinophytocola sp. Lineage (GTDB taxonomy): Bacteria > Actinomycetota > Actinomycetes > Mycobacteriales > Pseudonocardiaceae > DASYTH01. The sequence continues at coordinate 45,588 of NZ_DASTBH010000229.1, read as the reverse complement.
CCGCGATCGCCGGCGGCGCGGGCGACCGCACACTGCTCGTCCGGCACATCCTGCCCAACTCGGTGAACGCGATCCTGGTGCAGGCCACCGTGTACGTCCCGGCGGCGATCATCGGGGAGGCGGTGCTGTCCTTCCTGGGACTGGGCATCCGGCCGCCGACCCCGTCGCTGGGGGTGCTGCTGGCCAGCGCGCAACCGTTCTACCGCCAGGGGCCCTGGCTCGCGGTGTTCCCTGGGCTCGTCATCGTCGCGCTCACCCTGGCGCTCAACCTGCTCGGCGACGGCCTGCGGGACGCCATGGACCCCCGGCAGGTGACCCGTTGACACTCCTGGAGGTTGAGGGGCTGAGTGTCCGGTTCGACACCGAGGACGGGCCGCTGCTCGCGGTCGACGCGGCGTCGTTCGCCGTGGCCGACGGCGAGGTGCTCGCACTGGTCGGCGAGTCCGGCTGTGGCAAGAGCGTGACCGCGATGGCGCTGACCGGACTGTTGCCGCGCAACGCCTACGTCGAGGGCTCGGTGCGGTTCGCCGACCGGGAGTTGACCCGCGAGTCGTCCCGCCGGCTCACCGCGATCCGCGGCCGGGACATCGCCTACGTCTTCCAGGAGCCGATGAGCTCGCTCAACCCGGTGCTCACCGTCGGCCGCCAGATCGGCGAGGTGCTGCGCCGCCACCAGCACACCACCGGCGCGGCAGCCCAGCGGCGCGCCCGGGATCTGTTGGTACGGGTCGGAATTCCGGAGCCGGACCGGCGGCTGCGGGCCTACCCGCACCAGCTTTCCGGCGGCATGCGGCAGCGGGTCATGATCGCTATGGCGCTGGCCTGCCAGCCCCGGCTGCTGATCGCCGACGAGCCGACCACGGCGCTGGACGTCACGATCCAGGCCGGGATCCTCGACCTGCTGCGCACCGCGGGCGCCGAGACCGGCACGGCGATCCTGCTGATCACCCACGATCTCGGCGTGGTGGCGGACATCGCCGACCGGGTGGTGGTGATGTACGCCGGGCGCACGGTCGAGGAGTCCGATGTGGACGGACTGTTCCAGGCTCCGTGTCACCCTTACACCCGGGGCCTGCTCGGCGCGGTGCCCAACCCGGCCCGGCGGTCGACCGGCGGGCTGCGCGAGATTCCCGGCCTGGTGCCGGTGTTGCGGTCGGCGACGGACGAGTGCACGTTCGCCGACCGGTGCCCAGCCGCCGACGACCAGTGCCGAACCAACCGGCCGGTGCTGCTTCCCGGCCCGGCCGGCCACCCGGTGGCCTGCTGGCATCCGTCCGGGCGGGCCGAGCCGTGACCGGCGAACCTGTACTCGAACTCGACGGTGTGGTCAAGCACTTCGGCCCGGTCCGGGCGGTGGACGGGGTGAGCCTGACCATCGCGCCCGGCGAGGTGCTCGGGCTGGTCGGGGAGTCCGGCAGCGGAAAGTCCACGCTCGGCCGCTGCGTGGTGGCCCTGACGCCGGTCACCGCGGGCCGGGTACTGCTGAACGGCGTCGACCTGGTACCGCTGTCCCGGCGCCGGCTGCGCCCCCTGCGGCGCGGCGTGAACATCGTCTTCCAGGACCCGTCCGGCTCACTGAACCCGCGGATGACGGTGGCCGACATCATCACCGAACCGTTGCGGCTGCACCGGATCGGCAACCCGGCGAGCCGGCGGGAACGGCTGCGCGAACTGCTCGACGCGGTCGGCCTGCGCGCGGAACTGGCCCGCCGGCACCCGCACGAGCTTTCCGGCGGCCAGCGCCAGCGGGTCAGCCTCGCCCGCGCGCTGTCGGCCGGTCCCGCCCTGCTGGTGGCCGACGAGCCCACCTCGGCGTTGGACGTCTCGGTGCAGGCGGCCGTGCTCAACCTGATCGCCCGGCTGCAGGCCGAGCTCGGGTTCGCCTGCCTGTTCATCACCCACGACCTCGCCGCCGTCGAGTTCCTGGCCCAGCGGATCGCCGTGATGTACCTCGGCCAGCTGGTCGAGGTCGCCGGCCGGGCCGAGTTGTTCGCCACCCCCCGGCACCCCTACACCCAGGCGCTGCTGTCCGCCGCGCCGGTGCCCGACCCCGCCGTGCAGCGCACCCGCCGGCGCATCGTGCTCACCGGCGACATTCCCAGCCCGGTACGGCCGCCCACCGGCTGCCGGTTCCACACCCGCTGCCCGCTCGCCGAAACCCGTTGCCTCGTCGAGGAACCGCTGCTGCGTCCGGTCGGTCCGAACGGCACGCTGGTCGCGTGCCACCTCGTCGCGCCGGACGGCACGGCGCCGCCACTCACCGCCTGACCACGACAAGGGTGGCCGAACCCAACGGGTCGGACCACCCCTGCCGCGGTGTCAGGTCACCGGCCGGAGCGGAGCCGGACCACCTCGAGGGTCTGGTAGATGTTGCAGCCCAGGCGGTTGCAGCCGGCCACGAGGGCGATCGTCGCGGCCAGGCCGGGCTTGAACTTGCCACTCTCGGGAGTGACCTCCGCGCTCCACTTGAACTTGCCGCCGCAGGCCAGGTCTGGCACGTCGAAGCTGCCGCTCACCTGGACGCCGCCCCGCTGCTCCTGCTGCAACTGGCCCTGTACCACGGTGAACTCGGCCGTGCCGATGCACTCGTAGGTGCCGGAGACGGTGGCGGTGCCGGTGCGCGGGTTCACCCGGCCGACATCGTTGACCGTCATCGACACCGTGGGCGGCAGTTCGGCCTCGGTGACCTCGATCGTGAGCTGACCGCCGACCACGTCCGGGTTGTCGCTGAACGCCATCAGGTAATAGGTTTCGCCCACCACCGGCTGGAACGCGACCGCCTGCGGGCCGCAGGTGACCAGGGACAGGTTGCCGGGTGTCCCGGTGGCCACGATGACGCCGGCGGTGAAGTCGGACTGCGCGACGTCCACCAGGTACGCGGGCACGTCCCGGCCTTCGATCGTGTACCAGACGCTGCCGTTGGTCGCCGGGGCGCCGCAGTTGGTGTTGATCGCGGCGTCCTCGGCGTCGGTGGTCGCCTCGGTCGTGTTCACCGTCTCGCTGAACGGAATGGCGGTAATGGCCGTCGCACCCGTGATGACGTCATTGGACGGTGGTGCGGCCATCGCCGGTAGCGCACCGACCAGGACCATGGCCGCCGTGGCGGACACGAGCCCGAGCAGTTGACCGGTTCGTGCCACAGTTTTCAAACCCATGGGTTCCCCTTACTCTCCTGTGCAGAAGAACGGGTGCCTTCGTCACACCCGTCACTGATCTTGACGATCCCGGCCGCGAAAACGTTGCGCGGCTACGAAAGAAAGCCGGAAAAAGATCCGGCCCATGAAATGTGGTCAGCGCAGAGGCAACTGCCGTGATGGGCGTTCCCCTACGCCCACATCCCCTTACAAGAACAGAAAATCCCTCAGTTTCAATGGCCTCGACAACGAGGCGCGGCCAGGCTACCGCAGATGTGAAGCGGGTGTCCAGTAGCGGATTGTTTGCCATACAAGCGGTTCAACTAGGATCGGTTTCATGCGACAGGAGGAGATCTGGGACGCCGAGGCGGCCGCGAACTACGACACGCCGGGCACGGGGATGTTCGCCGCCGAGGTGCTGACGCCGGCGGTCGACCGGTTGGCCGAGCTCGCCGGAGACGGGGCCGCCCTCGAGTTCGCCGTGGGAACCGGGCGGCTGGCCGTTCCGCTGGCTGCCCGCGGCGTGCGGGTCACCGGGATCGAGCTGTCCGCGCCGATGATCGCCCAGCTGCGCACCAAGGCCGACGCGGCCGCCATCCCGGTGGTCGAGGGCGACATGGCCACCGCGCACGCGCCGGGCGAGTTCACGCTCGTCTACCTGGTCTACAACACCATTTCCAACCTGTTGACCCAGGCCGAGCAGGTCGCCTGCTTCCGCAACGCGGCGCGGCACCTGCGTCCGGGCGGGCGGTTCGTGATCGAGCTGGAGGTGCCCCAGCTCCGCCGGCTGACGCCGGGGCAGTCGGCCCTGGTCTTCCACCACGAACCCGGCTACATCGGCCTGGACACCTACGATCCGGTGCGGCAACTGCTTGTCTCGCACCACTTCCGGTTCGGCACCGACCGGCAGGCGCGGCTGTTCCGCAGCCCGCACCGCTACATCTGGCCCGCCGAGCTGGACCTGATGGCCCAACTAGCCGGCTTCACCCTGGAAACCCGCCACGCCGACTGGACCGGCGCCGCCTTCACCGCCGACTCCCCCAGCCACGTATCGACCTACCGCCTACTGTGACCAACCCCCCACCCAACCGCCACCTCAGGGGACCGTGACGCCACCCCAGCCACAATCCACCCGACACCGCACCGTCTCCCGAAAACGCAACAACCCGCATAAAATCCAGGAGAGGCTACTCAGACCAGGTCCAGTCGCGGATGTCGGCGGGGTCCTCGAAGTGCTCGTGCGCGTAGGTGGTGGCCTCGGCGAGCCGGCCGTCCAACTGGGCCAGTAGTTCCGGCGCCCGGTCGGCGAGCCGGGGCACCCGGCGGATGGCCTCGGCGGCCAGATGGAAGCGGCTCATCTCGTTGAGCACCACCATCTGGAACGGCGTCGTGGTGGTGCCCTGCTCGTTGAAGCCGCGCACGTGGATGCGGCCCACGTTCGGATGGCCGTGCACGATCTCGTGGATCGCCCGCTGGTAGCCGTGGAAGGCGAAGACCACCGGCTTGTCCGCGGTGAACAGCTCGACGAACTGCTCCTCGGTGCTGCCGTGCGGGTGGTACTTCGCGGGGAACAACCGCATCAGGTCGACCACGTTCACCAGCCGCACCCGCAGGTCCGGGACGAGCTGGCGCAGATGCCAGGCCGCCGCAACGGTTTCCTGGGTCGAGATGTCGCCGGCACAGCCGAGCACCACGTCCGGATCCTCCCCGTCGTGGGTGCTGGCGCGCTTCCAGACGGACGCGCCGTTGGCGCAGTGCTGGATCGCCGTGTCGATGTCCAGGAACTGCAGTTGCGGCTGCTTGTCGATGACGATGAGGTTCACGTAGTTGCGGCTGCGCAGGCAGTGGTCGGCGACCGAGAGCAGGCAGTTGGCGTCCGGCGGCAGGTAGATGCGGGTCACCGTGCCGCGCTTGGTCAGCATGACGTCGATCAGGCCCGGCCCCTGGTGGCTGAACCCGTTGTGGTCGTTACGCCAGCAGGTCGAGGTGAGCAGGATGTTCAGCGAGGCCACCGGCGCGCGCCAGTCCAGGTTGACCGCCTCCTGCAGCCACTTGGTGTGCTGCACCACCATCGACGCGGCGACCATCGCGAACGCCTCGTAGGTGGCGAACACGCCGTGCCGCCCGGTCAGCGTGTAGCCCTCCAGCCAGCCCTCGCACAGGTGTTCGCTGAGCACCTCGAGCACCCGGCCGTCCGGCGAGACGTGGTCGTCGATGTCCAGGGTGCGGCCGACGAAGCAGCGGTTCTCCACCTCGAACACGTTGCCGAGCCGGTTGGAGTTCGTCTCGTCCGGGCAGAACAGCCGGAAGTTCGCCGCCTCGGCGTTGCGCACGTACACGTCGCGCAGCAGCTTGCCGAACTGCCGGGTCGACTCCTGGTGCACCGTGCCCGGCTGCTCGACCTCGACGGCATAGTCCCGGAAGTCGGGGATGTCCAGGTTCACCAGCACCTTGCCGCCGTTGGCGACCGGGTTCGCGCTCATCCGGCGCTCGCCGGTGGGCGCAAGCGCGGCGAGGTCGGCGACCAGGCGGCCGTCCTCGTCGAACAGCGTCTCCGGCCGGTAGGACCGCAGCCAGACGTCGAGCTGGGCCAGATGCTCGGGGTTGGCGCGGACGTCGGCCATCGGAACCTGGTGGGAGCGGAAGGTTCCCTCGGCCGGCAGCCCGTTGACCTCCTTGGGCCCGGTCCAGCCCTTGGGGGTGCGCAGCACGATGGCCGGCCAGCGCGGCCGCTCGAAGACGCCGTGCCGCCGGGCCTCGTCCTGGATGGTCCGGATCCGGTCGTAGCACCAGTCCAGGGTCGTGGCGAACGACTGGTGCACCCGGGCCGGGTCGTCGCCCTCGACGAAGAACGCCTCGTAGCCGTTGCCGCGCAGGAAGGCGTGCAGGTCCTCGTCGGTGTCGCGGCCGAGCACGGTGGGGCCGCTGATCTTGTAGCCGTTCAGGTGCAGGATCGGCAGCACCGCGCCGTCCCGGGCCGGGTTGAGGAACGACGTGGCGCGCCAGGCCCCGGCCAGCGGGCCGGACTCCGCCTCGCCGTCGCCGACCACGGCCGCCACGATCAGGTCGGGGTTGTCGAACGCGGCGCCGAAGGCGTGCGACAGCACGTATCCCAGTTCGCCGCCCTCGTGGATCGAGCCGGGCGTCTGCACGCTGACGTGGCTGGGAATGCCGCCCGGCGTGGAGAACCGCCGGCACAGCTGGCGCAGGCCCGCCAGGTCCTGGCTGACCGCCGCATAGACCTCGGAGTAGGTACCCTCCAGGTACGCCTGGCCCACCAGCGCCGGACCGCCGTGCCCGGGCCCGGCCAGATAGATCACGCTGGCGTCGCGCTCCGTGATCAGCCGGTTGAGGTGCACGTAGATCAGGTTCAGGCCCGGCGAGGTCCCCCAGTGGCCGAGCAGCCGCGGCTTGATGTGCTCGGGCCGCAACGGCTCACGCAGCAGCGGGTTGTCCAGCAGGTAGATCTGGGCCACGGTCAGGTAGTTCGCGGCATCCCAGTAGCGCAGCACCTGCTTGAGCGCCTCGGCCGAGAGCGGGCCTGCGGTCACCGCATCGTGCCCGTTGGCGGTGCGCACCGCGCTGGACGTTGTGACGTCGAACTCGTACTCCATCGAGAAATCCCCACGTCGACGGTTTTCCGCATCATCGTGGGGGCCGGAACCGGGGGGCCTCATCCCTGCCGGATGAGTTCTGGACGGCGCCGAACGGAGGGCCGGGGTACTCCGCCTGCAGGTCCCGGTCGAACAGCTTCCAGTAGAAGGCGTTCATCCGCGCGGCGGCGGGTGCGTGCCGGGCCAGGATGGCGGCCACGACCGGGGGAACGTCAGCCGGAACCGAGCCTTCGGCGCACCGCAGCACGTACTCGTTGCGGACGGCCGGACCGGCGCTGCCCGGCACCCCGCAGACCTCGGTCACCAGCCAGTTGACCAGTCGCATGGCGGCGTAGCCGGCATCGTGGGTGGCGTGGCGTTCGGCGAAGTCGCGCTCGGCGGGCGAGAGCTCGAAGCGCGGCGAGGTCGCCAGGCCGAAGTCGGTGAGGTAGAGCCGCTCCCCGTCGGTGCGCAGGTTGCCGAGGTGACCGTCCATGTGCAGCAGTTCCCGGCCGCGCAGGAACGTCACGATCTGGGCGAACTGCCGCTCGACCGTGGCGGCCTTGCCGACCGGGTCCACGCGCAGCCAGTCGGTCGCCGGGTACGGGATGTACTCGCAGAACAGCACGAGGCTGCGCGACGCGGCAGCCAGCGCTTCCAGGCGGGCCCGCACGGCCGGGCTGCCACCGAAGGCGGCGACGACCGCGTCGATGTCGGCGTGTTCGGCGGCGACCGGCGCCCGGCCGGGCAGCACCCGCCAGTGGTAGAGCAGCGGGAACGAGCGCGTCCGGCCGGCCAGCACGGCGTCGGTGACGATGTCGTTCGCGGCCAGCTCGCGCCACGCGCTGAATCCCGGGCCGCCGACGCCGTACTGGCAGAACACCGGCAGGCCGAACAGGTTCGCCGTGCTGCCCGGGTGGGCCAGCTCCCGGTCGGTCAGCGGGATCCGCTTGACGAACACCGGCGTCCCGTCGACGTCCACCACCGCGGTGCCGCCGCCCACCCCCACGCCGCCGGCCCGCTCCGGGCGCACGAGCGCGGCGAGGTCGGCGTCACCGAGGGAGGCCAGCACCGCCGAGAGCCGCCGGTGCCGGGCGCCGCGGGCCGTCGCCATGCCTTAGGTGAAGAACAGCGCGGCCGGGTTGGTCACGCGGGTGGCGAGGAGGGTGGGGGTGGTGGTGGTCCAGGGGGTGAAGGCGTAGCCGATGTTGTGGTGGGCGTGCACCTCGCCGGTGGTGGGGTTGACGGTCATGAGGTCGGCCCGGCCGTCGCCGTCGAGGTCGCCGAACTTGGCGGTGCGGCTGGGGGTTGCGGTGGCGATCACGACGCTGGCCCCGCCCCAGGGCATGGTGGCGAAGCCGGCGGCGTTGCGCCAGGCGCGCAGGGTCGCGTCCGGGGAGCCGGCGACGATGTCGGACCGGCCGTCGGCGTCGAGGTCGGCGAAGAAGGTCGCACCGGGGTCGAAGCCGGTCGCGATCACCACGCTGGCCCCGCCCCACGGCATGGTGGCGAACCCGGCGACGTTGCGCCAGGCGCGCACGGTGCCGCCGGGTTCGATGCTGATCACCTCGGCCCGGCGGTCGCCGTCGAGGTCGGCGAACCGGATCCGGGCCGGGTCGGTGAACCCGGTCCCGACCACCACACTGGCCCCGCCCCACGGCATGGTGGCCAGGCCCGCCACGTTGTGCCAGGCACGCACCTCGCCCGTCGCCGGCTGCACGGCGGCGAAGTCGGTTCGGCCGTCCCCGTCGAGATCGGTCCACCGGGCCCGGGCCGGGTCGACGATCCCGTTGGCCACCAGCACGTTGCCGGGCGCCCACGGCGCCGGGGCGAACCCGCCGGCGTTGTACCGGGCGTGGGCCTCGCCGCCGGCCGACACCGTCACCAGTTCGGCCCGCCCGTCGCCGGACAGCGACGGGCCGGGCACCCGGTTGCCGAACTGGTAGAGGTTCCAGGTGACCATCAGCCGGATCACCTTGTCGGCGTAGGCCGGATCGGTCGCGTAGCGGCGGGCGACCTCCCGGGCGAACCGGTCCGGGTCGGTCAGGTAGCGGAACGCCGACGCGTAGTACGGGCTGGTGCTCAGATGCCGGCCGTAGTCGGCGAACGAGTCCGCCATCGAGGCGTACACCCGGAAGTAGGCGGTCACCGGCGCACAGACCGGGGTGCATTCCCGGGTCGGGTACGGGCGGCAGCCGATCGCGATCGGGCCGGGCGTGCCGGCGTTGGCGCACTTGAACCCGTAGAAGTTCTTGCCGGCCGTGGAAAGCGCGCTGCGGCCCCAGTTCGACTCCAGGATCGCCTGGGCGAGGCCGACCGCGGCCGGCACCCGGTAACCGGCCATCACCGCCTGCGCCGCCGGAGCGGCCACGCGGATGAACTCGGACTCGACGCCCGCGACGGGGCGCAACGCGGCGTCGCGGGAGCCCTGCTGACCGGACTGCTCGACCACCGGGTCGGTGTCCGGCGCGGCCACCGCCTCGCCGGCACCGGCCAGGAACAAGGCCAGCAGCACGCCGGCCACCGTCGCTGCCTTCATGAACGGTAAGTCAACCACCGGACACGGTGGGTCACCGGGGCAGGGTGGTGGCGATGACGGCCTTCTGGATCTCGGTGGTGCCCTCGTAGATGCGCAGCGAGCGGATCTGGCGGTAGAGCCGTTCCGGGACGCTGTCGCTGACCAGGCCGGCGGCGCCGAAGATCTGCACGCAGGCGTCCACGATCTCCTGCGCGGCCTCGGTGGCGTAGGCCTTGGCGATGCTGGAGTGGTGGGCGAAGCGGCGGTTGCCGGTGTCGGCCTCCCAGGCGGCGCGGGCCACCAGCAGGGCGGCGGCGTTCAGCTTGATCCGGATGTCGGCCAGCGTGGTCCGGATCGTCGGCAGGTCGAACAGCCGCCCGTCGCCCAGCGGGCGCGTTCTGGCCCGGGACAGCGCGGCGTCGGCGGCCCGGCGGGCGAACCCGACCGCCGCCGCGCCGACCGTCATGCGGAACCGGTCGAGCAGGTCCATGGCCACGGCGAAACCGCCGCCCGGCTTGCCGAGCACCGCGTCGTCGCCGACCCGGCAGCCGGTGAACTCGAGGTGTGCCAGCGGGCGGGGGGCGATCATCGCGACCCGCTCGGCGACCCGCACGCCGGGCGTGTCGGCGGGAACCAGGAAGGCGGTCAGACCCAACGCCCCCGGACCGTCGCCGGTCCGGGCCACCACGCAGTGCAGGCCGGCGGTGCTGCCGTTGGCGATCCAGGCCTTCGACCCGTCCAGGACGTAGCCGCCCGCCGTGCGGCGCGCGGTCAGGGCCAGCCCGGCGACGTCGGACCCGTGCTCCGGCTCGGACAGGGCGAACGAGCTGATCAGTTCGCCGGCGGCGATCCGGGGCAGGTAGCGCGCCTGCTGCGGTTGCGTGCCGAACCGGGCGATCGGGTGCGCGGCCAGGGCCTGGATGGCGAAGGCATGGTCGGCGAGGTCGTCGGCGTAGGCCAGCGCCTCCCGGGCCAGGCACAGCGACCGGAGGTCCATTGTGGACTCTTCGGCGGGGTCCAGGAAGGCGAACCAGCCGTCGGCGCCGAGCGCCCGCTGGATGGCCCGGCCGGTGTGCTCCGGATCGCCGTTCGCGTTCCACAGCGCGGTGTTCGACGCGCACCAGTCCTCGATCCGCTTGGCCAGGTCCAGATGGGCCGGATCGTAGAACGGCAGCGCGAGAATCTCCTCGTCGAGGGCCATGTCAGATCGCCAGTTCCGCGCCGGTGTCGGCCGGTTCGGCGGTCCCGTCGAGGTCGCGCACCAGCTGGTGCTCGGCGAAGTAGGCGAACGAGGCGTAGCCGCGCCAGATCCGCCGCCATTCGCCCTCCACCGCGGCGGTTCCGAGGCCGTGCGCGACATCGTCCAGATAGGACACGATCACGTCGGTCGCCTGCCGCGAATGGCCGGCGGAGATGTTGTCGATGGACAGGTGGGCCTCCTCGTAGGAGGTGTCCAGGCCGTGCCGGCGCAGCTTCTCGATCTCGTGCATGCGCAGCTCGCCGAGGCCGTACATCTCGATGGCCAGGTTGTAGCCGAGGATCTCGTTGTAGAAGGTGTCCGGGAACAGCGACAGGCACATCTGGTGGATCGCGGAGCGGTACTGCCCGTGCGTGTCCGGCAGCACGTCCTGGTCGCGGAACGCGGCGTCCCGGATGTGCGGCAGCCACACGGAGAAGTCGTCCAGCACCTGGTGGATCAGGGTGAGGTGGTTCTTGCGCAGGTCGCCCCGGCCCATCTCGTCCAGGTAGATCGAGAACAGCAGCCCGTCGCTGCGCCGGTGGTAGCGCCCGGCGTTGCCGATCCGGTGTGCCCAGGCGCCGTCGATCAGGTTGCCCAGCGCGTACGCGGTCTGGCCGAAGATCACCTCGTCCCGGTCCGGAATCTCGGTCAGCGGCCGGTACGGCGCCATCTGCTTGTCCCAGTAGATCCGCTCGACCCGGTCCAGCAGCGCCTCGGGGGAGTAGTCGAAGTAGCTCGCGTCGGTGTACCGGCCCCGGGCGCCGTGCTCGAACAGCAGCTCCGCCGCGACCAGGCCCTCGATCGCGCGTTGCCGGGCCAGCGGAAGGGTGTTGGCGAAGTGCTCGATGTTGACCAGCCGGTAGAGCAGTTCGCGGTCGTCGACCGGCGCCGGGTCGGTGAACCGCACGTCCTGCGGAGCCGCCGCGGCGATCGCGGCGCTCCAGGCCGCCGCGCGACCGTCGCCGACCGTGTTGTCCGACAGCTCGATCGGCTCCAGCGCACCGGTCTGCACCTGCCGGACCCAGGCGGCGAACGTGGCCGCCTCGTGCTCGTCGAAGATGCCGAACATGGGGCCGCCGAACCGGATCGCCTCCAGGAACCGGCAGCTTCCGGTGCGCATCGGCTTCACCTGGCGGGACCGGCGGAACTCGTCGAGGAACGCGGCGACGTCGAAGGCGGGATCCTCGAACGTCTCGGTGAGCAGCCGGCCGCGCACCCGCACGCCGCGGTGCTGGGCGCCGGCGTACGGCGCGTGCCGGGCCACGATCGCGGCGACCTGGGCGTCCAGGGACAGGCCGGCGTGCCAGCCGGCCAACTCGGCCAGCAGCGCGACATGCTCGCGTTCCAGATCGAGCACCAGCCGGACCGCCGCGGCCAGCCGGGCCCGGTCGGCGGCACCGGTCGGCGAGTCGTGCGTCAGCGCCAGGTACTCGGCGAGCGAGGCGCGTAGCGCCGGCTCCGGCAGCGGTCCGGGCCGGCCGGACAGCAGGTCGTCGACGCCCAGCGCATGGAAGGCGTAGTGCACGCCGATCACCTCGGGCATGAAGCTCGCCGGCAGCCGGGACAGCGCCAGGTAGAAGCCGGCGTGCACGGCGGTGAGCGGCCGGAGCTCCGCGCGGGCGACGAACTGCGCCGACCCGATGGGCGGAAGGTGGACCCCGGACTCGGCCAGTTCGCGGTACCGAATCTGCTGCACGGATCGTTCCACGATCCCCTCGCCCTTGAGCAGCAGGTGGTCCTTGAGCAACCGGTTGACGATCACCGAGGGCTGGGTTGCCGGCTGGGACAGCATGTCCAGCCAGCAACCGGCGAGCAGGCCCAGGACCGCCCGCTCCCGGCGCACCACCCGGCGGGCCGGCTCGCCGGCCACCAGGTCCGCGACCGCGGCGGCCAGTCCGGCCCGTGCCGCGCCGACCTCCCCGGCGATGGCGTCGGCGGTGCTGGGGCCGGGGGAATCCGTTGTGCCGGCAGCGGTTGCGGACAGCATGGCGTGCAGGATGCCGCGCGCGGCCAGCAGCGCGGCCTCGGACTCCTGGTCGCGCAGCAGCCGCTGCAGGATCTCCGCCGGTGGTCCGGCCAGGATGGCCGCGGCCTGGGTGCGGGTGCTCGAGCTGAACTCGAAGGTGGTCAGCGCCGAGGAGGTGATCCGGTCCGGCAGCTGGAAGGTGGCCTGGGCCATGGTGTCCCCTCGTCTCGACTGGTCAGCGGGTGGGATCGGGCAGACTCCGCAGCAGCACACCGATCCGCGACCCGGGCACGCTGGAGGCGAGCAGGTAGTACCCGCCGGCCGACACGTGTCCGGCCGCGGTGCGGTCGACCAGGTTGATGATCGGGTCGGCCGCGAAGCAGTGCCCGACCCGCGCGATGTTGGCGGTGTAGAGCTGCGCCGGGGTGAACCCGGCCTGCATCTCCTTGAGCATCACGATCGGCGTGAAGATGTTGGCGTGCATCAGCCCGGCCACCGCGTCGAGGGTCAGGCCGAACGGCTTCAGCAGGGCATCGTTGACCTGCCGGCTCAGCTCCGGGCTGATCTCGTTGGCCCAGTCCAGCTCGGCCACCCGGTTGGCCGCCGCGCAGCCCAGCAGCTCGAACCCGCCGGGCACCTCGGACTCGGCGGTCACCAGGCAGCTTGCCGCGCCATCGCTGAACAACGCGAACTTCTCCAGCCGCATGGCCTCGTCGTCGACCCGGTCGGTGGTGACCACCAATACCCGGCGGTGCCGGCCGCTGCGCACCAGCGCGTCGGCGACCTGGAGGCCGGCCAGCAGGTTGGTGCAGCGGTTGATGCCGACGCCGAGGTAGTCGGCGTCGGGCACACCGAGTCCGGACAGGACGGTCTGGGCGAAGCTGCCGTGCACCCGGGTGCCGGCCGGGAAACCGGTGGAGCACAGCACCACCGCGTCCAGGGCGGCCGGATCGAGCCCGGCGGCGGCCAGCGTCGCCGATCCGGTCCGCACGGCCAGGTCCGCGATGCTGCGTTCGGTGCGGCGCACCGTCCCCCAGCCCCACAGGTCGGGTTTGGGCAGCATGCGGAACTCGGCCACCCGGGCGTCCAGGTCGACGATCGACGTGTACGGCAGTTCGATCTCACCGAGCACGTAGTGCGGCGCGGTCAGCATGACCCCCGATGTCCCCATGGCTCCCCTAGATGACTTCGACGTGCTGGTCGGTCGAAATGTCCACATCGGACGCGAGCGCGGTCAGGGTGTCCAGCACGGCCGCCGGGTGGTCGTCGAAGTAGAAGTGCCCGCCGGGATGCCAGTGCCGGTCCGGCGGCGCGCTGAACTCCCGGCGCCAACCGTCGATCGTCGAGTCCGCGACGTGCCAGTCGTCCCGCCCGTTGATCAGCGTCCCGGTCAGGGCGAGCGGTGCGGCCGGCCGGTACCGGTACTCCGCGATCAGGCGCAGGTCGGCCCGCAAACCGGGCAGCAGCAACTCCTGCAGTTCCTCGTCGGCGACGATCTCCGGGGCCAGGCCCTCGTACTTCCCGGCCATCTCGGCGAACTCGCGGCCGGTCAGGCCGGCCGCCCACACCAGGTACTCGGTCGGCATCAGCGCGGGCGCGACGCAGCCGGACAGCACGAGCCCGCGCACCGCCGGGGTGTCCCGGAGCAGCCGGGCGGCCTCGAAGGCGACCAACGCCCCGAAGCTGTGGCCGAACAGGATGACCGGCCGGTCGGCGTGCGCGGAGATCGCGTCCGCGGCGCCGATGGCCAACTCGCCGATGCTCGCCGGCGGCGGTTCGGCGAACCGGTGTGCGCGGCCGGGGGCGCACACGACGAGCAGTTCCGCGACCGGCGCGAGTGCCGGCTGCCAGGTCAGGTAACCGCGTGGATCGCCGCCCCCGTGCGGAAAGCAGAAGATCCGCACCGGCGCCTGCGAGCCGGCGTCGCCGGACAGAAACCAGGGGGACATCGCCCTCACTCCGCCGCGGCCACCGGCGCGGACTCGCGCGCCGCCGGGGTGGCCGGGGCCGGATCGCGGGGCCGGTCCCGCATCCGGGAGACCGCGACACCGGCCAGGCACAGCACGCCGCCGGCGATCGTCAGGGCGGCCGGGACCTCGCGCAGCACGATCCAGGACAGCGCGACGACCAGCGCCGGGACCACGTAGGTGGTGGCGCCCAAGGCCCCGGCACTGAGCCGGTGCAGCGCGTAGCCCCAGGTGGTGAACGCCAGCGCGGTGGGGAACAGGCCCAGGTAGAGCATGTTCAGGATCGCCGGCGGCGGCGCGGCGGCGACGTCGGACACCAGTTGCGGGGCGAACGGCAGGCAGGCCACCGAGGCGACCACGCAGCCGAACGTGGTGACCTGCACGGCGGAGGCGTGCCGCAGCGCGGGTTTCTGTGCCACCACGCCCCCGGCGAAGGAGGCCGCGGCGACCAGGCAGAGCAGCAGGCCGAGCACCGAGTTGCGACCGCCGCCGGAGACCGAGATGCCGATCACGGCGGTGCCGGCGAACGAGATCGCCAACCCGATCAGCAGGAACCGGGTGATCTTCTCGTGCAGCAGCCGGCTGCTCAGCAGCGCGATCAGGATCGGGCCCACGCCCATGATCAGGGCCGCGGTGCCGGCGTCCACGTTCTCCTCACCCCAGTTCAGGGTGACCATGTAGAGGCCGAACCACAGCACGCCCGAGACGATGATGCCCGGCCAGGCGGCCCGGGCCGGCCAGCCTTCCCTGCGGATCAGCAGGATCGCGCCCAGCACGACCGACGCGGTCAGCATTCGGCCCAGCGCCAGCGCACCGGGCGAGAAATGCGGTGCGGCGGCCCGGATCGCGACGAACGCCGAGGCCCACAGCAGCATGGTGAGCCCGGCGGCGCCCAGCGCCCAGTGCTCTGTCGCGTTGGTACGGTTCATGGTTTCGGCCTCCTGGCAAGGAATCTATCCCCGCCCGGGGTCGGCCCGGCCGGGTCCGGGACACCTTGGCAGCTTCATGTCATCCGCGGCCGCGGAGTCGGACATCCCGGTCACCGGCCGTAGATTTGGGCGCTCATCGAGCCAGGAGGTCGAGCGCCGTGACCGTAGCCGCCGAAAACCGCCGCACCGAGATCCGCACCCTGGTGTGCACGATCCTGGAGATCGAACCGGACGAGGTCAGCGACACCAGCCTGTTCCGCGAGGACCACGGCGCGGACTCGTTGCGGGCGATCGAGATCCTGGCCGCGCTCGAGGAGGAGTTCCACATCAAGATCGACCAGGGTGAGCTGGCCCGGATGGTGAACCTCGCGGGCGTCTACGACGTCGTCGCGGCGGCCCCGGCCCGGGCGTGAGACCGGCCCGCACGCCCCGGCGGGTGGTGGTCACCGGTCTGGGCGTCGTCGCCAGCACCGGTGTCGGCGCCGTCGAGTTCGGCGCGGCGCTGCGCGCGGGTCGCAGTGGCGCTGGACCGCTCACCGCGTTCGACACCACGGGTTTCGACCATTCCGTGGCCTGTGAGGTCAACGGGTTCGACCCGGCCCCCTGGATCGAGCGGCTCGACCGCGCGGAACTGGGCCGGGCCGGCGAGTTCGCGGTGGCCGCGGCCCGGATGGCGGTGGCCGACGCCGGTCTGGGTGTCGAGGCGCTGCGTGCGCTGCCCAGCCTGGTAGCGGTCGGCAGCACCAACGCGGAGTCCCGGGACTTCGACCGGCTGGTCGAGCAGAGCGTCGCGGACGGACCGGCCGGCATGGCGGCGGAACTGGCCCGGCGGGTCAACGCGGGCCGGATGTCCAGTCTGGTCGCCCGGGAGCTGGCGCTGACCGACGTCGAGGCGCTGACCATCTCCACGGCGTGCGCGGCGGGCAACTACGCGATCGGCTACGGGTTCGACGCACTGCGCGCGGGCGACGTCGAGGTGGCGCTCTGTGGCGGGGCAGATGCGTTGTGCCGCAAGACCTTCGCCGGCTTCTACCGAATCGGCGCGATGGCTCCGGAGCGCTGCCAGCCGTTCGACCGCAACCGCAAGGGCATGATCACCGGCGAGGGCGCAGGCGTGCTGGTGCTGGAAAGCCTGGCGTCGGCACAGGCCCGCGGCGCCCGGATCTATGCCGAGGTGCTCGGGTTCGGGCTCAACTGCGACGCCGACCACCTGGTGGCGCCCAACGCCGACAGCGTCGCCCGGTGCATGCGGCTGGCGCTGGACTGTGCCGGGATCAAGCCGGACGAGGTCGACCTGATCTCCGCGCACGGCACCGCGACAGCGGCCAACGATCTCGCCGAGGCGCGGGCGATCCGCCAGGTGTTCGGGGAGAGCCCGCCGCGCACCGTGGCGATCAAGTCGATGCTCGGCCACACCCTCGGCGCCGCCAGCGCACTGGCCGCGATCGGCTGCGCGCTGGCCATCGACGGCGGCTTCATCCCGCCGACCATCAACCATGAGGAGACCGACCCGGAGTGTGCGGTGGACTGCGTCCCCAACACCGGGGTCGCGGCCGACCTGCGGGTCGTGCAGAACAACGCGCTCGCCTTCGGCGGCAACAACGCGGTGCTGCTGCTCGGCCGGTACCAGGAGGGACCGTGAGGACCGTCATCTCCCGGTGGGCGGCGGTGTCGCCGTTCGGCATCGGAGCCGGGTCGCTCGCCGCCGGCGTGCGCGAACGGCGCGGCGGTGTGCTGCCGGTGGACCGCGAACGCTGGCCTGCGCCGGTGCGGCGGGCCGGCCTGGTGCCGGGTTTCGACATCCGGGAGGTGCTCGGCGCCAAGGGAACCCGGACGATGGACCGGATCTCGGCGCTCGCCGCGGCGACCACCGCGGAGTTGTTGCACGGCACGGACGGCGCCCGGCTGCCGGGGGTCGGCTCGGACGCGGGGCTGGTGCTCGGCGTCAACAACGGCAGTGCGCAGAGCATCGCGGACTTCACCCGGGACTCGCTGGTCAAAGAGCGGCCCTACTTCGTCAACCCGGCGCACTTTCCCAACACGGTGATGAACTGCGCGGCGGCCCAGTGCGGGATCCGGTACCAGTTGCGCGGGCCGAACGTCACGGTCGCCGGCGGCCGGTCCTCGGCGCTGCTGGCGCTGAACTACGCCCGCCGGCTGGTGGGCGCCGGCCGGGCCGACGCGGTGCTGTGCGGTGCGGCCGAGGAGTTCTCGGTCACCCGGGCCTGGCTGGAACGGCACGCCGCGACGAACCCGCCGGTGCTCGGCGAGGGGTGCGCGATGCTGCTGGTCGAGCCGGGCGACCGGGCCGGACGGTACGGCCGCGCCGAACTGGCCGAGGTGCTCGCCGTGCGGTTCGGCGTGTTCGACACGGACCCGGCGCAGGCCCTCGCCGACTGTGTGCGGGGCGCGCTGGACGCGGCGGACGTGGCGCCCGCGGACCTCTGGGCGGTGGTGGCCGCGCACGACCCGGAACTGGCCGTGGCCGGCCCGGACCTCCCGCCGGTCCGCCTCTCGGTGACCGAGCTGGTCGGTGACACCCAGGCCGCGGCGGGGGGCATCGGCCTTGCCGCCCTGCTCGCGCTCGCCGCGGACGACCCGGCCGCCGCCGGCCGCGTCGCGCTGGTGTCCACTGTGGACCGAGACGGCACGGTCGGTTGCGTGCTGCTGCGGCTGGGCGCATGACCAGCGGCCCGTGGGTGCTCGCGGTCGAGGGCTGGCCGGTCGTGCGGACCGGCGGCACGGTCAGCGCCGTGCTGCCGGTGCGGCCGGACGAGCCGGTCTTCGCCGGGCACTACCCGGACTTCCCGGTGCTGCCCGGCGTGTGCGTGATCGAGTGCGTGCACCGCACCGCGCTCGCGGACCGGCCGGACGGCACACTGGCTTCGGTCGAGCTCGCCCGGTTCCTCGGCCCGGTCCGGCCCGGCGACGAGTTGTCGATCGAGCTCACCTGGTCGGACACGCCGGCCGGCTGGCGGTGCTCGGCCGAGGTGGCCACCGGCCGTGCCCGGGTGGCTCAGGTGCGGCTGGGCTACCGGACACAACCGCCCGAACTGCCCGCCTCGCCACCGGTTCCGCAGGCGGGACACGCGCTGGGGCTCGACCGGATCAGCGCGCTGCTGCCGCACCGGTACCCGATGCTGCTGCTCGACCGGGTGCGGGACCTGGTGCCGGGCGCGACGCTCACGGCGGTGAAAGCGGTGAGCGGCAACGAACCCTGGCACCGGGACGGCGGCTACCCGGCGGTGCTGGTGATCGAGTCGTGGTGCCAGGCGGCCGGGGTCCTCGCGCCCCCCGGCGACCAGGTGCTCCTGCTCGGTTCGATGACCGGCGTCGACCTGGGCGGACCGGTGCTGCCCGGCGACGTGCTGGAACACCGGGTGCGGCTCGGCACCGTGGTCGGCGACACGGCGATGTTCACCGGCGACTCCACTGTGGACGGACGGACCGTGCTGTCGGTGCGGCGGCTGATGGTGACGACCCGGCCGGCGAGCGAACTGCGGGTGACGGAAGGAGAGCGGGCACGATGACACGGGTGGCGCTGGTGACCGGCGGGTCCCGGGGGATCGGTCGCGCGGTGGTGCTGCGGCTGGCGCAGGACGGCTACGACGTCGGGTTCTGCTACCGCTCGGATGCGGAAGCGGCCCGCGCGGTGGCGAAGGAGGCCGCCGAGCACGGCGGGCGGGTGCACTGCCGGCAGGCCGACGTCTCCGACCCGGCCGCGGTGGCGAACCTGGTCGCCAGTACCGGAACCGAGCTCGGCCCGATCCACACGGTGGTCACCTCGGCCGGGGTGGTGCGCGACGTCCCGCTGGTCATGATGAGCCAGCCGGACTGGGACCAGGTGCTCGACACCAACCTCGACGGCACCTTCCAGGTCTGCCGGACGGTGGTGTTCGAGATGATGAAACGCCGGGCCGGCAACGTGATCACCATCTCGTCGGTGGCCGGCGTGCACGGCAACGCCACCCAGACCAACTACTCGGCGGCCAAGGCCGGCATCATCGGCTTCACCCGCGCGCTGGCCAAGGAGGTCGGCCGGTACGGGATCCGGGCCAACTGCGTCGCGCCCGGCTTCATCGACACCGACATGACCGCGGGCCTGGACGACGCCGTGCTGGCCAGAGCGCGGGAGCGGATCGCGCTCGGCCGGTTCGGCCGGCCCGAGGAGGTGGCCGAACTGGTGGGGTTCCTCGCCTCCGACCGCGCCAGCTACGTAAGCGGGGTGGTGTTTCAGGTGGACGGCGGGATGGGTTGACCGGCGCCGAGCAGACGCAGCTCGGCGGCCCGGGCGCCGGCCTGGAACCGGGACGCCGCACCGATGTCCCGCATGATGTCGGCGACGTAGCGCCGGTAGGTGCGCACCGAGACGCCGAGCCGCCGGGCCGCGACGTCGTCCTTGTAGCCGGCGCTGAGGCAGTCCAGGATGCGCCGGGTCAGGCGGTCCCAACCGGAGGTCACCGGCAGGTTGACCGCACCGGCCGCGCTGGCCGCCTGCCAGGCGCCGGTGAACAGCGCCCGCAGGGCGCGCAGGATCGCCGGGGCGTGCGTCACGATGGCCGGCTCCTCGGACGCCGGCTCCGGGTACACCAGGGCCACCCGGTCGTCCACCATCACCAGTTCGTGCAGCGGTGCCTCGGCCACCCGGACCTGGATGCCGTGCGCGGCGGCCTCGTCGAGGAACCGCAGCCCCGCCGCGGACAGCAGCGCCTCCGGCGAGCAGAGCATCCGCACCGGAACGCCGGCCGCCGGAAGCCGGGCCATCTCGGTGAGCGCCGCACGGGAGTCGTCGGTGCGGCACCGGGCCAGCGACGGCACACAGATCAGTTCGGCGCGGGTCAGCGCGACCAGCCGGCGCAGCGTGACGCCGACCGCGTCCGGACCGGGCGGCAGCTCCACCAGCGAGCGCGCCGGGCTGAGTAGCTGATCCGGCATGGCCGTCATCCCGCGACGCTCACGGTCTGCCCGCACTGGGATCGGCTGGTTGGCGGACCTTGGGGTTGGACTCCCGGCTCACCCAGCGGGACCTGCAACGAGAACACCGCCGCCGACGCGCCCGCCGGCCGCACGTGCAGCTCGCCCCTGGCCGGCAGCAGCACCACGGTCGCCACGGTGCGCTCGCGGGTGATGTCACCCTCGTCCGGCACGTGGATCGGCGGCGCGGACAGCACCGCGAAGTGCTCGTGCGCCCCGGCGTGCTCGGGCAGCGCCTCGACCCCGGCCTGGCACGCCGCCAGCCGGCGCAGCGAGGAGTTGCGCGCGAACACGTTCAGCTCGTCGCGATCCGCGAGATCCGGATGCAGCAGGTGGTTGGTGTGCACCGTCCGGTGCGCCCGGACCACCCGGGTCTCGGTCCCGACGATCTCCAGCCAGGCCGCCGAGTGCGCGTCGCACACCGTGATGGACCGCGAGCTGGCCAGCTTCAACCCGCGCAGCACCGCGATCGCACCGTCCACATCGGACGCGTTGTCCAGCACGTGCCGGATCGCCAGGTACGGCGGCACGCCCGGGGCCCACCGCCCGCCGAGCACCAGGTTGAGCCCCACCGCCAGGCCGTCGGAGTTGAGCCCGAGATAACCGAGCAACCCGGCGAAGCTGAGCACCAACGCCCGCCGGCCCGATCCGGTGACCGCGACGTCGAGCACGGCGAGCTGGTCGTCGAGGTTGCCGTTGAGGTCGATGGTCTGGGCCAGCACCGGGTCCGCGCCACTGAGCGCGTAGGTCGTGCAGTCGCCGTCGGCCCGCACCCGGCGGTAGCCCAGGATCTCCCGGCGCAACTGCAACAGCAGCGCCTCGTCGGGGCTGATCCCGGCACCGGCCGCCAGCCCGCGGATCTCCTCGGCCAGCGCCGGGGTCGCCGCCTCGATCTCGGTGCGGTGGGCGGCGATGGTGTCGCGTAGCCCGGCCATCGTCACCGCCGGCCGCACCAGGTGGTTGAGCCGGCCCAGCCCGTCGCCGAGGAACGCGCGCAGTTGGGCCGCCCGGGCGGCGCCGTGGGCGGCGCCGATGGCGAACGGATCTCCCTCGGCGGCGACGAACGGGACGGTGCGGGTCATCCGGCGCCCAGCCGCACCTTCGGGGCGGCCGCCAGTTGTCGCTTGACCTCCGGCCACTCGGCCCGCAGCACGCTGTAGAACACCGCGTCCCGGCGCCGGCCGCCCGGCATGTAGTTGAAGCTGCGCAGGATGCCCTCCTCGACCGCGCCGATGTTGCGCAGTGCGGCCCGGGCCTGCACGTTCAGCTCGTCGGTCTTGAACTCCACCCGCTCGGCGGCCAGGCGCTCGAAGGCGTGCTCCAGCAACAGGTACTTGGCCCAGCGGTTGAGCCCTTGGCCGCGGAAGTCCCGGCCCAGCCAGGACCAGCCGATCTCGATCCGGGCGTCGGCCTCGGCCAGGTTGCCGTAGCTCATGCTGCCGGCGGCCCGGCCGCTGTGCTTGTCGGTGATGTGGAAGACGACCCGCCGGCCGGCCACGTGGTCGGCGAGCGTGGCGTCGAAGTACCTGTCGTAGTCGGCATCGGTCTCCACCAGGGACACGAAGTACCGCCAGATCTCCGGATCCAGCGCGATCGCGCGCAGCGACTCGCGGTCCGCCGCCGTGACCGGCCGCAGCAGCACGTGCTCGTTCTCCAGCATGGCCGGTGCCAGCTCGACCCAGCTCATCGGTTCGGCACCTCGCAAGCTCGGTGCCGCTCGACCCCGCCGCCTCGCAAGCTCGGCGCCGGGGGAGGGCCTGCTGATTCGCTCGCACGCTCGCTCATCGGCTCACCACCTCGTTCCGGGACAGGGCGGTGACCACGTCGCCGAGGGTGCGCATGCGGGCCAGGTCGTGCTCGGTGAAGCAGGACACCGGCACCCCGGTCGCGTCGCACACGGCGGTCATGAAGAGCACCTTGTTGAGCGAGCTCAACCCGTACTCGTTGACCATGTCGAGGTCGAGTTGGAGCTCCGCGGGAGCGATCCCGAGGTCGAGTGCCTCGGCCAGGCAACTCCGCGCGGCGCGCTCGATGTGGTCACCGTGCATGGATTCCCTTTCGGTGGTCCTCGATCTCGGAGCGGTAGAGGTCGAGGATCCGGTTGCGTTGCGGTTTGTACTGCGAGGTGAGCGTGTTGTTCTGGATGCTGAACCGCGGCCGGGCGATGACCACCTTGCGCAGTTGCTCGTCGCCGCCGAAGACGGCGTTGGTGTGCCGCAGCGCCGTGCTGATCGCGGCCTCGTCCGCCGGCTCGGTGGCCGGCGACACCACCGCCACCAGATGGGTGCGGTCCGCGCAGAGCACCACGCACTCCTCGATCGCCGGGCTGGTCTTCATCCGCTCCTCGATCGGCCGCACGACGATCTTCCGGGCGTTGTCCAGCACGATCACATCGTCGGCGCGGCCCCGGATGTAGAGGAAACCGTCCTCGTCGAAGTAGCCGAGGTCGCCGGTGCGGACCACGCCGTCCGGGCCGAACACCCGCTCGGACTCGCCGGGCGCGGCGTACTCGTAGCGCCGGTTCACCGGATGGTCGCTGCGCACGCTGATCACGCCGTGCTCGTCGAGCAGCACCTGCTTGCCCGGCAGCACCGTGCCCACGCTGCCTTCCCGGTGCGCGCCGGGATGGTTCTTGGTCACGATGCAGGTCTCGTTGAGCCCGTAGCCCTCGAAGATCGGCAGGCCCACCCCGGTGAAGAAGCGCAGCACGTCGGCGCTGGCCGGAGCCGACCCGGTCCACAGGTAGCGGATCCGGTCGCCGAACAGGGCCCGCGCCGCCTCGGCCGGGGCGCCGGACCGCGACGCGATGTGCTTGCGGGCCGTCTCGAAGAACCCCGGCACCCCCATCACCACGGTGGGCCGGGTGGCGCGCAGCGCGACGAAGGCCGCCTCGTAGGTGCTGACCGTCACGTCGTGGCCGAAGCACAGCGCCGAGTAGATCCAGTACCGCTGCTGCAGCAACGACAACGGCAGGAACACGAACAGGTCGTCGCCGTCGGTGTGCTGGAACATCTCCTGCACCGCGCGCAGCGAACTATCGATGCTGCCCACGCTCGCGGCCAGCGCCTTGGGCTGCCCGGTGCTGCCCGAGGTGAACTTCAGCGTGGTCACGTCCTCGGCCGCGTAGCGCACTGCCGGCAGGTCCGGCTCGGCGGAACCGGCGGCCAGCGCGCGGATCGTGCCGATGTCCAGGATCTGCGGCGTGTCCCCGGCCCGGTCGGTGAACAGCAGCCGCAACCCGTAGCGGGCCGGCAGTTCGCCGGCGGCGTACTTGCCGAACTCGAACCCGGCGGTCACCGCCTGCAGGCGCAGCGCCGCGAGGTCGAGCAGCACCCATTCCAGACAGTTCGGCGCCAGGATGCCGATCCGGTCGCCCGGCCCGATCCCGAGCTCGCGCAGTCCCTGTGCCACCCGTCCGGCCATCGCGTACAGCTCGGTCAGCTCGATCGACTCGGTGGCGTCCAGCCGGGCGAAGCGGATCCGGTGCCCGGGCGACGGTGGCCCGGACACGATGCGGTTGACGATCGAGTACGTCATCGCGGACGGCCCGCTCCGGCGGCCAGTTCGGCCGTCACGTAGCCCGCCATCGCCCGCGCGGTGATCAGGTCGGTCAGCCGTTGCATCGGGATGGACACCCCGAACTCCTTGCGGACGGCGGTGACGATGCGCGCCGCGTCGATCGAGTTGCCGCCCAGGTCGAAGAAGTTGGCGTCCGGTCCGACCTGGTCGGTCTTGAGCACCGAGGCCCACAGCCGGGCGACGGCCAGCGTGGTCTCCGACGCCGGGCCGCTCTGCGGTGGCGGCGCCGAACGCGGCGCGCTGGTGTGGGCCGCCAGCGCGGTCCGGTCGACCTTTCCGTTGCGGGTCAACGGCAACCGGGGGTGCCAGACGAACTCGGCCGGCACCAGGTAGGCCGGCAGCGTGGCGCCGAGCCGCTGCCGCAGCCAGTCGTCCGCCGGGCGCTCGCCTGCGCCGGGCACCAGGTGCGCGACCAGCCGGTCACCGCCGGCCCGCTGCTGGCGCACCACCACTGCCTGACCGACTCCATCCAATGTGGACAGAGCGGCCTCGATCTCGCCGGCCTCCACCCGGTAGCCGTTGACCTTGAGCTGATGGTCGGCGCGGCCGAGGATCTCGATGTCGCCGTCCGGCAGGTAGCGGCCGAGATCGCCGGTGGCGTACCGGCGTTCGCCGCGCTCGGCGTCGAACCGGAACCGTTGCGCGGTGCGGGCGTCGTCCGCCCAGTAGCCGCGGGCCAGTCCGGTGCCGGCCGCCCAGATCTCGCCGGTGACCCAGTCCGGAGCGTCCATGCCGTCCGGATCCAGGACGTAGGCCCGGTTGTTGGCGTTGGGCCGGCCGTACGGGATGGCGCCGCGCTGTTCGTCCTCGGGCGTGATCGGATGCAGGATGTTCCAGATCGTGGTCTCGGTCGGCCCACCGAGGGAGACCAGGTCCAGGTCGGGTTTCAGCCGGCGCAGGGCGGCCGGAAGCTCCGGCGGGATCCGGTCCCCGCTCATCATCACCAGGCGCAGCGTGGCCAGATCCCCGGTCCCGTCCAGCACCGCCTGGTCGTGCAGCAGCGAGACGATGGCCGGCACCGAACTCCACACCGTCACGCCGGCCGCGCCGCACAGCCGCAGCCAGTGCGCCGCGTCGGCGGCCCGGTCCGCGTCCGGCAGCACGATCGCCGCCCCGGCGGACAGCGCGCCGAACACGTCGTAGACGGACAGGTCGAAGCTGAACGCGCTGATCCCGAACAGCCGGTCCGCCGGGCCGATCCCGAACCGGCGGTTGCAGTCGGCGACCACGTTGGCTGCGCTGCGCCTGCTGATCATCACGCCCTTGGGCGTTCCGGTGGTGCCGGAGGTGTAGAGCACATAGGCGAGGTCGTCCGGTCCGGCGCCGGGCAGCGGCGGCGGGTCGCCCGGATCCTCCGCCGGCGCCGGCAGGTTCGCGTCCAGCCGGAGCACGGCGGCGCCGGCGATGTCGGTGTCGGTGTTGGTGAGCACGTGCCGCACCCGCCCGTCCCGCAACAGGAACTCGCGGCGGGCGGCCGGAAGGTCCGCGTCGATGGGAAGATAGGCGGCGCCGGCCAGCACGGTGCCGAGCATGCCGATGATCTGCTCCGGGCCGCGGCGCAGCACCAGGCCGACCAACTCGTCGCGGCCGGCCTGCCCGGCCCGCAGCCACGCCGCGACGTGCCGGACCCGGCGCAGCAGTTCGCCGTAGCTCATCGTGGCCCACGCGGTGATGACCGCCGCCGCGTCCGGGTCGCGCTCGGCGGCCGCCACGAAGGCATCCGCGAGCATCGGCTCGACGAGCGGCGTCGCGGTGCCGTTGGCCCGGGCCCGGCGGTCGCGCTGCGCGGCGGGCAGCAGGTCGAAGCGGGACATCGACCAGGCCCGCTCCTCGGTCAGCCGGGTCAGCATGGTCCGGTAACCGGCGAACAGGTCGTCCAGCAGCCCGGGCGGGAACAGCTCGTCCACCGCGTCGACCTTGATCAGCAACCCGGCCGGCCGCTCGGCGGCGAACACGTTGACCCACATCTGCGGGGTCTGGCTGACCGAGTACACCTCCGGCCCGAACAGCTCGAGGCAGGAACCGTCCAGGCCGTCCGGCAGGTTGCCGATGGTGCTGTTGAACGTGAACGGCATCCGCGCCGCCGTGGGGTCGCCGCGCCGCCTGGCCAGCTCACGCAGCACCTCGATGCCGGAGAAGTGCCGGTTGTCCACGTCGCGGTGCATCCGCTCCTGCAACGCCCGTGCACGGTCCACAAAGGACAGTTCGCGGCCGGTGGCGATCTCGACCAGCATCGGGTCGGAGAAGTTGCCGATGGCGCCGGCGATCCGGGGGTGGATCGGCAGCCGGTTGGCCACGGTGGTGGTGATCGTGAAGCGCGGACCGGCGCCCCAGGCGGCCAGCGCCTCGGCGTAGGCGGCCAGCAGCACCGTGGACGGCGTGAGCCCGGCGCGCTGTGCGTGTGCCTTCACCTGTGCCCAGGCGGGTGCGTCCAGGCACACCGCGCGCGGCACGAACCGGGGCCGGCTGATCGCCGAGGGATCCTTGGCCAGCGGCAGGTTCGGGTGGGGTGCGAGGTCGTCGACCCGGTCCAGCCAGTAGGCCCGGGACCGCTGGGCGGGCGCCTTGCCCGCGGTGGCCCGCAGGGCGGCGACGAACTCGGCGAACGAGGCCTCGTCCCGGTCCACCGGGCCGTTCTGGTAGGCCTGCCACCAGTCCCGGTAGAACAGGAACGCACTCATGCCGTCGGCGACCAGCCCGTCCAGGCCGATGTGCAGCACCATCCGGTCGTCGGCCAGGATCGTCACACCGACGGCCACCAGCGGCGCCGTGTCCACCGGCAGGATCCGGTGCGACCGCTCGTGCCGCAGCCGCTGCCGGTCGCGCTCCTGCTCGGCCGGGTCCCGGTCGCGCAGGTCGAGCCGCTGGATCCGGACGTCGACCGGCCACGGCTGTTCGACCTGCCGGTTGTCGGCGAACGTGGTGCGCAACATGCCGTGCCGGCGGACCACGTCCCGCAGCGCCGCCTCGAGCCGGTCGATGTCCCAGACGCCCTCCACCTCGCCGTAGGCGTAGCTCGCGACGTTGCCCAGTTCGAAGTCGCCGCCCCGGCCCACCAGATAGCTCTGCTGCAACGGGGTCAGCGGGAAACCGTCCGGCCGCGCCGGAGCCGCCGTCAGGTGGGCGATCAGCTCCGCCTTGTGCGACTTGATCCGGGCGATGAGCGCGGAGTCCATCTGCTCCCGGGGACCCCGCAGCCGAAGCTCGCTTCCAGCCGCGCTGATGCGCAGGCCGCGGGCCTCGATCTCGGCGATCACGTCGGTGGGGCTCATGACGTCACCTCGCAAGCTCGGTGACGTCCGATCCGCCGCCTCGCAAGCTCGGCGCCGGGGCTGTGTCCGATGGCTCGCTCGCAAGCTCGCTCGCTCATACCGCCACGCTTTCGGCGGGCCGGCGGTGCAGGGTCTCGGCCAGTTCGGCGACGGTCGGGCCGAGCAGGTCGGGCAGCGGGATGTCGATGTCGAGCTGTTGCAGGATCTGGAACTGCACGGCGACCGCCTGCAGCGATCCCATGCCGAGCTCGACCAGGGTCCGGTCGTCCACCGCGGTGTCCTCGGCCAGCTGCAGCGTGCTGATCACCAGCTCGCGCAGCCAGGGCAGCAGCGCGGGGCTCGGCTGCGACCCGAAGAACACCTGGCCCGCCAGGCGGATCGGCGTGCCGGCCGGGACCGCTTCGACGGCGTTCGGCCAGACCTCCGGCGGCGGGTCGCCGAGCGCGGCGGCCAAGCGCGCGGCGAAGCGCGGCATGACCGGCGTGGCGCCCCGGGCCAGCAGCCGGGCCGCGGCCAGCTCGAGCCCGATCGCGGCCCGGGTCTCCGCCTGCCATTCGGCGCTGCCGGCGACCGCGGTTTCCAGTCGGGCGAAGGCGACGGTGTCGGTGACGATGCCGTGCAGCTCCGTGGCCGCCGCATTGAGCGAGAAGCCGTCCGGGCCCAGGCTGTTGGTCAGCGCCGCGAGCCGCACCGCCAGCCGGCCGAGGAAGGCCCGCTGCTCCGGGGTACGGGCCGTCGCTTCCGGAGCCGCACCCTGGCAGTGCCGGTCGACCCGGCCGGCCAGGTCGTCCAGCCAGCGCTGCCAGGTGCCGACCAGGATCTCCCGCAGCGCGGTCTCGTACTCGGCGCGTTCGAAGTTCGTGCGGCGTCCCTCCGGCCGGGTGCGGGACAGATAGAACCGGACCGCGTCCACGCTGTGCGGGCCGAGGATCTCCTTGCCCCAGACGGCGTGCCGGCGGCTGGTGGAGAACTTGGCGCCCTCCAGCAGGTAGAACTCGTTGACGTGGTAGTCGATGTCCAGCGTCAGGTCCGGGAAGGCCAGCCGGTACAGCACCGGGTAGAGCACGGCGTGGTAGAAGCTGTTGTCGTAGCCGAAGAAGTGCACGATCTTCCAGTCCGGCGCCGGCGCCGCGGCATCCCAGCTCCGGCCCAGCCGCCGGCCCAACGCCTCGATTCCGTGCAGGAACCCGTAGGACATCTCCGGCCACACCCAGATGACCTGACCGTCCACATCGGACTCGATGGGCGGCACGCCCCAGTCCGAGGGATGGCTGACCGCCACGTCGAGCCGCTGCCGGGCGAACAGCCGCTCGGCCAGTTCGCGCAGCCGGGCCGGCACCCGCCCGGCCCGGTGGTGGGCCGCGACCTCGGCGCGGAACTCGTGCAGTGGTAACGAGAACCGCGTCACGCTGCCGCGCCGGGGCGGCAGTTGCGAGCCGCGGACGACCGGGTCGGTGAGGTCGGCGCAGGAGTTGGGCTCGCCGCACTCCTCGCAGATGTTGCCGCCGGTGGGCTCGCCGCAGCCGGGGCAGCCGCCGCTCACCCAGGGCTCGTAGAGGTAGGCGCCGGTCTCACCGTGGAACAGCGCCGGCGCCTCGCGCGGGGCGACCGACCCGGACTCCACCAACCGGGCGAAGAAGCCCTGCAACCCCTTGGGGTACTCCGGGTCGGTGTTGGTCACGGTGTACTGGTCCAGTTCGATGTCCATCAGGCGCAGGGTTTCGGCGATCTCGGCGCTGTAGTGCGCGGCGACCTCGGCCGGCGGGCGGCCTTCGCGCTGCGCGCATTCCACGACGTAGCTCTGGAAGTCGTCGCTGCCGGTGAGATGCCAGGCGCTCACCCCGGTCATCCGCTGGAACCGGACGTAGGCGTCGGCCCCCAGGTAGGGGCCGGACAGGTGGCCCAGGTGCAGGTCGCCGTTGGGGGTCGGCGGTGTGGAGAAGACGAACACCGGCCGGGCGGCGCCGTTGGTGGACACGCGTACCTCCTCGGGTGTGGTGGGGTCGACCGCCCGCAGCGCGGCGCCGGCCAGGCCGGGCGCGAGCCGGACACCGGAACCCGAGCCGCCGCGGATGGCGGCGAGCCCGGGCAGGCCGGGATCGGACACCACCACGGGCAGCCGGGTGTCGGTGTAGAGATCGCAGAACGCGCGCCCGCCGGTGACCGCGCCGGCGGCCAGCACGCTGCGCCGCCGCAGGGCTTCGGTGCCGAGCCGGAGGTCGTCCGCGGTCACCGTTCCGTCTACTGTGGACGGATCGGTGTCCCACTCGTCCCGGTAGTAGCTGACCAGCGCCGGGCCGGTGGGTTGCGGCAGCACGAACAGGTCGTCGTCGATGAAGTACACCAGCGGATCGTCGGGCCGGGTGGGCAGGTCGGCGTGCACGGCGGCGACCCGCTTGCGGCGCGCGGCCGGCGGCTCCGGCAGCGGCGCGGGCACCGGCCACGGGCCGGACGCGACGACCACCCGGCGGGCCAACCGGTCCGGGCCCAACCGGTAACCCTGCTGGCACGGCTCGACCGCCTCGACCCGGGCGCCCAGGGCGACCTCGATCCCGCCGGCCACCAGCGCCCGGGCCAGCGGCGCCGCGTCGACCGCGAACCCGTGCCCGTCGTGCGTCAGCAGCCGTTCGCCCACCCGGAGCCGAAGGTCCGGCAGCATCCGGGCGACCCGCGCCCGCTCGTCCTCGGTGACCTCGCGCAACTCGGCGTCGACCACCCGGGCGGCTAGCGCGTCCTGCCGGTCGCGGCCGACAACGTAGATCATCCGCACCGGACGCAGGCACCGGCGCGCCAGTTCCGGGGCCAGCGCGGCGAACTCCGCGGCACTGGTCCGGACCAGTTCGCGGTGCCGGTCCGTCGCCGCGAGCGGGAAGCTGACCCCGGCCGACCAACCGGTCGCCCCGGCGCCGATGGTGGACTGTTCGAGCAGCAGCACCCGCCAGTCCGGGTGCGCCCGGATCGCCTGGTACGCCGTGAAACAACCGGTGATGCCGGCACCGACGACGGCGAGGTCGTGGATCATGACGGGGCTCCGCCGTTCCACCACACGCTGAACAGCCGCAGCTGCCCGGTCCCGGTGTTGGTCACCTGGTGCGGCACCCGTCCGGCGAAGTACACCATCTCGCCCGGTCCGACCTCGAGCGTCGTGTCGCCGGACCGGACGGTGCCCTGCCCGGCGCGGACCATCCACAGTTCGGCCACGTCGTGGACGTCCAACTCGGTGGTCGCGCCCGGCGGCACCTCGAACCGGGCGGCCTGGAACGGCCAGCGCGGCGCACCCGGCGTGCCGTCCCGGGCCACCTCCTCCACCACCATCCCGGAGTCGTACGGTTCGGGCGTCTGGTAGGCGATGCGCGCCGGCTGTGTCATGTGAGCTTCACCCCCGCGGTGTCGGGCAACAGTTCGTCCTCCGGCCGGAACGGCTGACCGGTGCCGCGCCAGGAGATCGTGGACCGGCTGTCCTCGGTGCGGTACACGGTCCGGCCGCTGATCGCGTTGACGATCCGGGCGCTGCGCCAGGCGGAGAGGCTGAGGTTGGGATCGGCGATGCCGTGCGTGCCCTCGGCCGCGTTCTGGACGTAGATGCCCAAACCGGGCGGGCCGTCCCAGTCGAGCGAGTAGTCCCGCCGGACTCGCGGCCCGCCTGCGCCGTCCAGCACCCGGCCGCGCAGCGACTCGAGATAGTCGGGAAAGCCGCCGCGGTAGCCGGTCGCGCAGATCACGATGTCCGCCTCGGCGGTCTCGATGTTGTCGGTGTCCTCGTCGTGGATGGTGGCCACCAGCCGGTTGTGGTCCTCGGCGAGGTCGATCACCCGCCGGCAGACCAGCAACCGGTGGCGGAGCCGGCCGGGGGTGATCGTGTCCAGGTCGTAGAGCCGCCGGTAGATCTCGCGCAGCAGGGACTCGGTCACCCCGTCGCTGGCCAGCCGCTGTGCCTCCAGGAGCGCATGGCGCCGCGTCGCCGGCAGGTCGTAGAAGTGGTCGACGTAGTCCGGCTGGAACCACTCGTTGGAGAACGGCGAGTCGTCCAGCGGAAGAAACCCCAGCCGGCTGGAGACCCAGGTGAGCGAGCGGGGCAGGCCCAGCTCGCCGCTCAGCAGGTGGTTGACCACCTCCGCGCCACTCTGCCCGGCGCCGACGACGAGGATGTCCTGCCCGGCGACGGGGCGGCGCATCATCCGGAACTCCGCGCTGTGCAACACGGTGTTGCCGTGCAGCTTCGCGGCGAAGGCCGGCAGCTGCGGGGTTCGGCCGGAACCGAGCACCAGGTTGCGGGTGGTCACCGGCTCGCCGCCGGCGCATCGGACCTCGAACGCGTTGTCGCGCAGGGTCACTTCCTCGACCCGGTGGTCCCAGACCGCGTTGGCCAGCCGGCTCGCCGCCCACTGGTAGTACTGCTCGAACTCCTGGCGGGAGCACCGGTCGGCGTGCGCGACCAGGAACCGGTAGAGGCGGCCCTCGGTGGCCAGGAAGTTGAGGAAGGAGAACGGACTGCTGGGATCGACCAGCGTCACGAGGTCCTTCAGGAACGAGACCTGTAGCTCGGCGCCGGGGACCATGATCCCGCAGTGCCACTGGAAGGTGGACCGGGCCTCGAAGAACCGGGCGCGGATCTCGGTCAGCGGCTGGAGCAGTGCGGCGAGGCTCAGGTTGCACGGACCCAGGCCGACGCCAATCACGTCGAACTGGGTCGTAGATAGTTGTTTGTTCACAGATCGCCTCTCCGCGTTCAGCGCCACTTACGGCCCGCGTTCAGCGTTACTTATGGGCAGCCGGATTCGCCCGGCCCTGTCGAGTGGAATTTGTTGATATCGAAAACAAACTATCCCGACCGGAGGCGGTCCGGCGCACCGTCGCAATCGGACAAAAGCGATCGCGTGGTGGCCCCGAAGTCTTTGATTACCACTGGAAGCCCCCGTCCTGTCAGGGAGACATTAGATCGGCCGTTGCCCTGCCGGTCAAGAGACACCTCCGGTAGGCCGCTGGCCGGGCCGTGCAACCGGTTGTTCCAGGTGAGAAGCCGGGGGCGGCCGCCGTGGCCGCCCCGAACCGTCGACCAGGAATTATCACCGGCGATAACCGGGCATGACCGGACCGTGTGGCAGCCAGGTGGAGTAATGGACTTCGGCATTGCGCGGAATGCGGGTAAGCGCATTATCGCAATCGCCGTCCGCGCGCAATCGGCATGGGTCGATTCAGCCAAGATTGGCAGCAATTGGCCAAGCTCCGTCCTGGACTATCCACAGTGGACATGACGGAACGTGTCGAACCGGCCGCGTCCGGTCAGCCGCTCGCGCCCAGGACCAGTTCGGCCCGGACCAGTTCGCCGGGTGCGCCGGTGGGGCCGTCGATCTCGGCCAGGACGCGGGTGACCAGTCGGTCGGCGATGTAGCCCACCGGCATCGCGAGGGTGGTCAGCGCCGGGGTGAGCAGGCGGCCGACCATGCTGCCGTCGAACCCGGTGACCGCGAGGTCGGAGCCGATCCGCAGCCCGCGCTGGGCCGCCGCCGCGTAGACCGCACCGGCCAGGACGTCGCTGCCGGTGACGATCGCCGTCGGCGGGGACTCCAGCAGCGCCTCGATCACCTGCCGCACCCGCGGCGGATCGGGTTCGGCGGTGCGCACCCTCGCCGCGAGGCCCGCCGCGGTCATCGCGTCCCGGTAGCCCGCCTCGCGGTCGAGGTCCCACCGGCCCTGCGGGGTGTAGCCGAGAAAGGCGACGCGCTCGTGGCCGAGGCCGACCAGGTACTCGGTCACCTCGCGCAGTCCGGCGCGGCTGTCCACGTCGATCCAACACTGCGGCAGGTCCGCCTCGGTGCGGCCGAAGCAGGCGAACGGAACGCCGCGCTGGGCCAGCGCCGCGACCCGTTCGTCGCGCGGGGCCACGTTGGCCAGCACCACGGCGTCGGCGGCGCCGGAGCGCAGCAGGCGCTGCACGTCGTCCATTCCCGCCGGCCCGCCCGCGGCGAGCACGAGATGGTGGTGGTGCCGGCCGGCGGCGGAGGTCAGCGCCTCCACGAACTCCAGCATGATCGTGTTCAGCGGACCGAGGTCACCCGCGCCGATCGGGTAGGCGAGCCGGCCGCTGCGCCGGGTCCGCAGGCTGGCCGCGCCGGCATGCGGGTGGTAGCCCAGTTCGGCGATCGCCGCGTCGACCCGCGCCCGGGTGGCCATGCCGACCCGCCCGGTACCGTTGAGCACGTTGGACACCGTCTGATGCGAAACGCCGGCCGCCCGGGCGACATCGTGAATGGTGGGTCGACCTCGATCGCGCACCGCACCACCCCTTGCCCGAAACCCGTTGGTCAACGATAACCGCCGCGCTTGACTGTCAAACCAGATTCCGGCCGGGGCAAGACGTCGGCGGTGAACCACCCGGCGGGATGGGCCAGGATAGGGCGACGGGTGGGCGTTGGCGACGCGGTTGAGAGGAGACGACCTCGTGAAGGTCATCATCGTCGGTGCGGGAATCGGCGGGCTGGTCACGGCTCTGCGGCTGCACCACGAGCGCGTTGACTGCGAGATCTACGAGCAGAGCGAGCAGATCCGCGAGTTGGGCGTGGGGATCAACGTGCTGCCGTACGCGGTCCGGGAACTGGCCGCCATGGGACTGCTGGACCGGTTGGACGAGGCCGGGATCCGGACCCGGGAACTGCACTACCTGCACCGGCTCGGGCAGGAGGTCATGTGCCGGTCGTGCGGCACCGACGCGGGCTTCGCGGTGCCCCAGTTCAGCATCAACCGGGGGCGGCTACAGGGTTTGCTGCTGCGGGCGGTGCGGGAACGGCTGGGCGAGGGCGCGGTGCGCACCGGGCACCGGCTGACCGGGTTCGACCAGGACGCCGACCGGGTGCGGGCGCACTTCGACGACGGGCGCGGCGGGGTGACGGTCGACGGGGAGGTCCTCGTCGGCGCGGACGGCATCCACTCCACGGTGCGGTCCCGGCTGTTCCCCGTCGAAGGCCCGCCGAGTTGGAACGGCGTCACGATGTGGCGCGGGGCCAACGACTGGCCGGCGTTCGGCGACGGCCGCACGATGATCATCGCCGGCGGCGAGGCCAAGATGGTGGTCTATCCCATGGGGCCGGGGCGGACCGCGGACACGCGGCTGACCAACTGGGTGCTCTGCGTGCCGACCGGGCGGCCCGGCGATCCCGCGCCCGGCCGGGAGGACTGGTCCCGGCGCGCCGACCCCGCCGGGCTGCGGCCGCATCTGGAACGTTTCCGGCTGCCGCAGGTCGACCACGTCGGGCTGGTCACCTCCACCCCGGAGGCGTTCGTCTTTCCCATGTGCGACCGGGATCCGCTGCCGTTCTGGACCCAGGGCCGGGTGACGCTGCTCGGCGACGCCGCGCATCCCATGCGGCCCATGGGTTCCAACGGCGCCGGGCAGGCCACCCTGGACGCCGCCAGCCTGGCCGGCAACCTCGCCGGGCACGCCGACCCGCTCGAAGCCCTGCGCGCGTACCAGGACGACCGGCTGCCGGCCACCGCCACCATCGTCATCCGCAACCGGCGCGGCGGTCCGGAAGGGGTGATCGACATCGTCGAGCAGCGCGCTCCCGACGGCTTCACCGATCTCAGCGCGGTCATCGACCCGGCCGAACTCGAAGCGCTCGTCGCCAGCTACGCCCAACTGGTCGGCGCCTCGCCGGAGCAGGTGAACAGGTAACCCGCATGGTTCGGACCCGGCTCTACCGCGGCGGCCGGCTCGCCGCCGAGGACTTTCCCCTTGCGGAGGTCTCGGAGCACCTCAAGAACCCGGATGCCGTCGTGTGGGTGGACCTGCGCGGGCCGACCGAGGCCGACATCGCCGGCATCGCCGAGGAGTTGGGGCTGCACCGGCTCGCCGTGGAGGACGCGATCCACGACCGGCACCAGCGGACCAAGCTCGACCGGTACGACAGCCACCTGTTCCTGGTCGGCTACGTGGTCCGGGAGAGCGGCGGCGACCTGGCGGTCAGTGAACTGGCCGCGTTCATCACCGACCGGGCGCTGGTCACCGTGCACCGCGACGACCACATCGGCCTCGACGACATCCTGCGCCGCTGGGACTCCGCCACCGAACGCGACGGCGTCGCGTTCCTGGTGCACGGCCTGCTCGACCACATCGTGGACAGCCAGTTCGCCGCCGCACAGGACCTCGACGACCAGATCGAGTCGATCGAGGACCTGATGTTCGCCGAACGGCCCAGCGACCGGGACATCCAGCGCCGGGCCCTGCGGCTGCGCAAGAGCCTCACCCGGCTGCGCCGCGTCGTGCTGCCGATGCGCGAGCTGGTCGACGATCTGCGCGATCCCGACCACGGGCTGGCCGGCGGCACGCTCGGTCCGTACTTCCAGGACGTCTACGACAACGTGCGGCGCACCACCGAACGGTTGCAGGGCCTGCGCGAGCTGGTCGCCACCCTGCGCGAGACCCAGGTCAACATCCAGAACAACCGGCTCAACGCCATCATGAAGAAGGTCACCAGCTGGGCGGCGATCATCGCGGTGCCCACCGCGGTCACCGGGTTCTATGGCCAGAACCTGCCCTACCCCGGCGCCGAGCAGATGTCCGGGTTCTGGACGTCGACCGCCGTGATCGTGCTGGCCTCCGGCGGGCTGTACTGGTTGTTCAAACGCCGCGACTGGCTCTAGGGGTGTCTGACGGATCCGTCAGACACCCCCGGTGCGCGCTCAGAGGTCGAGCGTCCAGGACACCAGCCGGCCGGCGTTGCCGGCCACGGCGTCCCGCACCCGCAGCTGCCACGTGCCCGCGGCCAGCTCGCCGGCCAGGGACCGCTGGTAGACCTTGTCCAGGTTGTCGGCGGCCCCGCCGGTGCGGTTGTGCACCAGGTACACCGTGCCGTCCGGAGCGATCAGCTCCACCACCAGGTTGCCGACGTAGGGGTGCCGGATGTGCACCTCGATCCGGCTGCGGGCCGACGCGGGCCCGGCTCCGGTGATGGTGACCGGGCTGACCACCGTGCCCGGGTCCGGGATCGGCCGCACGGTCGCGTTGGTCACCGGCGCGAAGTCGATCGGCGCCACCGTCCAGGTGAACGAGTTGCTCGCGGTCCGGCCGGCCGCGTCCCGCACCGTGATCCGCGCGGTGCCGGTGCCGGCCTTGGTCGGGGTTCCGGTCACCCGCCCGGCGGTGCTGGTGGTCAGGCCGGTCGGCAGCCCGGTGACCGTCCAGAGGTAGGGCGTCGTTCCGCCGGTGGCAGTCAGCTGCCGGCTCACCGGCGTGCCGATGGGCCACGTCTGGCTGCCCGGCGTGACGGCGACCAGCGGCGCGGGCGGCGGAGTCGCCGGCGCCGGGTTGGTGAACAGCAGCCGGTTCGGGGTGCCGGCCGGGTTGTTGGTGATCTTTCCGGTGGTCGCGGCGGCGATCAGTCCGGCCTGCACGGCCGCGGGCGAGTCGCCGGGACGGGCGGCCAGCCACAGCGCCGCGGCGCCGGCCACGTGCGGTGCGGCCATCGAGGTGCCGCTCAGCGCTGCGGCCGCGGTGTCCCCGGTGTGCCAGGCGGACACGATGCTCACGCCGGGGGCGTAGAGGTCGGTTCCGGCGCCGTAGTTGGAGAACGACGCGCGCGCGTCGCCGCTGTCCGAGGCGTTCACCGTGATCGCCTCGGCCACCCGGGCCGGGGTCTGGTTGGCCGCGTCGGTGTTGGAGTTGCCGGCGGACACCGTGTAGGTCACGCCGGAGGCGATCGAGTTGCGCACCGCGGCCTCCAGCATGGTGCTGGCCCCGGAGGCGCCCAGGCTCATGTTCGCCACCGCGGGCTTGACCGCGTTCGCGGTGACCCAGTTGACGCCGTCCACGACGCCGGTGATCGAGCCCGACCCGTCCGCGCCGAGCACCTTCACGGCGACCACCCGCGCGGCCTTGGCCACGCCGTAGGCCGAGCCGGCGACCGTGCCGGCCACGTGCGTGCCGTGCCCGTTGCCGTCGGTGTTGGCGCCGTCGCCGGTGGTGTTGACACCCCAGCTGGCCCGGCCGCCGAACGCGCTGTGCGTCACCCGGATGCCGGTGTCGATGACGTAGACGTGCACGGCCGCCGCCGTGCCGCTGTAGACGTAACCGTTGGACAACGGCAGCGCCCGCTGGTCGATCCGGTCCAGGCCCCAGGACGGTGGGCCGGACTGCGTGTCGGCCAGCTTGAGCGTCGCGTCCTGCTCGACCGAGGCGACCCGTGGGTCGGCGGCCAGCCGGGCCGCCTGCTCGGCGGTCATCCGCGCGGAGAACCCGTTGAGCGCGTGCTGCCAGGACTTGCGCACCTGCCCGCCGTACTTGGCGGTCAGGTCCCGCGCCGTGGCCGCCGACACCGCCTTCGGCGACGCGGCGTCGTTGAGCCGCACGACGTAGCTGTCCCGGATCGCGTTGGCGCGGTTGGCCCCGATGACCGGGCCTTCGGCCGCGGCTGCGGGGGACACGCCGGCGAGGCCGGCGGCGGCGACCGTCGCGGCGACCACGAGCGCGCCGGCGGCACGCCGGACGAACCTTCCGTACATGACCGTCAACTCCTCGGATAGCAGGAGCGGACCAGCCGTCCCGAGGTGCTGTTCCGCTTGATCGACGCCATCGGCAGGCCGCGGGTCGGCCTGAGGTTTCTTCTCAGCCAAAATGAACCCGTGGAGTCGACCCGGGTGGACCGCTGGTTGTGGGCGGTCCGGCTGACCAAGACCAGGCCGGACGCGGCGGCGGCGTGCCGGGCCGGCCATGTGCGGATCAACGACCGGCCGGCCAAGCCCGCGACGACCGTGGCGCCGGGCGACGAGGTGCGGGTCCGCGTCGGCGCGGTCACCCGGGTCGTGGAGGTCACCCGGGTGATCCAGAAACGGGTCGGGCCGACCGACGCCGCGACCTGCTTCATCGACCGCACGCCTGCCCCACCACCCGAGGCGGCGATGCCGGTGGCCCGCCGCGACCGCGGCGCCGGGCGCCCCACCAAACGCGAACGGCGGATCCTGGACCGCTTCCGCTCCGGGGGTTGAGGCCTGTCCCGCGGATCTCGTCGGGGAAGCCGGTGCCCGACCAACAGCCACCTCAGGGGACCGTGACGGCACCCAGCCACAATCCACCCGCTAGCCGCACCGTTCGCTGGAACGCGACTACCGCGTCAAAAATCCGGAGAGGCGGAGGAGTTCGTCGATGCCGGCCTTGATGTCGGCGTAGCTCAGGCCGCGCTGCGTCCGCTGGTACTCGATCATGGCCGCGGACAGCGGGGCCAGCAGCGCGTCGGCGAGGAAGACGGGGTCGGCGGCCGGCCGGGCCTCGCGCAGCAGGATCGACAGGTGCAGGCGGTACACCGTGTAGGGGCCGCTGCTGAACCGGGCGACCGGGGCGGCGGACTCGGCCTCCAGCAACAGATCTCGGTGGGTCGCCACCTGGTCGACGAGGGCGTGCAGGAAGGCGCGGATGCGCTCGGCGGCCGGGGCGCCGGGTCCCAGCGGCGGCTCGCCCGTGGTGAACGCGGCCTGGAAGCGCCGCTCGCCGTCGTCGAGCAGGGCGTAGAGCAGGCCGGCCCGGTCGCCGAACCGGCGGTACACGGTGCCGACGCCGAGCTGCGCCTCGCGCGCGACCTCGTCCAGGGACAGTGCCGCCGTACCCCGGTTCGCCACCAGCCGGCAGGCGGCGTCGATGATCCGGCGCCGGTTGCGGGCCGCGTCGGCGCGTTCGGACGGTGGCGCGCCGGCGAACGGAAGCGTGCGTCGATCGGGTTCGTCCACGGCCGTGCCGCCACCTCCGCGTGAAGTCGGGTCATCAGCCTACCCGGTTGAAAACGGAGAGTTCTCCGGTTAGGCTGCGACCTAAGCGGAGAACCCTCCGCTTGTACGACGCAGAGGGGATCGCCATGACAGTCAAGGTCGCCGTCATCTACTACTCCGCCACCGGCAGCGTGCACCGGCTGGCGAGCGCCGTGGAGGAGGGCGCGCTCAAGGCCGGCGCCGACGTCCGGTTGCGCCGCGCCGCCGAACTGGCCCCCGACCCGGCCATCGACGCCAACCCGGCCTGGCGGGAGCACGTCACGGCGACCGCCGACATCCCGGTCGCCACCCTGGACGACCTGGCCTGGGCCGACGCCTACGCGTTC
The DNA here is from genome assembly GCF_035712165.1 of Actinophytocola sp. Classification (GTDB taxonomy): domain Bacteria; phylum Actinomycetota; class Actinomycetes; order Mycobacteriales; family Pseudonocardiaceae; genus DASYTH01. The sequence goes on along the minus strand of NZ_DASTBH010000229.1, from coordinate 6,336 downwards.
GGCACCCCGACCCGGTTCGGCAACGTCTCCGCGCAGCTCAAGCAGTTCATCGATACCGCGGGCGGGCTGTGGTACGAGGGCAAACTGGCCGGCAAGGCGGCGACCGCGTTCACCAGCGCCGCCAACCGGCACGGCGGCAACGAGTCCACGCTGCTCGCGCTGTACAACACCATGTACCACTGGGGAAACATCATCGTGCCGCCCGGCTACACCGACCCGGCGGTCTACGGCGCCGGCGGAAACCCTTACGGCACAGCCCATTTCTCCCGCGACAACGCGCTCACCGACGACGTCCTCGCCGCCGCCCGCTACCAGGGCCACCGCCTCGCCACCGTCGCCGGGGCGCTGGCCGGATGAGGCGAAACACGGCCGCGCTCCCGGCCCGGGTTCGGGCGGGAGCGCGGCCAGGTGGGCGCGAACCATGTGCGGGGGGCGCCCTGGTTTTCCGGCGCCGGACCGGATCGCGGCCGGCGCCGCGGGGGACTCAGCGGCCGGCCAGCGCGGGGGTGCGCGCGGCGCCTGCGGCGGAGCCGGAAGTCAGCAGGTGCCGGGCCAGGTCCAGCAGGGGGCGGGGGTTGAGCAGGTCGCCGATGGTGACCGGCAGGTCGAGGTCGCGCCGCAGCCGCTGGCGCAGCTTGGTGGCCAGCACGGAGTCCAGGCCGGCGGCCCGCAGCGGCGCGGCGAGGTCGATGTCGTCGGCGGCGAGCACCGCGGCGGCGTGCTTGGCGATGCGCTCGGCCAGCGCGTCGGCGCAGGTGATCACCTCCGGGGCCGGGGCCACCGGTCCGGCCGGGATGGTGGGCCTCGGGGCCGGGGCGGCCGGTGCCGCGGTCTCGACCCAGAACCGGGTGCGCTGCCAGGGATACCGGGGCAGGGCCACGCGCCGGGCCCCCGGCAGGACCCGGGTCCAGTCCGGCGCGGCGCCGCGCACGTAGACCGCGGCCAGCGCGCCGAGCAGGGACTCGACCTCCGGCCGCTCGCGGTACAGGGACGGCACCGCGACCGCGTCGGCGCCACTCGCGTCGATCCCGTCCTCGATCGCCGGGACCAGCACCGGATGCGGGCTGATCTCCAGGAACACCGTCGGCGTCCGGTCGGACAGGATCGCCTGGACGGCCGAGGCGAACCGGACCGGCTGGCGCACGTTGGCCACCCAGTACCCGGCGTCCAGTTCCTCCCCGGGCACCACCCGGTCCAGGGCGGTCGAGTACAGCGGCACGTCGCCCGGCCGGGGCCGAAGCCCCGCCAGCGCGCCGAGCAGTGTCTCCCGCAGCGGCTCGACGTGCCGCGAGTGCGAGGCCTGGCCGGCTCGGATGGACCGGCAGTACACCCCCTGCCGGCGCAGCGGTTCGACCACCTCGTCGAGGGCGTCGGGCGGACCGGCGAGCACGGTGGAGCGCTGGCTGTTCACCACGGCGACGCTGACCCGGTCGCCGCGCCCGCCGATCGCCGCGTTCGCCGCGTGCTCGTCCAGCTCGACCGCCACCATCGCGCCCGGCTCGGTCAGCGTGTCGAACGCGGCGCTGCGCCGGCAGGCCACGATCGCCCCGTCGCGGAGGGTCAACGCACCGGCGATGGTCGCCGCGGCGACCTCACCCATGCTGTGCCCGACCACCAGGTCCGGCGCGATGCCCCAGTGCCGCCAGAGCCGGGCCAGGCTGACCTGGATCGCCCACAGCACCGGCTGGATCTCGGACTCGCCGGCCAGCGGCTCGTCACCGGTCAGCCGGTCGATCAGCGACCAGCCGCGCTCGGTGGCCACCAACTCGTCGCACTCGCGCAGGCAGGCGGCGAACACCGGCTCGGCCGCCAGCAGCTCCCGGGCCATGCCCAGCCACTGCCCGCCCTGCCCGGAGAACACGAAGACCGTCCGGGACGGCCGGGTGGTCCGGTCGCAGGCCGCGGCCGGCGCGGCGGGCGGGTCGCCCGCGGCGAGCTGGCGCAGCCGCGCGACCAGGGTGTCCCGGTCCCCGGCGCTGACCGCCGCCCGGTGCGGATGGTGGGCGCGGTGCGCGCCGGCACTGAAGCACACGCTCGCCGGGTCGCCGGCCGCCGCCACCGCGTCGGCGTAGTGGCCGGCCAGCGCTCGCAGCGCACCGGGATCGGTGCCGGACAACGGAACCACCAGGGCTCCGCCGGGCCGGCGCGGCTCGGGCGGCGGTGTCGGTGGCGCGCCCGCCTCCTGGAGCACGACATGGGCGCCGACGCCGAACATGCCCAGCGCCGTCACGCCGGCGATGGCCGGGCGGCCGCGTTGCGGCCACGGCTGGGTGGTCCGGGCCAGTTCGATCGGCGCGCCACCGGCTTCCAGGATCTCGATCGGGCGCCGCACGTGCAGGGTGGCCGGGATGGTGCGGTGCCGCAGGGCCAGCGCGGTCTTGAGCAGTCCGGCGAGGCCGGCGGTGGCCTCGGTGTGCCCGATGTTCGACTTCACCGAGCCGACCAGGCAGCGCTGCCCGGCGTCGCGCCCGGTGCCCAGCACCCGGGACAGGGCGGTCAGCTCGACCGCGTCGCCGCTGGGTGTTCCGGTGCCGTGCGCCTCCACGTAGTCGACCTCGGCGGGCTTGACCCCGGCTTCCCACAGCGTGGTGTGCAGCAGGTCCTCCTGGCCGGTGGTGCCGGTCGCGCTGGCCGACGGGGCCTGCCGGCCGTTGCTGTTCACGCCGGTGCCCAGGATCGTGGCGTAGACCCGGTCGCCGGCCGCGATGGCGTCCTCGAGCGGCTTGAGCACCAGGGTGATCACACCCTCGGCCGGCACGAACCCGTCCGCGCCGGCGTCGCCGAAGCTGCACCGGTAGCTGGGCGAGATGATCCCGGCGTCGGCGATGCCGAGGTGGTCGTCCGGGTTGAGCAACAGGTTCGCCCCGCCGACGATCGCCATGCTGATCTCGCCGACGCGCAGCGCCTGGCAGGCCAGGTGCACGGCGACCAGGGACGACGCGCAGGTCGACTCCGTCTCGATGGTGGGGCCGCGCAGGTCGAGCAGATGGGCGATGCGCCCGGCGGGAGCGGTCGAGCGGTGCGCGCCCATGAAGGCGTGCATGTCCGCCACACCCGCGCTCTGTAACAGCTGCCAGTAGTGCCCGCCGAAGCAGCTGGTATACACGCCGGTTCGGCTGCCGGCCAGCTGGTCCGGTGGCAAACCCATGTCCCCCAATGCTTCCCACACGGTCTCCAGCAGCAGCCGGTGGTGTGGGTCGAGGCGGAGCGCCTCGTGCGGCGACATCCCGAAGAACCCCGCGTCGAAACCGTCGATGCGGTCCAGGAACCCGGCGCGGATGGCGGGCGCGGCGGAGAGGGTTGCCCGCCGGTCGGCCGAGGGCTCGGAGATCGTGTAGCGGCCGCTTGCCAGCACCTCCCAGAATTCTTCGACATTCGACGCGCCGGGCAGCCGGCAGCCGGCTCCGACAATGGCGATCGGAAGGTGACGGGAGCGTTGCTCGTAGTTGACGTGCATAACGTCTCTCCAGGGGCCTTGTATAGAGGTATGCGGAATCTTGGACGTTGCGCGTCCGGATTTGTGTATACGAGGATTGCGTGCGCCGCCACCGGTGGTCAATGACGAGGTAACGAAGTCCGGCAGGGTCGTGTGAACCGGGGTAAGATGTGTGCGGATTGCGTTACCGCGGTGCGCCTAATCGATCACCGGTTCATCGTCCGGCAACCATGCCGGAACGTGGAACACAACCACACAAGGAGCGAAGTCGGCGGCCTGCACGACGATGAGTCGCATCGCCTGGTCGCCCAGTCGCGGATGGCGAAAATGCCTGGTGCGGCTCCGGTGTTCCTGCACGTCATGCGTTTCCCACCAGCGGTCGAACACCGGGCTCAGTTCGCGGAACTCGGCGATCAGCTTGTCCAGCCGGCCGTCGCCGTCCCGGGTGGCCATCATGGCGCGCCAGCGGGCCGCCAGATCGTGGATCTCCTCGGTCCACTCGGGCAGCAACTCCTTGGCCTCAGGCGCTTCCAGCATCCAGCGCAACATGTTGCGCCGATCGGGGGGCAGCCGGCTGAAATCGGTGTAATACGACGTGGCCGCGCGGTTCCAGGCCACCAGATCGCAATAGAGATTGACCGCGTAGACCGGATAGGCGCTGCTCTCGGCGGTGTGCACGAGTTGGCGCACGATCTCCTCGGCGGACAGTTCGCCCGCCAGCGGCCGCGGTTTGTTGACCTTGCCGTGGGCCAGCAGGTGCATGTAGCGGCGCTCGTCCTCGGTCAGGCCGAGCACCCGGGCCAGGCTGTCCAGCACCTCCGCCGACGGGTGGATGTCGCGGCCCTGCTCCAGGTAGGTGTACCAGGTCGGGGAGAGCCCGGCGAGCACCGCGACCTCCTCGCGGCGCAGACCCGCCGCGCGCCGCCGGGGTCCGGCGGGCAGGCCGACATCGGCCGGGGTGACTCGTTCACGCCGGCTTCGCAGGAACCGCGCAAGCTCGCGCCTGCTGAAGTCCTCGGACACGTTACGTGGATCTTCGGACCCGCTGCGCGTCTTCCCTCGACACACACCCATCTTACGGGGACCCGGCCCGGCACGTGGGCCCTACGCTGCCTCAACGCCAATGCTGGTATTGGAAGTGCCACCACAAACGCCGTCTACGATTCGGACTCGCCGCTGACCCATGCTTGATTCATGTTCGATGTGGCATTCACGACCGGTGGCGTGATCCTGGTTGTCCTCGTCTGGCTGAGCGTGCTGCACACGACGCTGGTGCCGACCCGGTCATCGAGAATGGCCGCCTGGACGGCCCGGGGATGTGTGCTGACCGGAAGCATCGCCGTTCGGGCTCTTCCACCCAGGTATCGCAAGCGGGTCATGGACCTGTGTATGCCGGTGAGCCTGTTCGTGATGGCGGCCGGCTGGCTGGCCGGGCTCGCGCTCGGGTTCGCCCTGCTGGTCGGGGCGTTCGGCTGGACGAGCGGAACCTTACAGGTCAACGGGGTCGTCATCGCTCTCATCGGGACCGCGCTGGCCAGCGCGATGCTGGTCGCGGCCGCGTTCGCGGCATATCTCATCCGCTTCATGGAGGCGTTCGGCCGGCGCGAGGAGATGATCAGCCGCTCGGCGCCGCAGGTGCAGCGGGCCACCGACGCGGACGCGCTGGTGGCCAGCTATCTGCGGTGCGGAACCCGGGACAGTCTGGACAGTTACTTCGCCGAATGGGCGGACTGGCTGGCCGACGTCCACGACAGCCACATCCGTTATCCAGGCCTGGTCTACACCCGCTCGCCGGGCACCCTGTCCTGGACGGAGGCGGCGATGGCCGCGATGGACGCCGCGGCGCTGGTCGAGTCGGTGGCCCCGCGATGGGCGCCGGTGCACACCAGGGCGTTGCTGAACGCCGGGTCCTGCTGCCTGCAGGGGCTCGCCCGCAGCGTGGGCATCGAACTGCCAACGCTGCTGGTCAGCCTGCAGGGCCGGGAGGAAAGGGCATTCGGCGACACCATGCAACTCGCCATAGACTCAGGACTACCGGCCGAGCGAGATATCGATCATGCCTGGATGGCATTCCAGGAGATCCGAGTTCGGTACGCGCCCTATGCCGTTCTCATCGGAGCTCGCGTGCCCGGCCCGTAACAAAGTGACTTCGACGATTTCCGCACGGGAGTATCAGTTTGGGGGTTGTTGTGCCAGCGCCGCTCACTGTCGACCGAACACGGCACGACCCGGACGGATTATCCGACTTTTGCGATGAACTGTTCGCGTCGCTGCCGCGGTCGGACCAACGGAAATGGGGGGAGATGTACGTGCGAGGACTGCTTTCCGTGCCGGGTCGCAAATCGATCCGCCGAATCTCCGACCAGATAGTGGGACGCCGGGTGGACCAGTGTCTGCAACAGTTCGTCAACCAGAGCCCGTGGCGCTGGGACGGGGTGCGCAATGCGCTCGCCGCGCGGGCATCCGCGATTCGGCCGCGAGCCTGGATCATCGACGAGGCGGTCTTTCCGAAGAACGGCCGCAGCTCGGTCGGGGTCGCCCGGCAGTACGCCACCTCCGCCGGCCGGATCCTCAACTGCCAACTCGGTCTCGCGGTGATCATGGCCAACGGCGCCGACCGGTGCGTGGTGAACTGGCGGCTGGCGCTGCCGCGCAGCTGGGACGACGACCCGGAGCGGCGGGCCCGGGCCCGGGTGCCCGGACCGGAGCGGCATCGTCCGCTGTGGCGGCACGTGTTCGACGCGGTCAACGAGATGACCGACGAGTGGTCGCTGCGCCCGGCGCCGGTGGTGTGGGACTCGGTCGGTCATGAGGTTCGGCCGTTGCTGCGCGGCCTGGCCGGGCGCGGGCTGCCGTACCTGGTGCGGGTCTCCGAGCACCTGCCGGTCCTGCAGACCCGG
>NZ_DASTBH010000228.1:0-24648 GCF_035712165.1 Actinophytocola sp. | reverse complement strand
GTTTCGGCGGCGGCGATCACCTCGGCGTCGCGGACCGAGCCGCCGGGTTGGACCACGGCGCGCACGCCGGCCTCGAGGAGAACCTGCAGACCGTCCGGGAACGGGAAGAACGCGTCGGACGCGGCCACGGCGCCGGCGGCGCGGTCGCCCGCGCGCTGGACCGCCAGGCGCGCGGCGTCGACCCGGTTGACCTGGCCCATGCCGACCCCCACCGTGGCGCCGGAGTCGGCCAGCAGGATCGCGTTGGACTTCACCGCCCGGCAGCACCGCCAGGCGAACGCCAGGTCGGCCAGGGTCGCGTCGTCCACGGCCGCGCCGGTGGCCAGGGTCCACTTGGCCGGGTCATCACCCTCGGCGGTCAGCACGTCCTTGCTCTGCATGAGCATGCCGCCGGAGATCGGCCGGAACTCCGCGCCGCCGCGGACCGGCGGCTCGGCGACCAGGATCCGGATGTTCTTCTTGCGGGTCAGCACGTCCAGCGCACCATCCGCATAGGACGGAGCGACGATCACCTCGGTGAACACCTCGGCGACCTGCTCCGCCATGTCCACCGTCACCTCCCGGTTGGCGGCGATGACCCCCCCGAACGCGCTGACCGGGTCGCAGGCGTGCGCCTTGCGGTGCGCGTCCGCGATCGAGTCCACAGTGGACACCGCGAGCCCGCACGGGTTGGTGTGTTTGATGATCGCCACACTGGGCGCGTCGTGGTCGAACGCGGCCCGCCACGCGGCGTCGGCGTCGACGTAGTTGTTGTAGGACATCTCCTTGCCGTGCAGCTGCTCGGCTGCCGCCAGGCCCGCGGGCCCGAACTCGGACCGGTACAGCGCGGCCCGCTGGTGCGGGTTCTCGCCGTACCGCAGGATGTCGCCGCGGTTCCAACTCGCCCCGACCCAGCCGGGGAAGCCGGAGCCCTCGTCGTCCGGCGACAGGTTGCTCCCCATCCAGGACGCGACCGCCACGTCGTAGGAGGCCGTGTGCCGGAAGGCCGCCGACGCCAGCGCGCGCCGGTCGGTCAGGCTGAACCCGCCGGACCGGACCCGGTCGAGCACCCAGCCGTAGCGTCCGGGATCCACCACGACGGCCACGCTCGCGTGGTTCTTCGCCGCCGCCCGCACCATCGCCGGACCACCGATGTCGATCTGCTCGACGCACTCGTCGAGATCCGCGCCGGACAGCACCGTCCGCACGAACGGGTACAGGTTCACCACCAGCAGGTCGAACGGCGCGATCCCGAGCGCCGCCAGCGACTGCACGTGCGCCGGCTTGCGCAGGTCGGCGAGCAGCCCGGCGTGCACCCGGGGGTGCAGGGTCTTGACCCGGCCGTCCAGCGACTCCGGAAACCCGGTGACCTCCTCGACCGGCGTCACCGGCACGCCCGCGTCGGCGATCACGCGCGCGGTGCCGCCGGTGGACACGATCTCCACTCCGGCGGCGTGCAGGCCGGTCGCCAACTCCAGCAGTCCGGCCTTGTCCGAAACTCCGATCAGCGCCCGCCGAACCGGTCGCCGTTCGTCCACAGTGGACGTCACGGAATGCTCACCTCTCGTCCGTTCACGGTGTAACCCTCGCGGGCAATCCGGGCGATCACGTCGACCAACAGCCGCCGCTCCACCACCTTGATCCGCTCGTGCAGCTTGCCGGCGTCCTCGCCCGGCTCGACCGCGACCGGCTCCTGGGCCACGATCGGTCCGGTGTCCACCCCCGCGTCGACCAGATGCACGGTGCAGCCGGTCACCTTCACCCCGTAAGCCAGCGCGTCGGCGACCGCGTGCGCACCGGGAAACGCCGGCAGCAACGCCGGATGCGTGTTCAGCACCGGGCAGGCGAACCGGTCCAGGAAACCCGGACCGAGGATCTTCATGAAGCCGGCGGAGACGACCAGGTCGGGCCGGTGCGCGGCAGCCGCGTCGGCCAGCGCCGCGTCCCACGCGGCCCGGTCGGGATGATCGGCCAGCCGGACCGTGAACGCCGGAACACCGGCCCTGCGGGCCCGGTCCAGGCCCTCGATGCCGTCCCGGTCCGCGCCGACCGCGACCACCCGGGCCGGAAAGTCCGCCCGGGCGCTGTCCAGCAGCGCCTGCAACAGCGTGCCCGAACCGGAAACCAGGACGACGACCCTGGCCGGCGGCCTGGGTGGGGAGCCGGGTGAGCTGGGCATGATCTCCCGTGGGGATTGGACTTGCGGACCGGGCCAGCGTAGGTGGCGGCTAGTCGGACTCGTCGGCCAGGTCCTTCTTGACCGGTTCTTCCTCGCCCGCCACCGGTTCCGGCTCGGGCTCGTCGTCCGGTTCCTCGGCGGGCTCGGCCTCCACCGCGTCCTCGTCCGGCTCCGCCGCGTCCTCGCCCGGTTCCTCCACTGGTTCCTCGTCCGGGTCCTCCATCGCCTCCTCGTCCAGCGGATCCAGTTCGTCCTCGTCGTAGAGATCGTCGTCGGACCACCGGGGCCGGCTGACCGACACCACGACCGCGGCGACCACGCCCACCCAGACGAGCAGGGCCAGCGCCAGCCGCACCGGATGCAGGTCGACCGGATCGAACCGGCCGCCGCCCAGCGCTCCGCCGGTCAGCGCGGCCAGCACCGCCAGGCTCAGCACGAGCACCGCGAGGGCCACGCCGACCGCATGCAGCCGGACCAGCGCCACCTCGGACACCTCCCGCAGCAGCCGCCCGATGAGCACCCCGACCCCGACCGGAACCGCGAGCAGCAACGTCCACCATCCGGCCGCCCGGTCCGGCAGCGCCGCGAGCAGCGGCAGATCGGGCACCGGACCGCCGGTGAAGTTCAACGGCGCCACCGAGATCGCCCCGAGCGAGAACCCGGGGCCGGCCACGAAGGACGTGCCCGCCACCACCCCGTTCGGCAGGTATCCGGCGCACAGCAGCAACAGGCCGAGGTTTCCGCCCAGCCCGCCCGCGGTGCGCTGGAACATTCCGCCGGCCGCGGTGAACCCGGTGGCCAGGCCGAGTCCGAACAGCACGGCCCCGGCGGCGAGCAACACCGCGACCGCGACGGCGCCGGCCCCCAGCCCGGCCCTCGTGACCGGGTCGATCCGGTCGAAAGCCAGGTCGAGCAGCCCGGCGTGGCGCGCGACCCCGACCGTCGCGGCGAGCCCGGCGAGCACGGCCGGACCGGCCGGGGCGGCGACCAGGTTGACCGTGACCGGACCGCCGACCGTCGACAACCCCAGCACCAGGCCGAAAACCGCGTGCCCGGCGGCGATCAGGGCGACCAGGTGACCGGCCGTCCGGGGGGTGCGCAGGTCGAGGCGCTCGGCCGCGGCCGAGGCGGTCCGGGCCACCAGGACGGCCGCCGCGATCGTCGGCAGCAACGGCAGCACGCCCAGTTCCGCTCCCTCGATGCGCAGCGGGACCTGGTGTGCGGCAAGCCATCCCGGTGCGGCCGCGGCCAGCACGCCGGTGGTGCTGAAGGTCGCCCGGGCGGCCACCGACGTGACCACGGCGAGCACGGCGGCCACGGCGGCGTACCCGGTGATCAGCGGACCGAGCGCGGCCATGGCCAGCACCGGCGCCCGGACGGCGAACGGGTCGCCGGCCAGGGTGTCCTCGAGCTCGACCGGAGCCGCACGGAGTAGCCGCACGAACACACTCTGACATCATGACTAGGCCATTCGGAGTAGCCACGCCGACGGTCAGCCAACGGTAGGCCGGCGGTAGGCGGCGCCCCGGACGCTGGCGCCCATGATGAACAAGAACATCCTGATCTCCGGGGCGAGCGTGGCCGGCCCGGCTCTGGCGTTCTGGCTGCGGCGGTTCGGGTTCAGCCCGACGGTCGTGGAGCGGGCGGAGACGTTGCGGGAGGGCGGGGCGGCGGTGGACTTCCGCGGTCCGGCGCACCTCGGCGTGTTGAGCAGAATGGGGCTGCTGGAGGAGATCCGGCAGCGGCGCACCTCGCCGAAACCGTGGGTGTTCGTGGACGAGCGGGGCCGGCGGCGGGCGGGGCTGCCGGCCGACTTCGCCGGTGGCGACGTGGAGATCCTGCGGGGCGACCTCAGCCGGGTGCTGTACGAGGCGACCCGGGACGACACCGAGTACCTGTTCGGCGATCGGATCACCGGGATCGCCGAGACGCCGCACGGTGTGCACGTGACGTTCCAGCGGGCCACGCCGCGCACCTTCGACCTGGTGATCGGCGCGGACGGGATGCACTCCGGGGTGCGGTCGCTGGCCTTCGGGCCGGAGGAGCGGTACAGCCGGTACGGCGGCGCCTACTTCGCCAGCTTCAACGTGCCGGCCTACTGGCAGGACGAGCCGAACCTGTTGGTGTACAACGAACCCGGCCGCATGGTGTCGCCCGGGCTGCTGGTGTTCCGCACCCCGCCGCTGCACCTCGACCGGGCCGATCCGGCCGGGCAGAAGGAGATCGTGGCGGGTGCGTACGCCGGAGCCGGGTGGCGCACTGCGGAGATCATCGAGGCGGTGCGCGCCGCGTCGGAGTTCTACCTGGACTCGATCAGCATGGTCCGGCTGCCGAGGATCACCAGCGGCCGGTTCGCGCTGCTCGGCGACGCCGCGCACGGGGCCGGGCTGGGCGGCATGGGCACCGGGGCGAGCGTGGTCGGAGCCTACGTGCTGGCCGGTGAGCTGGCCGCGGCCGCCGGCGACCACACCACGGCGTTCCCGGCCTACGAGGAGATCATGGTTCCGTACGCCCGGCGCGGCCAGGGCATCGGCGCCGCGAACTTCCTGGCGCCGGCCACCCGTGGGCGGATCCGGCAGCGCAACCTCATGACGCTGCTGCTCGGCAGCGGGCCGATGACCAGGATGATCGGCCGGATGGACCGGAAGATCGCGAGCAACATCACGCTCAAGGACTACTCCTGAGTCTGGCCAGGCCGTCCTCGGCGGCGGCGGCCAGAGCCGGGGTGTGGCTGTCCCGGGCCAGTTCGATCGCCTCCTGGTACAGCGCGCGGGCCCGGTCCGGCGCGCCCTCGGACTCGGCCAGCCGGCCCAGCCCGGTCAGCACGTGCGAGCGTGCGCTGATGTTGAGCCAGTCCGAGGCCGTACCGGCCAGGGCCTGCTCGTGCAGCCGCCGCGCGGCGGGCAGGTCGCCCCGGCGCCGGGCGATCTCGCCGAGGCCGGCCTGGGCCAATGCCCGGGTCGCCGGCACCCCGGCCCGGCCGGCCAACTCCACCGCGAGCGCGTAGTCCGGGCCGGCGGCGTCCAGGTCACCGGCGCCGAGCAGCCGGTCGGCGCGGCGGCAGCGCAGGTCGGCGAGTTCCTCGACGGCGCCGAGCGCCATCATCGCCGCCAGCGCCTGGTCGGTGAGCTCCAGCGAGCGGGACAGGTCGCCGCGTGCCTCGGCGAACGTGGCCAGCGCGTCGAGGGCGGTGGCCGTCGCCCAGCGGTCGCCGGTGCTGGCGAGCAGATCGAGCGCGGCGACGCACTCCTGCTCGGCCGCGTCCAGCGCCGAGCCGTCCGCGTACCAGTCGCCGAAGGCGCGCCCGAACCGGGCCAGCCCGGCGAGCCACGGATCGGCCTGGGTGGTGAACCAGTCCAGCAGCGGCCCGGGCTGGCTGTCCGGCCCCGGCGGCCCGGCGAACAGCGCCCAGCCGACCAGCAGGTAGGGCTGGCGTACCGGGCCGGGCAGGGTGGTCATGATCTCCCGCAGCCGCTCGACGTGCTCGGTCCGTCCGGACCCGCCGTTCACCGCCCACAGCACGCACAGCGCGTACTCCTCGCCGGCCGCCGCCACCCGGTCGGACAGCTCGGCGGCCAGCGGTGCGATCTCGCCGCGCATCCCGCGCAGGTACCAGTACCAGGACAGCGCACCGACCAGGCCCAGCGCGAGGTCCGGCAGGGCGGCCAGCGTGTGCCGCAGCGCCGCGTCCAGGTTGCCGTGCTCGGCGGACAGCCGGGCCAGCCAGGTCAGCTGCTCGGCCCGGCGCAGGTGCGGGTCCGCGGTGGCGGCCAGGTCCCGGAAATGCTCGGCGTGCGCGCGCCGCAGCCGGTCCTCCTCGCCGGCTTCGGCCAGTCGCTCCAGGCAGAAGGTCCGGATGGTCTCCAGCATCCGGTACCGGCCCGCCTCGACGTCCACGAAGGACTTGTCCACCAGACCGGCGAGCAGGTCGTCGGCCGTGTCGGCGGGCAGCCCGCACACCGCGGCGACCGACTCCCGCAACGCGCCACCGGCGAACACGGCGAACCGGGCGGCCAGCGTGCGCTCGTCGGCGTCGAGCAGGTCCCAGCTCCACTCGACCACCGCCCGCAGCGTCTGGTGCCGGGGCGCGGCGGTGCGGCTGCCCCGGGACAGCAACCGGAACCGGTCGTCCAACCGGGACTCGACCTCGGCCAGCGTCAGGGTGCGCAGCCGGGCCGCGGCCAGCTCGATGGCCAGCGGTAACCCGTCCAGGGCGGCACAGATCCGGCGCACCGTGTCGTCAGCCCGGAAACCCGGTGCGACCGCGGCGGCCCGCTCGGTGAACAGCCGCACCGCCGAGCCGATCGACAGCGGTGGCAACGGATGCAGCGCCTCCCCGGTGATCCCGAGCGGTTCCCGGGAGGTGGCCAGCACGCGCAGCCGCGGGCAACCGGCCAGCAGCCGGTGGGTGAGCTCCGCCGCCGCACCCACCACGTGCTCACAGTTGTCCAGCACCAGCAGCACCGGCCGGTCGGCGAGCGCGGCCACCAGCCGGCCGGCCGTGTCCGGCGGCCCGCCGGTGGCCGGCAGCAGCCCGGACTCGCGCAACCCCAACGCGCCCAGCACCGCCCGGGGCACGTCGACCGCCGGCGCCAGATCCACAAAGGACACCTCGCCCGGGTGCCGGGCGGCGGTCTCGACGGCCAGCCGGGTCTTGCCGGCGCCACCCGGCCCGGTGAGCGTGACCAGCCGCGCGCCGGCCAGCAACGCGTGCACCCGGGCCAGCTCCGCCTCCCGCCCGACGAAGCTGGTCAGCTGGGCCGGCAACGCGCGCGGCGCCGGTCCGGATCCGCGCAGCACGGCCAGATGCGCCTCGGTCAGCTCGGCGGACGGATCCGCGCCGAGCTCCTCGGCCAGCCGCCGCCTGCCGTCCTCGAACACCGCCAGCGCTTCGGCCGGCCGCCCGGCGCCGTGCAGCGCGCGCATGAGCTGACCGCGTAACCGTTCGCGCAGCGGGTAGGCGGCCACCAGGGCCCGCAGGTCGGCGACCAGACCGTCCGGCTCGCCCAGCGCGAGCCGGGCCTCGGCCTGGTCCTCGACCGCCGCCACCCGCAACTCCGCCAGCCGGGTCGCGGCGGGACCGGCGAACGGCGCCTCCGCCACGTCGGCAAGGGCCGGCCCCCGCCACAGTTCGCCCGCCTCGCGCAGCACTGCGGCCCGCCGTCGCCGCGTCGCCCGCGGCCAGCGCCCGACGGCCGTCGCCGGCCAGGCGCTCGAACCGGTGCGCGTCCACGTCCTCGGGGTCGACGTCGAGCCGGTAGCCGGCGGGCCGCAGCTCGATCAGCCCGCCGAGCCGGCGGCGCAACCGGGACACCTGGGACTGCAGCGCGTTTCCCGCGTCGCCCGGCGGCTGCTCGCCGTACAGCCCGTCGACCAGTCGCGGGATGCCGACCACCCGGCCGGCGTCGAGCAGCAGCAGGGCCAGCAGCGCGCGCTGCCGGGGACCGCCGACGTCGACCGGGTCGCCGCCGGCCGACCGGACCTCGAGCGGGCCGAGAATGCCGAACCACACAGGCCCTATTGTCCCCGCGCCCCGGCCCCACTCCTATTCAGGTGCACCGAAATCAAATGCGTTGACGGGTCACCCGTCGCCACGCATCCTGAACAGGACACCAGGAAGACAGAGGAGAGGTCATGGCGAACATGCGGAAGCGAGCCCCGCGCTCCGCGTATGCGCTGATGAGCAACGCGCCCGGCTTCCCGCCATGACCGAAAAAAGAGGTCATGCCAGGGGAGCCGCCCATCGGGAATCCGATGGGCGGCTCGCTTTTTTGGCATGCCATTCATCGCATTTCCGAGCTGCTCGACAATTCCGCGATCCCCTGAGGTGTAACGGGTTGCACGCCCGGCTGTTAACCGGGAGGCACCAGGTTCGAGTCCTGGGAGGGGAGCGCACGGGGAACGCGCCGGCGCGCAGGTGATCCTTGCAAGATCACCGCGGAGGGTTCGACACCCTCGTTCTCCACAAAACGACCAACCCGCCAGCCGGATGGCTGACGGGTTGGCTCCGCGCGTGGCCCGGTGGCCACTTGGGACTCATGATCTCGAGGCGCCTGGATCGACACCAGGACGCGCGACTTCAGCCCTGCTGCGGGTATCCGCCGGGCGGGGTGCCGGGGTGCTGCGGTCCCGGCGGCGGGAACTGGCCGGGCTGCGGCTGGTACTGCGTCTGCGCGCCGGGCTGGCCGTACTGGCCGGGCGGCGGCGGGAACTGCTGCTGCCCGGGCGGCGGGCCGTACTGGCCGCCGGGCTGGCCGTAGACCGGGCCGCGCTGGCCGGGCGGCGGCATCTTGATGATCCCCGCGTCCAGCAGGTAGGCGCCGACCCCCGCGAGCATCTGGAGGATTCCGAAGATCATGATGAGCACGCCGCCGGTGCCCAGGTCGCCACTGGCCTGGAAGACGGTGAACATGAACGGGACGATCCCGCCGATGGCGAAGATCGCGGGCCACGGTCCGGGCTTGTTGTCGCCGGGCAGGAAGCCGACCAGCGCGGCCAGCCCCGACATGAGCAGCAGCCCGGGAACCCATCCGGTGAGGGCCTCGAAGAAGCTCGCCTCACCGGCCAGCGCGGCGAACCCGAAGAACAGGTTCAGCACACCGAGGCCGGCCGTGGCCAGATACGCGATCTGCGGGATGCCCAGCTTCATGCCGCCGCCGGCCGGCGCTCCGTAACCGGGGCCCGGTTGGGGCTGCTGCGGGCCCTGGCCAGGAAACCCTCCTGGTCCACCGCCTGGGTAGGTCATCGCGCGCTTCTCCTCAGCTCATTTGGACCGTCGGTGCGCCGGACGCTACACCAACGCCCGGCCCGACGTTCGTAAGACGGACAATCAGGCGCGAACCAGTGACCTGGCCAGTTCGGCGGTTTCCGAGGGGGTCTTGCCCACCCGGACACCGGCGGCCTCCAGGGCGTCCTTCTTGGCCGCCGCGGTGCCCGAGGAGCCGGACACGATGGCCCCGGCGTGGCCCATGGTCTTGCCCTCCGGCGCGGTGAAGCCGGCCACGTAGCCGACGACCGGCTTGGTGACGTTGTCCCGGATGTAGGCGGCCGCGCGCTCCTCGGCGTCCCCGCCGATCTCACCGATCATGACGATCAGCTCGGTCTCCGGGTCGTCCTGGAACGCGGCCAGGGCGTCGATGTGCGTCGTGCCGATCACCGGGTCGCCGCCGATCCCCACGGCCGACGAGAAGCCGATGTCGCGGAGCTCGTACATGAGCTGGTAGGTCAGCGTGCCGGACTTGGACACCAGGCCGATCCGGCCCGGGCCGGTGATGTCGGCCGGGATGATGCCGGCGTTGGACTTGCCGGGGGAGATCACGCCCGGGCAGTTCGGCCCGATGATCCGGGTCTTGTTGCCGGTGGCGCAGGCGTGTGCCCAGAAGCTCGCCGTGTCGTGCACCGGGATGCCCTCGGTGATCACCACGGCCAGCCCGATGCCGGCGTCGATCGCCTCCACCACGGCCGTCTTGGCGAACCGGGGCGGAACGAACACCACGGTCACGTCCGCGCCGGTGGCGGCCATGGCCTCGCCGACCGAGTTGTACACCGGCAGGAACAGGCCGGAGCGGACGTCACTGAAGTCGGCGCTCTTTCCGCCCTTGCCGGGGGTCACGCCACCGACCACGTTGCTGCCGGCACGCAGCATCCGCCGGGTGTGCCGGGTGCCCTCGGACCCGGTCATACCCTGAACGATGATCTTCGAGTTCTCGTTGAGGAAGATCGCCATCGCGACTCAGGCCCCCTGCGCGGCAAGTTGGGCGGCCACCCGGGCCGCGTTGTCCATGGTGTCCACCTGCTGCAGGCCGGGTAGCGCCGCGTCGGTGAGGATCTTGCGGCCCTCGACGGCGTTGTTGCCGTCCAGCCGCACCACGATCGGCCGGTTCACCTCGTCGCCGCGCGAGTTGAGCAGTTGGAAGGCCTGCACGATGCCGTTGGCCACGGCGTCGCAGGCGGTGATCCCACCGAAGACGTTGACGAACACGCTGCGCACGTCCGGGTCGGACAGGATGATCTCCAGGCCGTTGGCCATCACCTCGGCCGAGGCGCCGCCGCCGATGTCGAGGAAGTTGGCCGGCTTGACCCCGCCGAACTCCTCGCCCGCGTAGGCCACGACGTCCAGAGTGGACATCACCAGCCCGGCGCCGTTGCCGATGATCCCGACCTGGCCGTCCAGCTTGACGTAGTTGAGGTCCTTCGCCTTGGCGGCGGCCTCCAGCGGGTCCTCGGCGCCCTGGTCGACCAGGGCGGCGTGACCGGGGTGCCGGAACGAGGCGTTGTCGTCCAGTGTGACCTTGCCGTCCAGCGCGACGACCTGGTCGCGCGGGTCGCGGACCAGCGGGTTGACCTCGACGAGGGTGGCGTCCTCGGCGACGAAGGTGTCCCAGAGCTTGACGATCACCTCGGCGGCCTGCTCGGCGACCTCGGCCGGGAACCTCGCCGCCGTCACGATCTCCCTGGCCTTGGTCAGGTCGACGCCGGCCAGCGGGTCGATCGCGATCTTGGCCAGGGCCTCCGGCCGCTCCACGGCGAGCTGCTCGATCTCGACGCCGCCCTCGGCGGACGCCATGGCCAGGAAGGTGCGGTTCGCCCGGTCGAGCAGGAAGGAGAAGTAGTACTCCTCGGCGATGTCGGAGGCCGGTGTGACCAGCACCCGGCGCACGACGTGGCCCTTGATGTCCAGCCCGAGGATCGCCTCGGCCTTCGCCTGCGCCTCGTCGGGGTTGTCGGCCAGCTTGACGCCGCCCGCCTTGCCCCGGCCGCCGGTCTTCACCTGGGCCTTGACCACCACGGTCTGGCCGAGCTGCTCGGCGGCGGCCCGGGCCTCCTCCGGCGTGGTCACCACGGTGCCGGGCAGTACCGGAACCCCATGCGCGGCGAAGAGCTCCTTCGCCTGGTACTCGTACAGATCCACTCGTCAGTCTCCTGAATGCGGCGTCCGTCGGACGAAAGGACAGTATCGAGACCCCGACCGGGCCGGCACGCCGCATCCTGTGCGATGGCTCACCGTCGCCGGGAACCACCGACGAGCGCGGCCGTCGCCGCGATCAGCAGCGCCACCAGGCACGCGGCCGACAGCCAGGTTCCAGGCCCCGGAGTGGCTCCGGCGGCCCGGCCACTGGTGAGCGGGAACTCGAGCAGGTGCACGCCGACCACGGCCGCGGCGCCCAATAACAAGGAAGCGCCGCGTTCGGCCCGGGACAGCGGCGCGAGCACGCACACCGCGATCACGACCCCCAGACCGAGCAGCAGGCCCCAGGACCCGAGCCGGAAGTCCGACCAGATGCCCGGCGCGGCGAAGTCCGGCGCCCGCACGGCGGGCAGCGCGAAGGCGCCGATCGCCAGGACACCGGCCGCTCCGGCCGGGACGACCACCGGTTGGTTCAGGCGGCCCTCGGTCAGGTCGACCTCGTCGCGTTCGGCGCTGCCGGCGACCCCGGCGCAGATCGCCGCGACGACGGCGAGGGCCATCGCGACCCCGGTCGCCCAGACCCCGAACCCGACGTGGACGTCCGGGCTGATGCCGGCGCCGGTGAGCGCGGCGTCCAGGGTGCCGGCCCCCACGACGAGCACCGCGGCGAGCGAGACCGTGAAGGCCGGCCGGACCGCGGCGGACCACCGGCCGACCAGCAGCGCCGCGCCGAGCAGGCCGACGATGACTCCGGCCGGGACCAGCTGCCGGTTGGCGAAGCTCTCCGGTTGCTCCAGGCCCGCTTCCACCACGAGCTGAGTGCCCAGCCCACCGGCGAGCGCGGCCAGCCCGGCGACGATGCCCAGCGCGCCGGCGAGCAGGTGCAGGCGGTTGGCCTCCAGCAGCAGCTCGGTCCGGGAGTGGTCAGCTTCTCGCACCCGGCCCTCCGAACGCAGGTAGACGATCAGTACCAGCAACCCGGTCGCGCCGAGCGCGATGTAGGGGCCCGGCGCCGGGTCGAGCCGGGGTACGGCCAGCCCGGCCACGATGGCGGGCATGGTCACCGCGGCCACCCCGGCGAACAGTCCGACCAGCCCGCCCCTGGCCAGTGCCGGCGGTACCGCGCTCGCGGTGAACACGACGCAGCCGAGCACCACCGCCGCGATGGTCAGCAGACCCCCGGCGAGCACCAGGGACGGGCTGACCACCACCTCGGGAGTGAGCTGGAAGGCGTCGTGCGAGTAGAAGGCCGGCAGCAGCAGGCCGCCCGTGGCGACCGTGCCGCAGACCAGCGCCCACCCGATCAGGTAGCGGCGGCCACCCCGGTCCGATGTGCCGGCCGGGACCTCGAGCTCCTCGGCATAGGCCGAACCCGGCTGCGCGCCCGCGCCGACCGCCAGCAGGCCGGCGAGGGCCACCAGCACGTGCCCGGCCAGCAGGATCCACAGCCCCGCCGCCGGGGACATCGGCGCCAGGCTGGTCGGCACCAGCAGCTCGGGCCGGGAGGCCAGCAGCGCGTCCCAGGCCAGCTGCAAATCCGCCACCGCCCGGCCGGGAGCCAGCAGGGCGAAGCCCATCAGGACGCCGGCCGCGAACACCGGCCGGCCGGCCACGATCGCGCCCACCGCCAGCACGGCCGGGAGCACCGCCAGCGCGATCAGCAGGGGCAGGGCCGAGTAGCCGGGCGCCGGAGCCGGCTGGACCAGACCGAGGATCAGACCGAGCACCGTGCAGCCGGCGCCGAGCACCGCGAGCAGCAGCGCCAGCCGTAGCCGGTTGGGAAGTTCTGACCAGCCGAGTCGCTCGGTCCGGACGACGTTGTCCACGGTCTCATCCGGTTCACGCCGCGCCCGCGCGGGACGCGCCTGCGGCGTTCGGGTCCGCTCAGTCATTGGCATGAACGCTAGCAAGTTGGGCGACTCCGGCTCGCCGCGGCGGGTGCCATGACGCTCCAGTCCGCGTTCAGTTGCCTGTTGAAACCCCCCGACCAGTGTAACGACGGTCACATTATCTAGGTAATACCGAACTCACCCTCCGTTGTTTACGCAGTACAGGTGACAGTCGATTCACCACCCGATCGGCCGACACGCGTTACGACTGTTGCCCTCACCGCCACCTACTCGTTACTGTCCACCGGTCCGTTGTCACGGTCCGGTCACGAAAGGACGGAGTCGGCAACCCCCGATCGCCGGCTCAACCGGGTTCCCCGCCCGGTGTCCCACCGAAGGCTCGTCCCCGCGAGCGCAGGTGTGTCGGCCGGACTCCCCGGAACACGGAAGGGCAGGCCTTGGCTCGACACCGCTCCCCCGGCGGCCGACAGCAACCCAGGGACCCTGTCGAGGCAGAACACGCCTCGACGCGGAACCAGGGCATCCGTAGCAGCACCGGCTCGTACCGCGTCACGACTCCGTCTTCGGCGGCGCGCGGCAAGGTTGTCGTTGCCGCAGTCGCACTCGGCGCTTTCGCGGCCGCGGCGGCCGGACAGACGCTTCAGGTCACGGGCCAGCAGCCCAACAACGATCTCGCTCCGCTCTCCGGTGGCGACGCCTCGGCTCTGCTCGGCGTGGGTGGCGACACCTCGCTGGCGCCGGACATCCTCACCGTGGCCCGGACCGCCGACGGTCCGCTGGTGGCCCAGAAGATGGCCGCGAGCGAGAAGTTCAGCCAGGCGCTGGCCGCCGACCTGCAGGCCAAGCAGGCGGAAGCCACCCGGGCCAAGTACGTCAAGCCCGCCGAGGGCACGCTCACGTCCGGCTTCGGCGCCCGGTGGGGAACGACCCACTACGGGGTGGACATCGCGAACAAGATCGGTACCCCGATCCTCGCCGTGGCCGACGGCACGGTCGTCGAGGCCGGCCCGGCCAGCGGTTTCGGCCTCTGGGTACGGGTGCAGCACGAGGACGGCACGATCAGCGTGTACGGCCACGTGGACACCTTCTCGGTGAAGGAAGGGCAGAAGGTCAAGGCCGGCCAGCAGATCGCCAGGATGGGCAACCGCGGTTACTCCACCGGCCCGCACCTGCACTTCGAGATCTGGGACGCCACCGGCAAGAAGCTCAACCCCGCGCCGTGGCTGTCCGCTCGCGGCATCAAGCTCTGATCCGGCGCAGGAAGTAGGCGCTGGCCACCCGCCAGACCGTGCAGATCGCCGCGCGGCCGGCGCACCCCGAGCACCGGTGCCGGGTGCCCGCCGGCCGGTGCAGGCCGAGCAGCGCCCGCCAGGCGGCGGACAACCTGCGCAGTTCGGCCCCGGCGGCCTCGGGCGCGGCCGCCGCCAGCCGGTCGACGCCGTCCAGGTAGCGGCCGACACCCTCGGCCAGGACGCCGTAGAGAATCTCGTCCACATCCACGCTCCCCCTCGTCGCTGAAGATCCATGCGCGGAGTGAACCAGGGGACACCGACAATTTCGCACTGGCGTTCGGTTAGGACATGTCCCGCGGATCTTTGTGGGAAGTCCGTGCCCGACCAACAGCGACCTCAGGGGACCGTGACGCCACCCAGCCACAATCCACCCCGACACCGCACCGTTGCCCGGAACGCAACAACCGCATCAAAATTCCGGAGAGGCGGTCAGAGTTTGACCATGGGGACGCTGCCGATGAGCATCAGCCGGATCGTGCCGGCGGAGCCGAAGTCGATGGTGGCGGTGGCGCGAGGGCCGGCGCCGTCGGTGGCGACGACCGTGCCGAGGCCGTACTTGTCGTGGTTGACCCGGTCACCGACCTCGAGGTTGAGGGCCGGGGTGTCCTGCCAGCCCTTCATCGCGGCGCGAGGCGGGGTGGCCGGACGGTCGCCCCGGCGGACGGCCCAGGTGGGGGCGCTCGGCGCGGACCGCGTGGGCTCCAGGCGGCGCCATTCCACCAGGTCGGCGGGAATCTCGTCGAGGAACCGGGACGGCGGGTTGGCCACCGGCTGGCCCCAGGACGAGCGGACCATGGCGCGGGAGACGTAGAGCCGGTGCTGGGCCCGGGTGATCCCGACGTAGGCCAGCCGGCGTTCCTCGGCCAGCTCGGCCGGATCGCTCAGCGCCCGCAGGTGCGGGAACACGCCGTCCTCCCACCCGGTCAGGAACACGGCCGGATACTCCAGGCCCTTGGCGGTGTGCAGGGTCATCAGCGTGACCACGCCGCTGGCCCCCTCGTCGGCGTCCGGAACCGCGTCGGCGTCGGCGACCAGCGAGACCCGCTCCAGGAACGCGGCCAGCGATCCCGGCTCGACCGCCGGCGGCTCGACCGAGGGGTCGGCCGCCGGGGGCAGGTCGTCGGTGGCGAACTCGCGGGCCACGTTGACCAGCTCGTTGAGGTTCTCCAGCCGGGTGGCGTCCTGCGGGTCCTCGCTGCTGTCCAGCTCGGCCCGGTAGCCGGTGCGCTCCAGCACCGCCTCCAGCACCTCGGCCACGTCCAGTCCGTCGTCGATCAGCGCGCGCAGTTCGTCGACCAGCTCGACGAAGCCGGCGATGGCCCGGGTCGAGCGCGGGTTGAGCAGGCCGACCCGGCCGGCCGCGGCGTCCCGCAGCGCCGCGGCGAAGGAGATCCGTTCCCGCTCGGCATGGGTGGACACGCACGCCTCGGCCCGGTCGCCGATCCCCCGCTTGGGCACGTTGAGGATCCGCCGCAGGCTGACCGTGTCCTCCGGGTTGGCCAGCACCCGCAGGTAGGCCAGCGCGTCGCGGACCTCGCGCCGCTCGTAGAAGCGCACCCCGCCGACCACCCGGTAGGGCAGGCCGAGCCGAATGAAGATCTCCTCGAACACCCGGGACTGGTTGTTGGTCCGGTAGAACACCGCGATGTCGCCGTTGCGCAGGTCGCCGGAGTCGACCAGCCGGTCGATCTCCGCGGCCACGAAGGCGGCCTCGTCGCGGTCGTTGTCGCCGACATAGCCGACGATCTTCTCGCCGTCACCGGAGGCGCTCCACAGCCGCTTGTCCTTGCGGTTGGGGTTGCGCGAGATCACCGCGTTGGCGGCGGAGAGGATCGTCTGGGTGGACCGGTAGTTCTGCTCCAGCATGATCGTCGTGGCCTGCGGGTAGTCCCGCTCGAACTCGACGATGTTGCGGATGGACGCGCCGCGGAAGGCGTAGATCGACTGGTCGGCGTCGCCGACGACGCACAGCTCGGCCGGGTCGTCGGTGCCCACCAGCTCGCGGACCAGCACGTACTGGGCGTGGTTGGTGTCCTGGTACTCGTCGACGAGCACGTGCCGGAACCGGCGCCGGTAGTACTCGGCGACGTCCGGAAACCGTTGCAGCAGCTCGACCGTGCGCATGATCAAGTCGTCGAAGTCGAACGCGTTGGCCTGCCCGAGCCGCAACTGGTACTCGGCGTAGACCTCGGCGACCCGGCGCTCGAGATCGTTGGTGGCGGCCGCCCGCGCCGCCTCCGGGTCGATCAGCTCGTTCTTCAGGTTGGACACGGCGACCGCGAGGGTCCGGGCCGGGTAGCGCTTGGGGTCCAGGTCGAGATCCCGCGCGACGAGCGTGATCAGCCGCCGCGAGTCGTCGGCGTCGTAGACCGAGAAGCTCGACTTCATGCCCAGGGTCTTGGCGTCCCGGCGCAGCACCCGCACGCACATCGAGTGGAACGTGGACACCCACATGGCATTGGCCCGCCTGCCGACCAGGTCGGCGACCCGCTCCTTCATCTCGGCGGCGGCCTTGTTGGTGAAGGTGATCGCCATGATCTGGCCGGGATGCACGCCCCGGTCGGCGAGGAGGTAGGCGATCCGCCGGGTGAGCACCCTGGTCTTGCCGGAACCCGCCCCGGCGACCACGAGCAGCGGCGAGCCGGTGTGCTCGACCGCGCGCCGTTGGGCGTCGTTGAGATCGGCGAGCAGCGCGGCCGGATCGGGCTTGCGTCGTGGGGACTGCACCGGGATTTCGAACAGAGCGCTCATCGTGCCCACAACGGTACCGGGCGGCACCCACGTCCCGTGGCACCCGCGCCGCGCCGGTGGCCGACCCGCGCTCGACATCGGCTTGAGCACAGGGATCGACCCGACCGGGCGGGTGTGCCAGAATCAGCGGCGTGCGGACGCGCTACTTCGAGTTTTTCTACGGGAACCGGACTCCGGCTCCCGTGGTCGCGTAGGCACAGACAGACCACACCGAAGCCCCGGAGTCCACGGACCCGGGGCTTCGCATCGCTCCAGGGTCCGACTCCACGACAGACACAGAGGACCACGATGACCACCGCCTCGCCCGAACCGACCACCCCGGACGCCCTGCCCGGACCCGAACAGATCGCCGAGCTGCGCCAGGAGATCGACTGGCTGGACGGCGAGATCCTGCGCCTGGTCAAGCGCCGCACGGAGATCTCCCAGACGATCGGCCGGGTCCGGCTGGCCAGTGGCGGGACCCGGCTGGTGCTCAACCGGGAGAACGATGTGCTGGCCCGGTACCGCGAGCTCGGCAAGGAAGGGCAGCAGCTGGCGATGGCGCTGCTCACCCTGGGCCGCGGCCCGCTCGGGCGCTGACCGGCCACCGATCGAACACAGCTCCGGGCCATATCAGGGGCATCACCCATCCCGGTACATCTCGAACACGGGCACACTGGAGTCATGCTCAACCTGATCGCCATCATCATCGCCATCGCGGCCGTGATCGCGACCCTGGCTCACGTCGGCTACCTGGCCATGCTGAACTCGGCCGCCAACAAGCGGGCCGGCGGCGCACCGGTCGCCCAGTGGGTGCGCAGCCGCTGGCCGGTCGCCGGCATCACCACGGCGGCCGCGCTGGTCGCCTGGCTGCTGACCAACGGCGCCGGTTTCGCCGACACCCTGGCGATCCTGCTGGGGGCGGGCTCCGGCCTCACGGCAACGAAAGCGCTGCAGGCAACCCAACAGCGTTATCGGACCGGCGAGTAACAAGACGAGCAGTGGGCGTAATGCCCACTGTGTTCACTCGCCCGAGTGGCCGAAGCGGAACGGCTTCGCCCGAGCGTTCCAACGCTGTGCAACCAAATACCGTTGCCTGAGTGAGCATTTCGGGTTGGTCGAGGTTGATCGCGGCGCGGTCGGACCGGGGCAGGCATCGGCGTGGTACGAGCGAAACGAACTGGGAGATCACGTCGCTCGAACTGTCCGAGCAGTCGGCCGCGGAGTTCGGCGAGACCTGGCAGGATCCGCCGACCGGGCTGCAGAAGTTCAACCTCGGCACGATCCCGGCATCGGTGACGCCGCCCCGCACCTGGCGCCGGGCCGCCTGGTTCGCCGGCGGCACCGCCGCGTTCGTGGCCTTCGCGATGGGTCTCGCGACGATCTTGCTGAACGGACATTCAAGCCGGCGCAACAGCATCGAGGCGCTGCCGGCGCAGCCGAGCCAACGGCTGACGATCGCCGATCTGCCCACCACCGGGCGCCCGCCGGCCGGCCCGGCCCCGGCCGCCGATCCGACCCCGGCCCGGACGACCACGGCCACCGCAGCGCGGCCGCCGAGTGCGGTCGCCGCCGGCCCGCGAGCGATACCGCAGGCCGCGCCGCCCGTCCCGGCTGGTCCGCCGGTCGGGCCCGCTGCGGCGCCGACCCGGGCGCCGACCCCGACGATGACGCCGTTCGCGGCCGCCGGCCCGAGCGGGGCGGCGGCGCTGGCGCAACCGGCGCCGAGGTCGATCGGCGCCCTCACCGAGATGTACTTCCACCAGGTCGTCGAGAACCCCAGGGCCGCCTACGAACTGACCAGCGGGCGGATGCGGCAGGACGGTGCGGCCGGGATCAGCCGCCGCTACGCCGGGATCGAGCGGATCGAGATCCGGAAGGTGTCCGTCGACCGGGCCTGGTGGACCACCAGGACCAAGCTGCTGCTGGTGTTCAAGGACGGCCGGAGCAAGCCGGTGGAACGTCAGCTCACCTTCAGCTCGGGGCCGGATCCTCGGATCATCAGCGACAGGTCGGCCGGATGAGCGCCGGCGTCGAGCGCTCCGAGGTCTACCGCCAGACAGTCAACAAATGCCCCAATTGAGTGAAGATCAACGTCATTGGTCGCCACCTTCGGGTGCTACATCGCGAACAAGTGGCGCGGACAGCGTTGACTACGGTACGAGTTCCTCCAAACGCGCAACGCGACGACCGCGTGCGATGACAGCAACCTCCGCAGGGATTCAGCGCAGTGGAACATCCGACGACTGGCCGGCACCACCGCTCCGGGTCGGTGCACGCCAAGGATCTGATCAGCCGGCGGCCGCGGCGGACCGGGCGAGCGGGTCCGGCCCCACCGCGGGACGACGAGCCGCCGGATGCCGACGAGGCCGAGAGACCCTCCGAGACCGACCCGTCCCCACACCCGCCCACTCCCCATCGCCGTCCCCACTACACCGGCGTCCACCTCGCCAAGGTCATCTGTCTCGGCCTGAGCGCGCTCGCCCTGTGCGTCGCGATCGGCATCGGATCCATGATCAGCCACCAGAACGCGTCCGGTCCGCGGTCCGCCCGGCCGGATCTCGGGATCACCGGGGAACGCGCGCTGCTGCCCGACCTGCTCAACAGCGCGGTGCCCGGGCGGGGCGTGCACAACGCGCCCGGGCTCTCCGAGCGGGAGACCCGGGCCACCGGGGTGATCGAGAACACCGGCGGTCCGGTGCTGACCGATGCCCCGGTCAGCACCACCAGCATCACCGACGCGCCGGTGGTCACGGTCGACCCGTCCCCGTCCAAGCTGGCCCTGGTCCTGCGGTACTACGACCTGATTCAGAAATCCCCCGACCGGGCGTTCTCGCTGCTGGACGCGACAGCGCTGGGTACCGACCTGGCCGAGTTCGTCCGCTCCTGGGCGAGTGTGACCGATGTCCACGTGCTGGAGGTCCGGGAGCAGGACGACGGCGTGCTCGCCAGCGTCCGGATGCGCCTGCCCGACGGCACCTACCTGCGGATTCAGCAACTTCTGAAGATTACGGATACGCTTCCCCAACGGATCGTCGGCGCGCAGATCCGCTCCGCTTCCCGGGGCTGAACGGACCCCGGGCGTCAAGCGAACGGCACCCATCCGGCGTAATGTTCTGCCGTGCGTGTACTACACCCGTCCTGCCTCCGTGTGCAGAGCGTGAGCGGCTTAACCTGTGGCGGGCGGGATCGCGCGGGCACGCTTCAAGGGAGGTTGCGTGACGCTGACGGCAGCAACCTTGGAGTCTGAGCGATGACCGACGAAGGCCGGATCGTCGCCGGACGTTACCGCGTGCTCAACCGGATCGGCACCGGCGCGATGGGCGTCGTCTACCGGGCCCACGACGAGCGGCTGAACCGCACCGTCGCCGTGAAGAAGGTGCTGCTCTCGCCCGGTCTGCCGGACGACGAGGCCACCGAGGCCGTGGAGCGGTGCCTGCGCGAGGGCCGGATCGCCGCCAAGCTGCACCACGCCAACGCGATCGCGGTGTACGACGTGGTCGACGAGGACGGCGCGCCCTGTCTGATCATGGAGTACCTGCCGTCGCGGAGCCTGGCCATGGTGCTCAGCGAGCAGGGCCCGCTCGACCCGCGTGAGGTCGCCCGGATCGGCGCCAGCTCGGCGGCCGCGCTGGTGGCCGCGCACGCCGCCGGCATCGTGCACCGGGACGTCAAGCCGGGGAACATCCTGCTCGGCAACGACGGCTCGGTGAAGATCACCGACTTCGGCATCTCCCGGTCCAACGACGACGTGACGGTCACCAAGACCGGAATGATCGCCGGGACCCCGGCCTACCTGGCCCCGGAGATGGCCATCGGCAAGGAGCCCTCCCCGGCCTCCGACGTGTTCTCGCTGGGCTCGACGCTGTACGCGGCCGTCGAGGGTGAGCCGCCGTTCGGGCTGTCCGACAACACGCTGGGTCTGCTGCACAAGGTGGCCGCCGGGAAGATCAACCCGCCGCGGGTCGCCGGGCCGCTGACCGACGTGCTGAACGCCATGCTCGCCACCGACCCGACGCTGCGGCCGAACACGGCGCAGGCCCGGGACATGCTCACCGCGGTGGCCCGCGGTGAGAACCCGGCGTTCAGCTCCATGCCCCGGATGCCGGTCGCACCCGTGCTGCCGGTCCCGGAGGCGGACGAGCCGACCCGGGTGGTCGCCGCCGAGACCCAGCTGGTCCGGTCCCGCCCGTCGATCGCGCCACCACCGCCGCCGCGCAAGGCCGACCACTCCCGCGGGGTCATTCTGGGGCTGTCCGCCGCGCTGCTGGTCGCGCTGATCGCGGGCCTGGCCTGGATCCTGATCAACCAGGACACCCCGGTCACCAACAACCCGCCGCCGGCGCAGGGCGAGGTCGTCGCGCCCACCAGCACGGAGACGACAACCACCACCGAGGCGCCGCCGACCACGACCACCACGTCGTCACGGACCACGACGACCACGACGACGACCACCACCAATCCCCCCACGACCACGACGACCCCCCGTCGGGTGACCACCACGACCACCCCGACCCCGACGACGACGACCCCCGCGCAGGGGACAACGACGACGGCGCCGGGCACCGGCGGCCCGGCCGTGCCGTGACGGAACCGCCCTCGCCCTGATCATCACGGGAGCCTTTGTTGACCACTGAAGACCGGGTGGTGGCCGGCCGCTACCGCCTTGGCGCCCGGATCGGCAGCGGGGCCATGGGTGTGGTGTGGCAGGCCCTCGACGAACGGCTGCATCGCACGGTCGCGGTCAAGCAACTCCTGCTGCACGCGGACCTGAGCCTGGCCCAGGCGGAGGAGGCCCGGCTGCGTTCGATGCGGGAGGGCCGGATCGCCGCCCGGCTCTCGCATCCGAACGCGGTCACCGTCTACGACGTGGCCGAGCACGAGGGCGAGCCGTGGCTGGTCATGGAGTACCTGCCGTCGCGCAGCCTGGCGACCGTGCTCGCCGAGCAGGGACCGCTGCCCCCGGAACAGGTCGCCCGGATCGGCACCAGCGTGGCCTCCGCGCTGATCGCCGCGCACGCCGCCGGCATCGTGCACCGCGAGGTCAAGCCGGCCAACGTGCTGCTCGGTGACGACGGCACCGTCAAGATCACCGACTTCGGCATCTCCCGGGCCACCGGCGACGTCACGGTGACCGCGACCGGGATGCTCGCCGGCACCCCCGCCTACCTCGCCCCCGAGGTGGCCAAGGGCCACGAGCCGACCGCCGCCTCGGACGTCTTCTCGCTGGGCTCCACGCTGTACACCGCGGTGGAGGGCCACTCGCCGTTCGGGCTGGGCGAGAACACGCTGGCGCTGCTGTACGCGGTGGCCGCCGGGCGGGTCAGCCCGCCGCGGCAGGCCGGGCCGCTCACCGCGCTGCTGATGTCGCTGCTGCGTCCGGACCCCAACGACCGGCCCACCATGGTGGCCGCGCGGGACGGGCTGGCCGCGGTCGCCGCCGGCAAACCGGCGATGCTGGCCGGCCGGACCGACGTGATCCCGCCGATGCGCGGGTCGCTGCCGGTCGGCCCGCCGAGCCCGCCCCTGGGCACCGAGGCCACCCGGTTGGACGCGCATCCGCTGACCGAGCCACCGCCGCCGGCCCGCCCGGCCAACGGCCGGCCGCCGCAGCACGCCATCCGGCCGTCGAGCCCGCGCAACGTGCGCTCGATCGTGCTGACCGTGGTGGCGATCGTGGTCGCGGCGCTGGTCGGCATCCTGGTCGCCAGCTTCTTCACCCGGAACCAGCCGGACCCGCAGTCCCAGTCCCAGCAGGCCCCGCTGTCCAGTTCGCGGGCCGCGCCGCCGAGCTCGACCACCGCGAGCGCGGCGCCGACCACCACCACCGCGACGACCACGACCAGCAAACCGGCGGGCTCGTCCAGCGCTGCGGCGCCGAACGTGCCGGCGGCGCTCAACCCGGAGGCGGTCATCCGGCAGTACTTCGGACTGCTGCCGGCCAACCCGGCGGCGGCCTGGCAGCTGCTGACCGACCAGGCCCGGGGCCGGTACGGCACGCAGGACGCCTACAACCAGGCGTGGGCCCAGATCAGCGCGGTCGAGGTGCTGCAGTCCACCGCCAAGGGCAACCAGGTCGGGGCGGTGCTGAAGATGACGGCCAAGACGGGCGCCCAGTCCACCGAGGTCTACGCCTTCTCCATGGCCGAGCGGGACGGCCGGCTGCTCATCGACGACTTCGTCGCGGCGGGTCCGGGGGGATGACCGCGCGCGCCCTATGAAACAGCTAGGGACGCGGCCGAGCGCAAGGCCGTGAGCAGGCAGGTCATGGCCGGGGTGTCCAGCGCGGACGCGCGGACCGCGGCCTGGATCACCCGGACCGGCTCCGGTCGGGTCACCCGGCGCACCACCACGCCGGGATGCGGGCTGCCCAGGCCCAGCCGTGGGATCAGGCTGACCCCCAGCCCGGCCGCGACGAACCCCTGGGCGGTCGCGTAGTCCTCGGACTCCACCACGAAGCTCGGCGTGAACCCGGCGGCGGCGCAGCCGTCCAGCACCAGCCGCACGCACGGCCCGATCGGCCACTCGTTGCCCACCCAGGGTTCCTCGGCCAGGTCGGCCAGGTCGATCACCCGCTTGCGCTGGAGCCGGTGGCCGCGCGGGAGCACCACCCGGTACGGGTCGTCCAGCAGGTGCACCAGCCGGATGCCGTCCGAGGCCGGGTCGGTGCCGGGCGGCACCACCACGATCGCCACGTCCGCCCGGCCCTGCCGCACCTCCGGCAACGGGTCCTCCGGGTCGGTCAGCTTCAGGTCGACCTGCACGCCGGGGTGCTCGCGGCGCAGGGTGGCCAGCGCCGGTGGCACCAGGGCCAGGCCGGCGGTGGCGAAGTAGCGGATGGCGATCCGGCCGGTGCGTCCGGCGCGCAGGTCGGCCAGCGCCAACTCGGCCTCGGCGACGCGCCGGCAGATGATCCCGGCGTGCTCGGTGAGCAGCGTGCCGGCCGCGGTCGGGCGCACGCCCCGGCCGATCCGCTCGAGCAGCGGGAGCCCGGTCTCGCGCTCCAGGGCGGCGATCTGCTGGCTCACCGCGGACGGGGTGAAACCAAGATTGGCGGCAGCCGCGGTGATCGAACCGCTGGTCACCACAGCGCGCAGCACCTGCATCCGGCGAACGTCGAGCACGCCGCGAGCTTACAGCTTTGCTTAACGGTTCATGTATCACTATTCACTTGTCCTGGCGGGTTTCCTGCGGCAACGTGAGGCCGTGATCAGCGGAAACCGTGGCAGCCTGGTTCGGATGGGCCTGTTGGCCCTGCTCTGGGGATCGAGCTTCCTGTGGATCAAACTCGCCCTGCAGGGGTTCTCGCCGGTGCAGATCGCGCTGATCCGCTCGGTGCTCGGGGCCGGCCTGCTGGTCACGCTGTGTCTGGCCACCGCGCAGCGGCTGCCCCGGGAGCGCTGGGTGTGGGGCCACATGGTCGTCGCGGCGATCTTCGGCAACGTGATCCCGTTCACCCTGTTCGCCGTCGGTGAGCTGACCGTGGACACCGGAGTGGCCGGTGTGCTCAACGCCACAACCCCGTTGTGGGCGCTACTCATCGGGATCGGGATCGGCACCGAGCGGTCCGCCTCCCCGGTCCGGCTGGGCGGGCTGCTGCTCGGCTTCGCCGGGGTACTGCTGATCTTCGCCCCGTGGCACGCCGAGGGCATGGCGAGCTGGGGTGCGCTGGCGTTGCTGGCCGCCGCCGCCAGCTACGCGATCGCCTAC